>DATLDF010000037.1:0-47088 GCA_035525975.1 Gemmatimonadaceae bacterium
AGATCCTGGCGATCATCGCGAATGACAGGACGGTTGGTCGGGATAACCGACACGCCCAACCCGTAGATCTCGTGGAACTCGGTTTCTTCCGTCTCGGCCGTACCGGTCATGCCGGCCAGCTTCGAGTACATGCGGAAGTAATTCTGAATCGTGATAGTCGCGAGAGTCTGCGTCTCGCCCTTGACCTGGACACGCTCCTTGGCTTCGACGGCCTGGTGCAATCCTTCCGACCAGCGGCGGCCCGGCATCGTACGGCCGGTGAACTCGTCCACGATCAGCACCTGGCCTTCCTGCACCACGTAGTTGACGTCGATCTCGTACAGCGAGTGAGCACGGAGAAGCTGATGGACGATATTCAGCTTCTCGCTCTTCTCCGCGTATTCACGATTGATCTGCGCACGCGCCGCGAGCTTCTCCTCCGGCGTCATCTCCTCATCATGATCGATGCGGTGAACTTCGTGCGAGATATCCGGAAGAACGAACGCCTCGTGATCCTGCGGCGACATGAAGTCGACGCCACGATCGGTGAGGTGAACCGTGTGTCCCTTCTCGTCGAGCACGTAGAGAAGGTTCTCTTCCATGTCCCGGTACATCTGCTTCGCGGCAGGAAGCTTTCTGTCAGCGAGGTGCTCGAGCTCCTTCTTCTGGACTAGCTGCTTGACGCCCGGCTCGTTCATCATCTTGAGAAGGCGTTTGTTCTTCGGAGCGCCAAGCTGCGCCTGATAGAACTTGAGCCCGGCCGTCTCCATGTCGCCCGCTTCAAACGCCTTCTCGCCTTCAGCGACAAGGACGTTCGAGAGGTCGCTCTGGCGCTTTACCAGCCGCTCGACATTCGCGTTGTGAAGCGCATACTCGCCGTCCGATTCGTTGCCGACGGGACCCGAGATGATCAGCGGCGTACGGGCTTCGTCGATGAGAACTGAATCGACTTCATCCACAATCGCGAACGCGTGTCCGCGCTGCACGCGCTGGTCGGTCGATACCACCATGTTGTCACGGAGGTAGTCGAAGCCGAACTCATTGTTCGTGCCATACGTGATATCCGACTCGTAAACTGCGCGGCGCTCGAACGATCCAGGCTCGGTATCGTCGAGACAACCAACCGTCAGTCCGAGATACCGGTACACGTGACCCATCCACTCCGAGTCACGCCGGGCCAGATACGAGTTGACAGTGATCAGGTGCGCGCCCTTTGCCGGCAGCGCATTCAGATACAGCGGAAGCGTCGCGACGAGAGTCTTTCCCTCACCAGTCGCCATTTCGGCAATGCGTCCGAGGTGAAGCTGAATACCGCCCATCAGCTGCACGTCGTAGTGCACCATGTTCCACTGCATCTCACGACCAGTCACCATCACGGTCGTGCCGACAAGCCGTCTCGCCGCTTCGCGAACTGTCGCGAATGCCTCGGGGAGAATCTCATCGAGCACTTCGGCAATCGTGTCGCGAAGCTCTCCTTCAACGCCACCCCGGCCGTCCGCACCACCGAGCTCGATGTCGATGGTCTCACGCTCCGCCGCATCGGGCGTCTGCTTCTTCTGTTCCTTGAGCTCGGCAATTCGCGCCTCGAGCTCGCTTGTCGCTTCAGCAATCTGAGCGCGGAACCTGGCCGTCTGCCCCTTGAGCTCTTCTTCTGATATTCCCTGGAGCCGCTCGTACTCTTCGTTGATCTGATCGACGATTGGCTGAACGCGCTTCTTTTCGCGATCGTGTCGCGTACCGAAGACGTTCGTCAACACTTTCAACATTCCCGTTTCCTCATTCGCCCCTGCTGAAGCCAGTCAGAGGACGGGTCAGCAGTCAGGACGTATATAGTTGCGCGGAGCGGATGAATTCCTCAACCGATTCCGCGACGAATCCCTTAATCGATTTTCCGGCCCGAATCCTCTCGCGAATCTCGGATGACGAGACGTCAATACGTCGCGCAGTAACGAGCGTCGCACCATCAGGCAATTCCGAACCGGTTTCCTTCTCCAGCGCATTCTTCGACACGGCTGTCCTGGTGAGGACTCCGAACCGCGCCAGCTCCCTGATTCTGTCCGGACGAACCCATTGGCTGAACGTCGCCAGCGAGTCCATTCCGAGCACCAGAATCAGCTCCGCACCCTCGTAATTCCGGGCTAGCTCTTCCAGGGTATCAACCGTGTAAGATAACCCGCCCCGCCCGATTTCCATGTCGCTGACCTCGAACCGACTGTCGGCCGCAAACGCGAGCCGGGTCATCTCGAGGCGCTGGGCCGGGGAGGTGCCACCGAGGGCCTTTGCTTTCAGCGGGTTCGCCGCGGCTGGCATGATTATCAGCTTGTCCAGACCCAGCGCCTCGCAGGCGTCAACTGCTACGAGAAGGTGCCCGATGTGCGGCGGATTGAACGACCCGCCAAACAGACCGAGACGCAACCGCTATTCGGAAGGAGGAGCGGCAGCCGCTGCCGGCGGCGCCGGTCCGCAGATGCGCGTGACTTCCCGGTCCGCCGGATAAGTCTTCCGCATCGTGTCACAAAGATCGCGCGCGTCATCCTTGTAGCTGATCGACTTGTACGCCTCGTGCAGGCGCAGATAGGCGTCGCGAGTGACCCTCGCATTCGGATGAAGCTTGATTACGTCCTTGAAATAGATGATCGCCGAGTCGTACGCCTTTCGCTTCTGGTAGTGAATTCCAGTGTTGTAATCCTTCTCGGCAAACCACTCGTCGAGCTTCGCCATTCCCTGGGTCACCGCCGGAACGAGCGGGGAATCCGGATAGTATCCGAGGAATGTCTGATACTGGGTCAGTGACTCCTGGCCATACTCCGCGTCGAGCGACGGCTTTCGCCACATCGTCTGGTACGCCCTGGCCGATGCCAGCAGGGCGTCGTCGGCGAGCGAATCCTGAGGCAGCAGCTCGTAAATGCGGCTGTACGATTTCGCGGCAAGAAGATGGTCGCCCATCTTCTCCTGCGATTTGGCCAGATAATAGTAGGCCTGCGCGATGCGCGGATCGCGCGGCGACAGCTCGGTCGTCAGCCTCTCGAAGGCATGGACGGCGTTGTCCCAGTGCTTCTTGTTGTACTCCGCCGTGGCGACCTTGAAGAGCTCGTCGGTGTTCGCGTAGGCGCCGGCGTTGAACGGCGGCTTGCATGCAGTCAGCATCAAAGCTGACGCAAGCATGATTGACTTCATTCTCATGCGTATTCTCCTACCCGAGGCGGCGCCGGGAGTTCGACCGTGGCGCGGCCCATCGAGTAGTAGCTCAGCCCGAGATCCTGCATCTTTTCGGGGTCGTACAGGTTTCTTCCGTCCACGACAACCGGCCGCTTGAGGGTTTCCTTCACACGGGCGAAGTCCGGATGACGGTATTCGTTCCAGTCTGTGACGACAATCAGCGCATCCGCGCCAACAAGAGCGTCGTAGTTGGTTTCGGCGTATCTCACACGATCGCCAAGCTTGTGTTTTGCTTCCGCCATCGACGCTGGATCGTGGGCGGCAACCGTCGCGCCGGCCTCGAGAAGATCCTCGATGAGCGTCAGCGACGGCGCATCGCGCATGTCATCCGTCTGCGGCTTGAATGCGAGTCCCCACACGGCGAAATGCATACCGCTCAGGTCGTCGCCCAGCGCTTCACGAAGCTTCTCGCCAAGGCGGAGCTTCTGATTGTAGTTCACATCCTCAACAGCACCCAGGACCTTCATTTCCATTCCGATTTCGGCAGCCGTGCGTACGAGCGCCTTCACATCCTTTGGAAAGCATGACCCGCCGTAGCCCGGGCCGGGGAAAAGAAACGACGGTCCGATGCGCGAATCACTTCCGATTCCGCGGCGAACCATATCGACGTTCGCACCGACTTTCTCGCAAAGGTTCGCGATCTCGTTCATGAACGAGATACGGGTCGCCAGCATTCCGTTCGCCGCGTACTTGGTCATCTCCGCAGACGCGATATCCATGAAGATGATCGGTTTTCCGGTGCGGACGAACGGCGCGTAGATCTCGGTCATCATGTCGCGCGCGTAATCGCTGGCGACGCCAAGCACGACACGATCGGGCTTCATGAAATCATCAACCGCAGCTCCTTCCTTCAGGAACTCCGGGTTGCTGCACATGTGGAACGGGAACCTGGCTTCCTTGCTGATCTCGGCCGCAACCTTTCCCGCTGTTCCGACCGGGACAGTGGACTTCGTGACGACCACCAGCTCCTTCGTCATGTGCCTGCCGATCTCGCGCGCGACAGCGAGCACGTGCTGAAGGTCAGCCGAGCCGTCTTCATCCGGCGGTGTTCCGACGGCGACAAAGAGAACATCGGCCGACGCGATCGACGACGCGATGTCGGTCGTGAACCTGAGGCGTCCGTCCTGCTGGTTCCGCTCGACGAGACTCTCGAGCCCGGGCTCGTAGATCGGGAGGATGTTCTGCTTCAGGCCTTCGATCTTGGCTTCCATCAGGTCAGCGCAGATCACGTCATTGCCCGTCTCGGCGAGACATGCACCCACGACGAGTCCAACGTATCCGGTGCCGATTACTGAAATATTCATTGAATGGCTTTCTTTTTTAGGCGATTGCGAGATCAGGGCGCGTGCGCGATGATGTCGACGCCGCGTCGCTTTTAGTCAAACTGGCTGTGGCATTCCGCGTGTCGACAACTACCTGCGCAAGATTCACGACGCGCTGGTAGTCGATCGACGAGTGATCCGTGACGATCACGACAGCATCGGCACGAGTGAGCTCGTCGTCAGTCAGCTCAACCGAATGGTGCTCATGCCCGTCCTCGCGGAAAGAGGCGACGTGCGGATCGTGATACACCACTGTCGCCTTCTGGTCCTCGAGCAGGCTGATGACGTCCAGCGCCGGACTCTCTCTCATGTCGTCAATGTCACGCTTGTAAGCGACACCAAGAACGAGAACGCGGCTGCCGTTGAGCGGCTTGCGATCGACGTTGAGGGCATGCGCGACTTTCTCGACGACAAGAGCCGGCATTTCACTGTTGATCTCGCTCGCGAGATCGATGAAGCGGGTCTTGTAGTTGAGCGTGCGCATCTTCCACGCGAGGTAGTGGGGATCGAGCGGAATGCAGTGACCGCCGATTCCGGGGCCCGGCGTGAACTTCATGAAGCCGAATGGCTTCGTCGCCGCCGCATCGATCACTTCCCAGACATTTACTCCAAGCTTCTCGCAGACGATCATCATCTCGTTGACGAGACCGATGTTGACCGAGCGGAAAGTGTTCTCGAGCAGTTTGACAAGCTCGGCCGTCTCCGTGCTCGAGACGGGAACGATGCTCTCGAGGCAGGATGCGTAGAGAGCGGACGCGACCTCGGTGCACGCCGGCGTAATTCCGCCGACGACTTTGGGCGTGTTCTTGGTGTTCCAGTGGGGATTGCCAGGATCGACTCGCTCGGGGCTGAAAGCGAGGAACACGTCCTCGCCTACAGTGAGTCCCGCCGCCTCGAGTTTGGGTTGCATCAGCTCGCGCGTCGTACCCGGGTACGTGGTGCTCTCGAGCACGATCAACAGGCCCGGATGCGCATTACGTGCGATGGCGTCTGCGGCAGCGATCACGTAGGTCATGTCCGGATCACGCGTCTTCGCGAGAGGCGTCGGAACGGCGATCGAGATCGCGTCCATCTCCCGCAGTCGCGCTTCGTCAGCGGTCGCTTCGAACTTCCCCGACTTCACGAGCGCCGAAAGCTCTTCGCCCGAAACATCCTGAATGTGGGACTTGCCCGCGTTCAGGTTGTCGACGACACGACGGCTCACGTCATACCCGATGACCCTGAACCCTACTTTCGCAAACTCGAGCGCGAGCGGCAGGCCCACGTAGCCAAGACCGACGACGCCGATGCACGCTTTCCTGTCTTTCAGCTTCTCGAGAAGCTTGTCCTTCATTGCGGACGCGCTGATTGGTTCAGTTGCCATAGAACCCTTTCACGGCTTCAATGACTTCGTCCAGCTGCGACTGAGTGAGCTCAGGGAACACCGGCAGCGAGATCACCTGCTGTGCGGCCTTTTCGCTCTCAGGGAAGGCGCCCTCTGAATAGCCGAGGTAGGCAAAGCACGGTTGGAGATGAAGTGGAAGCGGATAGTAGACCGAGTTGCCGATTCCCCTGCTCTTCAGGTGCTCCTGAAGCGCATCCCTCCTGGAGACGCGCAGCGTGTATTGATTGTAGATCGACACGTTTGCCGGATCGATGTACGGAGTCCTGATATCCGACGATCCCGCAAAAGCCGCATTGTAGTATTGCGCGTTCTTCCGCCGGGCCGCGCTCCATGACTCGAGATGCGGCAGCTTGGCCAGAAGCACTGCGGCCTGAAGTGCATCGAGCCGGCTGTTGTAGCCAACCTCCTCATGGTAGTACGTCTTCATGCCGCCATGGACGCGAAGCCGCTTCAACCTGCTCGCGATCCCCTCATCCTGCGTCACCATCATGCCGCCGTCGCCGTATCCGCCAAGATTCTTTGACGGGAAAAAGCTGAACGTGCCGATCGTTGCGGCCTCACCGGCCATCACCGTCTTGTCTCCGATCTTTCGCGACGCTCCGATGGACTGAGCCGCATCCTCGATTATCGGGAGATCGGGAATTGCCGCATGGACAGCGTCGACGGGTGCGATCTGTCCGAAAAGATCGACAGGAATCACAGCCTTTGTCCTGCTCGTGACAGCGGCGGCGGCTGCCTGCGGCGAGATGTTGAAAGTGTCCGCATCGATGTCGGCGAAGACCGGACGAGCGCCAACGTTGTGAATCGCTCCAGCGGTGGCGAAGAACGTGAACGGGGTCGTCACGACCTCGTCCCCGGGCTTGATGTCCAGCGCGCGAAGGGCGAGCAGGATCGCATCGGTGCCGTTTGCACAGCCAATCGCGAAGCGGGTATTCGACAGCGTTGCGACGGCTTTTTCGAGCCGTTCGACGGGAGATCCTAGTATGAACGCCTGGTCGTCAACCACCTGCATCATTTCGCGGACGACTTCGTCGCGGATGCAGGCGTGCTGGGCGCGGAGATCGAGAAGAGGAACTGCCATTATTTGGGGTAATGCATAGCCTGTAAAGATGCCATTTTCACGCCTTCAGCGGGAGCGGGACCTCGCATCCTGTTTTGGCGGATTCATAGATGCCGAGAATCAATTCGAGCGATTTCCGGCCCGCCCGGCCGTCGGTATCCGGTTTCGCTTCGCCGTTGAGAACTGCAAGCACGTTTCTGTAGTAGCCCTCATGGCCATACCCGTACACGTTCGGTGGATTGCTGTCCATCGTCCTCACAACGGCGTCGTCAGGCTCTGAATCGGCAAACTCCCACCGCTCGACCTTGTTTACGGCCGTTCCACCAATCTTCACGCTGCCCTTCTCTCCCAGGACGGTGATCGACCCTTCCATGTTCTTCGGATAGGCAAGCATGGTCACTTCGATCACGCCGAGAGCTCCGGAGCGGAAGCGAAGGATCGCGACGCCCGTATCCTCGGTCTCGATCTTCCGCGCGAGGGTTGCCGTTCTCGCCATTACGCCGTCCACCGGCCCCACGACCCACTGAATCAAATCGACATAATGCGACGCCTGGTTCATAAACGCGCCGCCGTCGAACTCCCACGTCCCGCGCCACGGCGCCTGATCGTAATACTCCTGCGGACGTGCCCAGCGAACCGTGCAATTGGCCAGATACAGACGGCCAAACCGGCCCTTGTCGACAGCCTGCTTCAATCGCTGGATCGGAGCATTGAGGCGATTCTGCTTAACGACGAACAGATGCACGCCCGCTTCATCGCATGCCCTGACAAGATCGTCGGCGCCCTTCAGCGAGATCGCCATCGGCTTCTCGGTCACCACATGCTTCCCCGCGCGGGCTGCCAGAACACCCTGACCCGGATGCAATCCCGACGGCGTCGCTATCGTGACCACATCGCAATCCACCTCAGCCAGCATCGTCTCATACGAGGTGTACGCGGGGATGCCCAGTGGCTCGGCCAGCGTTTTTGCTCGTTCCTCGATGCAATCGCATACGCCTACCAGGCTCAGTCCATCGATGAGCTTGATCGCTTCGACATGATTTCGGGCAATTCGTCCGCAGCCCACGAGCGCGACGCGAATGTCCTTCTTCGGTGACTCGCTCAATTTGAACCGACCCGCTCGATTGTCTGGCCGCGCGAAGCGTACTCAGTTCCACAAGCCGCACAAGATCCCGTTCCAGAATCAGGAAGTCGCTCCCCACACTGGCACATCCAGCCAACTCTCCGGCCCGGAACTCCCACCACGAGGGCATAGGCGGGGACGTCGCCAGTCACTACACTGCCGGCGCCAATAAAAGCGTATTCGCCGAGCGTAGCTCCGCAGACAATCGTTGCGTTCGCACCGATGCTCGCCCCGCGCTTCACGAGCGTCTTGCGATACTCGTCCTTGCGGGGAACGTGGCTTCGGGGGTTGATGACGTTCGTAAATACCATGGACGGTCCGCAAAAGACATCATCCTCGAGCTCGACTGCGTCGTAGACCGAGACGTTGTTCTGAATCTTCACGTTGTTTCCAATCTTCACGTCGTTCATCACGACGACGTTCTGTCCCAGCGAGCAGCGCTCACCGATGACAGCGCCGCCGTTCACGTGACAGAAATGCCAGATCCTGGTTCCAGCTCCGATCGTCGCACCATCGTCCACGTACGCCGATTCATGAACGAAAGGCTCGGTCCCGCTCATACGACCGCTTCCTTGTTGAGCTCCGCGTGCCACTCCTGAATCGACTTCACCGACGGAGCCTCAGTGCGGAGCGAAAGAATCGCATCACACGCGGCCTTCGCGGCCGAGAGCGTCGTCGTGTACGCGACTCCATGCGCAATCGCGGCCTGGCGGAGCGTGTAGTCGTCCTGAAGGGCGTGCTTTCCGAACGGCGTATTGATGAGCATCTGAACATCGCCATTCACGATCATGTCAATTCCGTGCGGCCGCCCCTCGTGAACCTTGAACACGCGTGACACGGGAATGCCAGCGGCCTCGAGGTGATTCGCAGTGCCTTCAGTCGCCACAAGATTGAACCCCATCTCATGGAACCGCTTTGCGATCGGAGTAATGCCTGCCTTATCGAATGCGTTCACCGTGAGGAGGATAGTTCCCTTCTCCGGAAGCCTGTTGTCCGCGGCAAGCTGCGCTTTTGCGAATGCCTGCCCGAATGATTCGGCGACTCCCATCACCTCGCCTGTCGAACGCATCTCGGGACCGAGAATCGGATCGAACTCGCGGAACTTCGTGAACGGGAACACTGCTTCCTTTACAGAGATGTATCGGGGAACGATCTCTTCCATGAAGCCGATGTCCGCGAGCTTCTCGCCGAGCATGACTCTGGCAGCGAGTGCAGCGAGCGAGACACCAATCGCCTTTGACACGAAAGGAACCGTGCGGCTTCCGCGGGGATTCACTTCGAGTACGTAGACCTGTCCGTTCTTGATCGCATACTGGACGTTGATGAGGCCGACCACATGAAGGGCCTTGGCGAACGCTACAGTATGCTCCCGCATTTTCGCTTGATCGGCTTCCGTGATCAGGTACGGAGGAAGCACGCAGGCCGAGTCGCCAGAGTGAATTCCGGCATCTTCGATGTGCTGCATGATTCCGCCGATCACCACGTCGGTACCGTCGGAGAGCGCGTCGACATCCGCCTCGTACGCGTCCTCGAGGAACCTGTCGATGAGAACGGGACGGTCCTCCGAAACTCTCGCTGCGCGCTCGAAATAGCCTTCGAGCGACGCGGCGTCGTAGACAATCTCCATCGCCCGACCGCCGAGTACGTACGACGGTCGCACCAACACCGGATAGCCGATCTTGTCCGCGACCTGGACGGCCTCGGCGACGCTTGTCGCGGTGCCGTTGGGCGGCTGAAGAACGCCAAGCTCGCGCGCTATTGCATCGAAGCGGCGGCGATCTTCGGCCGTATCAATCGAGTCGGGCGACGTTCCAAGAATCGTCACGCCGGCGGCTTCGAGCCCACGCGTGAGCTTGAGCGGAGTCTGTCCGCCAAGTTGCACGATTACACCGAGCGGCTCCTCGCGCTCCACGATCTCGAGAACGTGCTCGAGCGTGAGCGGCTCGAAGTACAGCTTGTCGGAGATGTCGAAGTCAGTCGATACAGTCTCGGGATTCGAGTTAATCATGATCGTCTCGTATCCCTGGTCGCGCAAAGCGAGCGACGCGCGCACGCAGCAGTAGTCGAACTCGACTCCCTGCCCGATGCGGTTCGGTCCGCTTCCCAGAATCACGACTGACTTTTTGTCGGTCTTCGGCGCTTCGTCTTCTTCGTCGTAGCTGCTGTAGAGATACGGCGTAGCGGACGGGAATTCTCCAGCGCAGGTGTCGACCATCTTGTATGCCGGCCGGACGCCGAGCTTCCAGCGCAACGCGCGCATCTCGTTTTCTTTCCCGCCGCGCAAGTCCGCAAGCTGTCTATCCGAGAAGCCCATGCGCTTCATCCTGCGCATGTCGGTGACGGCGATGTCGCCGAGCGCCTTGAACTCGGCCTCAGCTGACACGAGCTCCTGCATCTGGGCGAGGAACCAGCAATCGACACCGGTGAGCTCGTTGATCTCATCAACCGTCAAGCCGCCTTCGAGGCCGCGCTTGATCTGGAAGATTCGCTCCGGAGTCGGCTGCCGGAGCGCGCCACGCAGCGTCTCGATCGATTCGTCGGCGAGCCGATCGTCGATGAGCCGCTCTCCAATTGACCAGCCCGGACGGCCTGTCTCCAGCGCGCGAAGGCCTTTCTGGAATGCTTCCTTGAAGGTGCGGCCGATAGCCATCGACTCGCCGACGGACTTCATCTGCGTCGTGAGGTTCGGATTCGCGGCGGTGAACTTCTCGAACGCGAAGCGCGGACACTTCACCACCACGTAGTCGAGCACCGGCTCGAACGACGCCGGTGTTGTCTTCGTGATGTCGTTGGGGATCTCATCGAGATGATAGCCGACGGCCAACTTCGTTCCAATTCGCGCGATCGGGAAACCTGTTGCCTTGGATGCCAGCGCCGACGATCGTGACACGCGCGGATTCATCTCGATGACGAGCATCTCACCGTTGGCCGGATTTACAGCAAACTGGATGTTGCAGCCCCCTGCTTCGACGCCGATCTCGCGAATGATTTTAACCGCGGCGTCCCGCATGCTCTGATATTCACGGTCCGTCAGCGTCATCGCCGGAGCGACGGTTATCGAGTCACCGGTATGAACGCCCATCGGATCGATGTTCTCGATCGAGCAGACGATCACGACGTTATCCGCTCCATCGCGCATCACCTCGAGCTCGAACTCCTTCCATCCGATTATGCTGCGCTCGATGAGGACCTGGCTTACGGGCGACAGCTCCAGACCGCGACGGACGATGGCCTCAAACTCATCGCGATTGTACGCGATGCCACCGCCCGTCCCGCCAAGAGTGAACGCAGGCCGAATGATGGCCGGAAACGAAACGAGGTCTACGAGACCGAGTGCTTCATCGAAGGTCGTCGCGATGCCACCTTGCGGCACTGCGAGCCCGAGGCGCCCCATCGCGTCGCCGAACTGCCGGCGGTCTTCCGCCATCGCGATTGCGCGCGAGTCTGCGCCGATGAGCTGGACGCCGTACTTCTCCAGCACGCCGTTCTCGTACAGCTTCATCGCGACGTTCAGGGCAGTCTGGCCACCCATCGTCGGCAGCAGCGCATCCGGCCGCTCCTTGGCGATCACAAGTTCGACATACTCGGGCGTGACGGGCTCGATGTACGTCCGGTCCGCGAATTCCGGGTCCGTCATGATCGTCGCCGGATTGGAGTTCACGAGGATGACCTCGTAGCCCTCTTCCTTCAGCGCCTTCGCCGCCTGCGTTCCCGAATAGTCGAACTCGGCTCCCTGGCCAATGACAATTGGTCCGGAGCCGATCAGGAGAATTCGTTTTAGGTCAGTGCGTTTTGGCATTCAGTTTCGTTATTTAACCGCCGAGGCCGCCGAGGCCGCCGAGAACAGCAAAGAAAAAGGGAACAACAGAAAAGACAGCGAACGAAACTGCTTTTCCCATTTTATTCCTCGGCGCCCTCGGCGCCCTCGGCGGTTAACATTTGTGTGAAGAGCCCGGCGGTTAATCCACCAACAAAAACTCTAACGAGCTAGAAAAAAGGGGAGACCCAGACGGGCTCCCCTTAGTTCGTCCGGCAAGACAATTCAATTTACGCGACGGAGACACCGCGCGGAGCACGCTGAATCTTGCCGGCGGCAAGACAACGTGTGCAGACCTTGATCTTCGTGATCTTGCCTTCGATCACGATGCGGGCGACCTGAAGGTTCGGCTTCCAGGTGCGGCGCGTCTTGTTGTTCGCGTGCGAGACGTTGTTGCCGAAGGCGACGCCCTTGTCGCAGACGTAGCAGCGGCTTCTGTTGATCGGGGCCATGTTAGTCTACCAGCTCGATGCGGGCCATCTCTGCGCCATCGCCCTTGCGGTGGCTCGTCTTCAGGATGCGCGTATACCCACCGGCGCGCGAAGCGAACTTCGGGCCGATTTCGTTGAACAGCTTGTCGTTCAGGCCACGGACCTGCACGTGACGTCCGGTGAGGCGACGGTCATGCAGCGTCCCCGAGCGGGCCTTGGTGATCAGTCTTTCGACGAACGGGCGCAGCTCTTTCGCGCGCGCCTCGGTCGTCTCGATCGCGCCACGCTCGATCAAAGCCATGGCGAGACCTCTCATGAGAGCCAGCTTCTGCTCAGCAGTACGCTTGAGCGAGCGGCCCTTTTTACGATGGCGCATCTCTAGTTTTCCTCGTCGTCGTCGGCTGCTGCCGTCGCGACGTTACGGTTGGGAGGCGTCCCGGCGTCGGTGATACGCACACCGTCCGGCGATTCCTCGAACTTCATGCCGAAATTCAGCTTGTGCTTCTCGAGGAGATCGACGATCTCGTTGAGAGACTTCTTGCCGAAGTTCTTGACCTGGAGCACCTGGCTCTCAGTCATCTTGACGAGATCTCCGAGGGTACGGATTCCCGAATTCTTGAGCGAGTTCACCGAGCGAACTGAAAGCTCGAAGTCGTCGATAGGAGTGCGAAGATCCGTCGCCAGTCTCTGCGCATCGCCACCGCCCATATCGCCGCCCGCTGACAGCGGCGCCGACGAGTGCGAACCGAAGCCCGCGAAGTACTGGAAGTGGGTCTGTGCGAGGGCGGCGGCGTAGCTCACTGCCTCTTCGGGCGAGATCGTGCCGTTGGTCTCGACGGTAAGCGTCAGGCGATCGTAATCCGTACGCTGTCCAACGCGAGTCTCGGCCACTGCGAAATTGGCGCGGCGGACAGGGTTGTAGATCGAGTCGATGCGGACGACGTCAACGGGCAGCGTCTTGTCGACAACGTGCTGCTCGGCCTCGACGTAGCCACGACCCTTGTTCACGTACAGCTCGACATTGATGTCGCGGTCGTCCTGCATCGTGAAGAGGTGGTGGTTCCTGTCCAGAATCGTGACGCCGGGATCGGCCTGAATGTCGCCCGAGGTGACTGGCCCGGACTCGCCCTTCGTGATGCGAAGGATCGCATCTTCCTTACCCTCGTCGAGGGCCAGGGTCAGGTTCTTCAGGTTGCCGATGATCTGGTGGACGTCTTCGACGACACCAGGAATGGTCTGATGCTCATGCAGCACCCCATCGATGCGGATGCCCCACACCGCCGAACCGCGGAGTGACGACAGCAGCATGCGACGCATCGCGTTGCCGAGTGTATGGCCGAAGCCGCGCTCGAGCGGCTGGAGATTGAATTCGGCGGCGTTCTGCTTGTCGTCGCGCTTGGTTGCTTCAACCAGCTGCGGGCGGACAAGTCCTTTGAGATCGATTGCGTTTGACATTTGTTTGATTAATTCCTTTTAACGTCCCACCCCGCCCGTGACGCGCGGTGAGCCCGTTATGGCGAGTCACGGTCGCCCGGGGACTACTTAAGTGCTGACTGCTTACTGCTGACTGCTGACTGCCCTGCGGCTAACTGCATAGTGTCTGCTTCTGTGCCGTTCCCGATGGGCAGTCGGCAGTCAGCAGTCAGCCGTCAGCGCTCGTTTACTTCGAGTACAGCTCGACTACGAGTTGTTCCTGAGCGGCAATAGGAATGTTGGGCCGAGTGGGTCTCTCGAGCATGCGCCCGGAGAACGTGTCCTTGTCCACCGCGATCCACGAGAGCGGCGCGCCGCGGCTCGACTGATCCATTGCAACTGCGACCGAAACCTGCTCACGCGACTTCATGCGGAGGCGGACTTCCTCACCCGGAGCGACCAGGAAGCTCGGGATGTCCACCGGCTTCTGATTGATCTCGATGTGACGGTGGCGGATGAGCTGACGTGCAGCCTTGCGGCTTGCAGCGAAACCCATGCGGTACACCACGTTATCGAGCCTGCTCTCAAGTGCTGCCAGAAGGTTGTGACCGGTGATTCCGGGCTGCGATGCGACGCGCTCGAAAGTGTTCCGGAACTGCTTCTCGCTGACTCCGTAGATACGCTTGATCTTCTGCTTTTCACGAAGCTGCTTCGAGTACTCCGACATCTTGCGACGGCGGGCGGTCGAGGCTCCGTGCTGTCCCGGAGGCGTCGGACGACGCTCGACGGGGCACTTCTCGGTGAAGCATTTGGTGCCCTTGAGGAACAGCTTCGTCCCTTCTCGGCGGCACTGGCGGCAGCTTGGTCCTGTGTAACGCATGGTTTAGACTCTCCGGCGCTTCGGCGGACGGCAGCCGTTGTGCGGAATCGGCGTTACATCCTTGATTGACTTGACCTGCAAACCGGCAGCTACGAGCGCCTGAATGGCTGACTCGCGGCCAGAGCCCGGTCCCTGAACGCGAACGTGCACGCGGCGAACGCCGAGCGTGACGGCTTCGCGTCCGGCCTGCTCGCCAGCGACAGTCGCTGCGAACGGAGTGGACTTCTTGGAGCCCTTGAATCCTGCCTTGCCTGACGAGCCCCAGGAGATCGTGTTCCCGTGGGCGTCGGTGATCGTGATCGTGGTGTTGTTGAAGGTGGCGCTGACGTGAGCGACTCCTTCGGCCTCGATAACGCGCTTGGTCTTCTTTCCGGTAGCCATTTACTTCGTAACCTTCTTCTTGCCCGCGATCGCGCGGCGCGGCCCCTTCTTGGTGCGGGCGTTCGTGTGTGTGCGCTGGCCACGGACAGGCAGGCCACGACGGTGGCGATTGCCACGGTACGAGCCAATGTCCATGAGTCGCTTGATGTTCATAGCGATTTCAGTGCGGAGAGCTCCCTCTACGCGGAAGTCCTTCTCGATCGCCTGACGGAGGCGATTGGTGTCCGCGTCATTGAGATCGCGAACGCGCTGTTCGGCATTGACGCCTGTCTCAGCAAGAATGCGCTGCGCTGTCGCGCGGCCGATTCCGAAGATGTAGGTCAATCCGATTTCCAGCTTCTTCTCGCGTGGAAGATCCACGCCTGCAATACGTGCCATTTATATCAGCCCTGACGCTGCTTGTGCTTTGGATTTCTGCTGCAAATGATGCGAACCACGCCCTGGCGCTTGATCACCTTGCAGTGCTCGCAGATCGGCTTGACGCTGCTTCGTACTTTCACAAAAAAAGCTCCTATGGACGTGCAAAGTCCCCTCGGATTCGCCGGGGGGAGGAATTCAGAGTTAGCCTTTCAAATTACCGAGGGGCGGAAACGAAGTCAACACAAGGGGATACCAATTTTTGCCCTGTGTGTGAGATGGACCACAACCACCGGGCTTACCGGGCTGGAATCAGATTTCGCGAAATAATTATGTCGGACGCGGACAGGCGCCTCCGGGCAGCGTCGAACCGCGGCTCAAACATCGCCGGATCGAGGGTTGTCCCCGTTCGCGTATCCCGACACTTGGCGGTGGACGCAGACGCGTCGGGCGTCGCGCATACCGTGTCGGCGTAGATAAAGCTTCCATTTCGCAAAACCACGAACTGATCCTGCCCGCCGGTGACATCGCGGCCAAGCGCCATCATAGCCCGGTTATCGATGCCAAGGAGACTCAGCACGGTCGGGCCGATGTCAAGATGCCCGGCGGTCGCCGATTTCCTGCCTGCAGCACTGTCCTTCGGCAGGTGTATCAGCAGCGCAACCTGATTCTGGAGCGCCCAGTATCTGAAATCGAAGCCGCTGTCAGGCTCAGCCAACTGGGCATAGCGAGTCATCAGTCTTGCCAGATCCGTCCGCCCTTCCGTTTCACTTTTTCCGAACCGCGCCTTGTGGTCCCCATACACGACGACGACGGACTCATCGAGAAGCCCGCGCCTTTCGAGCGACTCGATGAACACGCCAAATCCCTCGTCGAAATGATTCATCGCCTGCAGGTAACGGCCCAGAAGCGATCCCTCTAGCTCCCCCACATTCAGGGTCTTGAATGCCGCCGGCAGCTTCCAGTCGTGGTGAGTGCTCAGAGTGATCAGGAACGCCATGAAGGGTTTTGGCTGCGCCTCCAGACGAGGAATCACCTGTCGGAAGAACTCCGCGTCAGACAGTCCAAGTCCAAGTGTGTCGCGCTGCACGAAATCCTCGCGGAAATAGGATTTCTGAAATCCGAGGCGAGGATGGACGATTCGCATATTGAACAATTCGCCGTAATAAGCATGCGCCGACATCGTCGAGTATCCACGCTCTGAAAGAATTCGGGGAACTCCTCGGTAATTGTTTGTCGGGTAAGTCGTCTGCACGGAACCGGCCTGCAGAGGGTAGAGCGACTGGAGCGACGTAAACTCGCCATCCGACGTCGTCCCGTCTGCACTCTGACTGAAGAAACGGTCGAAATACATGCTTCGCCTCGCAAAGGCAGTCAGATTCGGCATTACTTCCCTTCCCTCAAACTTCAGCCCAATCGGGAACGCATGAAGTGACTCGACCATGATCATGACGAGATTTTTTCCGCGAGCCGCTCCGAACAACGGGGAATGAGCCGGCGCATGCGCGTTCCATTGTGCAACGAGTGCAAGAGCGTCTGCGTTCTCTCGCGAATTGATTGAGTTCCGTGCAGCCACTAGATGTTTCAGCCGCTCTGCTATCTCGAAGACGTGGTAGTTGATGACGCCGATCTTCCGGGCGCCGAAGTAGCGGAAGTACTTGTATCGGAAGACTCCGTGAATGTCTGCTCGAACTATCCCTATCGGCACGGTCGCAAGGGCGCATCCAGCCCCGAACAAAATTCCAGCGGCAACCACGCGCTCTCGACGATGCCCGGTAAGATTACGAGTCGCCCGCCGGTAGAACGGGAATAGCGCAAGTCCAACGACGATATCTGCGAACAACAAAATGTCCTGACGCGCCACAAGCGCGACAACACTCTCCCACACCAGTGCAAGCTGCCACGCGCCAGCTGATGCCGAGAGCGATGGAATGTCGCCGTAAAACCGGAAATGGAGAACGTCTCCGAGCACGAGAACCGAAAGCAGAAAGCTCTCGAGAGTCATTGCCACGAATCGTGTCGATGGCCGGAGCAGCACAAGCGGCGAGATCAGGATCAGCAGAGTCGCAAGTGATCCGTAAACCGCGTGAATCGCTTCCTCGCGGTACCACGGATACCAGTCGTTGTCGAGATAGGCGCCCGGCTTGAAATTGAAGTACGAGACCTTGGCAAGCATCGCGATCAAAAAGAACACGAAGGGGCCACTCTCCAGCAGAACTCTTTTCCACGCGTGCGGCTTACCCCGCAGTGAGGCAAAATCCAACTGACCAGCGTCCATCGCCATGGGTTACCCCTGCACCGGAGATGCGTGAAAATCGGTGCGATAATATCGCTGGCAAACAGGAACAGCCAGCCCTGCGGGTAACACGTACATTCTCTTGAGCGACTTTTGATGAAGACGTTCAACTGCACCGGGAAATCAATTTGAACGATGTCGCTCGAGGCCGCTGAACACCTTCCAGCAGAGTCAGCACCGGAATTTGTGCGCGCGCTGACCGAGGCAGCTCCGGTGGTCCTGTTCTCCGCCGCTGTTCCAAACCAGCCAGGAACCAACCACCTCAACTGTCAGTGGCCGGAGTATTGGAACCCACTTTTTGAGAGATCTGGTTACACGGTGATCGATGAGCTGCGCAGAATCGTTTGGGACGACAAGCGAGTGGGATGGTGGTATCGGCAAAACATTATGATCTATGTGAGGCGTGACCGCCTGGCATCCTGGCCCATTCTCGAATCGCTCCATCGCGAAGGAGAAATTCCGAGGAGTCTCGTTCATCCGGAGCTGATGGCAGTTTGGATCGAGTGGGGGCTCGAGCAGTCACGAAACTACTGGCAGCTCAAGGAAGAATGCCGGCCGAATCTGTAACTCTATCTATCAGAGTCTTAAGCACCACGTCTGAATCGAAGAAATCTTCTGCAACTGCTCGCGCGCTTTTCGCGTGCGCATCGTAGTCATTGACAACCTCTTCAAGCTGGCTGAGAAGCTCGTCGCGACTGCGGAAGGAGAACACTCCCTTCCCGGTGGGTAACCATCCTGAAAAACCGGTTTCCTGAGTGAGCACGGGGCGACCACTAGCGAGATAGGCCGCGCTCCTTTCACTGAACCAGCCACAATTGGAAGTTACGTAGCCATCCTTGGCGACTGTGACCTCACCCTTCGATCCAGCGATGTAATCCTGATAGTCCCACGGGCTCAACGCAACTTCCAGTGGGTTGCGAATCTTCCAACCGTGCGATGCCAGTTCCTCTCCGGGAGCACCCTTCCCTCCCAGCGCTATCTCCAGCGGCACGTTGGTAGAGTGAGGAAGACCAGTAAACGGCGTGAACGACTCGGCCTTGGTTCCATACGTGTTTCCCTCGTGTTCCAACGATGCATAGCTGTGCCATTGCATCACGGTAGTAAAGGGGGCACCCGGTGGGGCCTGTTTCACCTTCCATCGTGAAAGAACGATCGGCTGCCGTGTTGGTGACCAGCTGAATCCATCGTCTGGAACACTGCAGGAGCTCAGTCCAATATTTTCCCCGAACGACACAAAGGCATTGTGTTGTCGTCCCCTCGCAAGAGCCGTCGAATCGTGCAGATGGCGAATCTGCGTGAACAGCGGATCGGTATCGACGAAAACGCGGACTGGTGCTCTTGCAGTCCAGTCGCGGAGCGGATTCACTCCCGAGATGTTCAGTACGACGTCGGCCGACCGGCAAAAATCTTCAGCGTCGCTGCCCGGACCGAACCATTGTGCCGAGTGCGCATCGTAGTAGGACCAGGAATTTGCGAGTCCGAGACGTCCGAAAGCGTCCGCCGCGAATCTCAAACCGTATGTCGGATCGCTGTCAGTAATGTGCCGCTGGGGATCGTAACAGGACGGATAATCGTCACTGTCCTCGACAAACCGAACGTCGTGCCCGAGCCGGACCAGACCATCAACATACTGAAGGTGGTGCCAGGCCATTCCGCCTACCGGTCCCCGAACAACATACCCGAGGACTGCAACCCGCAGCCTATCGCGCGGCGCCAACTATGTCCTCGACCGGAGACCCCATTACGTGGTCCAGCAAGCGCGTCAGGACCGTGCCGGAGTCGAAATATTCCGCTAATTCGCGGGCGGCGCGGGCGTGCCTTTGATAATTCCCATTGACCTCGCGAACAGCGTCCACGGCCTCGTCGAGCTCCCTGAAAGCAAACAATCCCTCGCCGACAGGTAGTACCGCGGGAAATCCTGTGTCCTGAACAACGACGGGCCGGCCTGCCGCGAGATAACATGCCGACCTGCAGCTGAACCAGCCCGACGGTTTCGCGACGTAGCCGTTCTTCGCGACGCTCCACTCTGCCCTGGAGCCCTCGATGTAGTCGCGATAACTCTCGGGATCACCACAGCGAATTGCCGAATCGACGGCGCTCCACCCGCGTGCCTTTAAGAGCTCGTGCGGAGTTGTGACCTTTGCCACTTCGATTGACGTCGGCGCGTTTTCGTCGGATGCCGCCTGCCATGCGGAATGCTGAGTTGCTGGCATGGCCACCTCCATCAATGCAGGTCGGACTTGCATGGCAAGCGGAAGGAATCGCACGAATTCGCCGTCTTTCTGGCCGAAGGTTTCACCCTTATAGACGACAGGCCTGTAGCTCGTCCAGTTCATCACTGTTGTGAACGAATTGCCAGCGGGACTCTCCGGGCGCCAATGAGACAGGACAATGGGTTGCCTGGTCGGACGCCAGCGATGACCCGTCGACAGCTCCGTCGCACTGAGCACTTCCCCGAAGCTGAAATGAACGTCGTGAGCTTCAACTCGCGCGTCGATCCCAGAGCCAGTGTCAGCCGATCTCATTGCAGAGCCGCGTTCCGCCCTTTCGTTCAGAATCTTGATCTGTGTAAAAACGGGATCAGAGTCGATATAGGCGAGGCGAGGTATACGGCGATATTCGCCCGGATGCTCGAGCGTTCCGGAAACATTGATGAGCGCGTCAGCCGAGTTGATGACAGCGGTTCGCTTGCTGTCGGACATCCCGTACCACGCGCCGGTGAGCGGAAAGCGATACGACCATCTGTCCTGCATTCGGAATCGCAACATGGTGTCGGCCAGGTGTCGGATGTTGGCGTCGCAGTCTCTCGCCACATAATCGTCTCCGCTTGGACCGCCGTCGGTGTTGTACGGCCACTCGCCCGAGTCTTCCACGTAATAAACGTCGTGGCCGAGGAGTCGAAGTCCCTCGGCGTACTGACCATAGTCCCAGGCAACCCCGCCCATGGAGGGATGCTGCGCGATGATTCCCGTTACGATGATTCTCATGCGGACAGATGCCGACCCGACGCAGCCGGCATAACGTCGCTACCCGAACACGGGTTGAGAGGCTCGCATCAAGGGTTCTGACCCCGCAAGCGAAACGGATTCGGCCCGTCCATCGCGAACGGCAAGGTGCATGTCGCACTTGGTGATCGCACTTGTGCGGTGCGTGATGAGGAAGGCAGTACGGCCCTTCATGAGCGTCCCCATCGCATCGAGAATAGCCGCTTCCGTGACTACATCGACCGAGCTGGTCGGCTCATCCATTATCAGGATGGGCGCGTCCTTAAGGAAAGCGCGCGCGAGAGCGATGCGCTGCCGCTCGCCGCCCGACAGTTTTGCTCCGCGACCGCCAACGGTCGCTTCGTACCCCTGCGGGAGACGCATGATGAATTCATGAGCATTTGCAGCTGTCGCAGCGGTGACTATCTGCTCGAAAGTCGCGTCCGGCTGTGCGTACGCGATGTTGGCCGCCACCGTTGTCGAAAAAAGCACGGGTTCCTGAAGTACAATCGCAAACTGACTTCGAAGGTCGGCGAGCCTGTAATCACGGAGGTCGACTCCATCGAGAAGAATCTGCCCTTTTTCAGGATCATAGAAGCGGGTCAACAGGCTCATCAGGGTCGTCTTCCCGGATCCTGTGGCGCCGGTGACGGCGACCCGCGCACCCGCAGGCACATCGAAGTCTGCATTGTCGAGCACGCGATGACCGTCGGGATAAGAAAAACCCACGTGACGGAAGCTGACCGCGCCCGTGATGCGGCCAATCTCACGGGCATCTTTCTTTTGAATGACTGCTGGCTCATGACTCAGCAGCTCGAACGCGCGCTTTACGCTTACGAGAGAGCCCTGTTGCGCGACGACTTGCTTGCCGATGGTCTGGAGAGGCCCGTAGAGCTGCCCGAGGTACGACATCACAAGTAGAAGGCTTCCGAGCGTGAGCGCGCCTGCGCCTACCTGCCGCACGCCCAGCAGCAGCACGAGCACGGTTCCGACGCCAAACGCAAGGCCGATCAGAATCGTCACGCTACCTTCACGTGAGATCGTGCGAATTCGCTCGTCAACCCCGCTCGTTGAATGTTTCACAAACCGGTCGAGCTCGCGTCGCTCCTGGCTGAATGCTGAAACTACGCGTATCGCGCCCAGTACTTCCTGCACCACGCCAAGAGCAGAAACCTCGAGTTCCTTCACCCGCTGCCACCTGGGTCCGAGACGGCGTCTGCCCCAAATGGTGAGAAGTGTCACAACCGGTGATATCGCCAGCGCCACGAGCGAGAGCGGCACGCTGACTCTCATGATCACATAGAGCATCCCGAAGAATGTCGCAACCGCCGAAACCAGCGGCACTATTCCCCAGATTACAAGCTGATGAATCGCGGGTGCGTCGTATTGAATTCTATACGTTGCGTCGGTGAGGCCGTCCTTGTCGTGATACGCGAGCGAGAGTCGCTGGACGTGTTCGAAAAGCTGAGCCCGAAAACGAAGCACCATCTTCTCGCCTGTCGATTCCCCGAATACCCACAAGACCTGCCCTTGAACGAGATTCAGGACAGTCACCAGCATCAACAGAATGAGTGCAAATACGAGAAGATTCTCTCTGTCTGTCGCAATGAAATCAGGGAGCGCGCTGGCCATGAAGCCTGTTACTGGTTGGCGACCCAGAACATTGTCGACGACAATTTTGAGAGGGAGCGGCAGTGCCAACGCGAGCGGCATCGCCAGGAGACCGAGGACGAGAATTACAACGAGTCTCGTTCGAAAACTCCACAACTGGCCACGAATCGCACGATAGATCGTCACTGCTTCCTGCCTGCATCAGATGATTTGTGACTGCGGGCTCTCACGTAATAGCGTCGCCCGCTATCGCCTCGAACTGAGGAGTGATGGCGGCGTTGAGAGACGCCATCGCGGCGGCGCAGTCGTAAATCGTACGAAGCGCAATTAGAACGGCGGCCGTCCAGAACCCCAGTCCAACCGGATCCGTGTAGTTGCCCGCAGCGAGACCCGCCACGAAGCCCGGAACGATCAGAATTCCTGCGATCGTCAGACCGCCAACCATCCGAGGCCACGTTCGTGCGCGGACAAACTGATGTCCGCCGCCATGGTCTTCCACGGCCATCAACAATCGCGCGCGACCAAAAAAACCAGTCGCGACTTGAATATCCCATCGATCGAAATCACTTCCACAACTCACGTGAGAGCCGTTCTCAATGAGGGCGGTCTCGATCGCGAGCAACCGGTCGTGCTGGCTCAAGCCCGAACTGGTCCAAAGCGAAAAGTTTTTCGGGCGTGGAAGAACCCGTCCGTTGGCTGCCGGCGTTCGCCATGGCGTCAATCCGTCGCGAAACCGGCCCCCGAGTCTTGCGAAGGGCTGCAGGACGAACAGGGGAGGCGTTAGTAGAGAGCTTCCGATCCCAGCCCCCTTCCGGCGAGGCTGGTGCTTCCGGGCGAAGGACGCGGACTTTGCCCCCCTGAAGAACATTCCGGCGACGCTCGCAGCAAACAATGGCAGCGCGAAAAGCAGGGGACTCCATTTCAGACCGAGCACGGCAAGCAGCCCGAGTACTATGACCAGCAGGGCCCACTCGGGCATCAGCGGGACATACGAAAATACCGGCGCTTCCTGCTGATGTATCTGCTGGTATGGCGCGCTACCCCAGACGCCGTGGTAAATGCGCTCGCGAAAAATGTTGAGCGACTTCCCGTAGATGCGTCCACCCCAGGTGATGTGACCAAGCGTGTTGTACTTCTCCGGCCACTTCGCAGCGAGCGCTGCCTCCGCTCTGCCATAACCCCATTGCTGGCGCCAATACGCGCGCAGTGTCTTGCGCCGGTGGTGAGTGACAACCGCCGCCGCGTTGAAGCCGATTACGAAACCGGCATCGAGAATTCGCCAGCAAGCGTCTACATCATCGCCCGCCGTCCGGAAACGCGTGTCGAATCCGCCGATCGACGCGAGAGCGTCTTTGCGGAATGCCATGTTGCAACCCGGAATATGCTCGGCAATTCTGTCGGAGATCAAAACGTGAATCGGGCCTCCGGGCGAATTCTCGACGGCATTCGCCACGAGACCCTCATCTCCGGGCGCGATATTCGGCCCCCCAACAGCTCCGTACAGTCCGGTCTCGAACGAGCTTGCAAGGTATTTAAGCCAATGCCGATCGGGTGTCGCATCATCGTCGATGTAAGCGATGATCTCGCCGGTGGCTTCCTGCAAACCAGTATTGCGTGCGCTGCTGAGACCCATGTTCGCGGTGCTGATCAAGCGAATATCGAACGTCGACGCGATCGCCGCGCTGCTGTCTCGTGAGCCGTCGTCTACTACAATTATTTCATAATCCGGGTAATCAAGCGAAGCCACGCCTTCAAGGCAGGCCTGCAAAGTTGCAGCCCCATTGTGCGTGCAAACCACGACAGACACTCGCGGCCACTGCTGCGTCGGCGGAAATGGTATTTCGGAAAAAGCACGCGACGCCGCAGCGAGCGCAGGCTTCGGTTTGCGATCGGCGTCGGTGAGGCCAAACGCCCAGTCTTCCACCCGCTCCTTTCCGCGATACCACTCATCGGTCCAGGAGAACACGAACGTCCCTGCGCAGCCTTCGGCAAACGATGTCGAGACCTGCCAGGAAAGGCTCTCTGCCTGCAGCTCTTCTCCATTCCTCATGCTGTCGAGACCGAGCTCACCCATTACCAGCGGGCGGTCGCCGGCCAGGTTCTGAAGCCGCGCCAAGTAGCTCGACAGCCGCTCACGCGACTCGAGATAAACGTTGAAGCTGAGAAAATCCAGGAAAGGCAGCGACAGGTATTCGGTCGATGGATAATTGACGTACGTAATCAGGGCAGCCGGATCCTCCGTGCGTACAACTTCGCAAAGCATCGACAGATACCTCTCGATCCTTCTACGGCCAATCCACCTCGCGAGCTGGGCCTGAATCTCATTTCCAAGTCCATAGCAGAGCAAGGCCGGGTGTCCAGCCACAACTCTGACCTTATCGCGAATGATCTTGCGGATGTCTGGGGCCTTCGACTGGTCTACAAGGAATCCCGCGTATTGCTCGGCGGAAAGTCCAACCATGACCCAGAGGCCATGGCGCTGAGCGATATCGAGAAGTTCACGCGGCGGAGTTGTGTGAGGGATGCGAACTGCGTTGACTCCAGCTGCAGCCATCTGAGCGAAATCCCGGTCAACCTGCGCCAGATCGGTGTACTCGCGACCTTGGTCGTCAGCCAGAAATGCTCCGTACGTCACACCGCGAATCCAGAGCTTCTCAGACCCGACGAAGAAGAACTTTCCCTTGATCACCGGACGCACCCCACGAGGTGTATCGTTCGGCGCGCGATGGTCCCCGTTACGGCGGGCGTCCGGAGACAGCGCGGCAACGCCGTTGGCGCGGGGGCTACGTAGAACTCGCCCCGGCTCCATGCGTGCTTCCAGGTTCGGCTTGTCTGTCGTTGAAACTGTCATTGATGACTGTGGTCGTGCCGGAAATACGTGGGGGTGTTAAACATCGACGGCCAGTCCACCAATAGGGACCAGCCGTTACCTCGTTGTCAGCGACATCACATTTATGTCCTATGGGCACGCATGTTACAAGCGAGCGGCACCCATAGTGGGATACCCTGAGCCACGAGTCAATAGCCGCGATACACGCGCTTCATTCGTGAAGAGTATTTGTGATCTGGCTCATCACTTGACGGGGGTCGGCAGCCTTGGTCACTGCACGGCCAAGGATGATATAGGTTGCGCCTGCGGCCGCCGCCGACTCGGGGGTCACGATTCTGGACTGATCTCCCGCCGAGTCACCGGGTAGACGAATGCCGGGGATAAGCAGCTTGAGCGCGGCTCCATGGCGCACGTGAACCGCCCGAGCTTCATGCCCGCTGCACACTATACCATGAACTCCCGAAGACCTTGCCAGCTCCGCCAGCCTCAGCACCTCGTGCTCGACATCCACCCTGTCCCTGCCCCAAGCTTCTCCAAGGCTCGCATCGTCCATTGAAGTCAGCACCGTGACTGCCATTACTCCGCATGACGAGCCCGCAGCCTCGACCGCCGCATCCATCATTTTCGACCCGCCAGAAGCGTGCACGGTGACGAGCCTTGCCCCCATACCGGCCGCTCTTCTTACCGCTCCCGCGACTGTATTCGGAATGTCGTGGAACTTGAGGTCGAGAAAGACATCGCAGCCGGTGTCCCGCAACCATTGAATGATGTCGGAGCCGGACCCGGTGAAAAGCTCACTTCCGACCTTGTAAAACCGGCACTTCTCGTCCAGTGTCTGGACGAGAGTCATCGCCTTCTCGGCATCGGGGAAATCGAGGGCGACTATTGGGATTGCTGTCACGACGGCCACTCCAGCTTGCCAGTGAGATCCGTTACCGTGCTCACATTGTGTGAGGTGCACCAGGACGTCAGCTCTCTGATGATTCTTTCCGGAGCTTTCGGATCGCGCAGCGCGGCCGTGCCCAGTCCGACGAGCGACGCACCTGCGAGAAGATACTGAACGACATCGGTGCCCTTCGTTATCCCGCCGACACCGATCAGGGGCACCTTTACCGCGCGCGAAACCTTCCATACTGCGAGAACTCCAATCGGAAGCAGTCCAACGCCGCTGATGCCGCCAGAACCGAACCCCAGTGCAGGGCGTTTTGACTCCACATCGATCGCCAGTCCTGGAATCGTGTTCACGAGAGTGAGTCCATCTGCGCCCGCGTCAACGGCTGCTCCCGCAGTGTCGGCGATATCGACGAGCATAGGCGAGAGCTTGACGAACAACGGCTTCTTTGTCGCAGCCCTGCACTTCGATACAAGCGACGTGAGCGTGTTCCTGTCGGCACCGAACTCGGCGCCACCTGCTCTCGTGTTGGGACAGCTGACATTGAGCTCAAAGGCGTCGACGACCGCGATATCCGCGAGAGATCGCGTCACTGTTTCGAAGTCGTCGACGGTGCTGCCGACAACGTTGACGATTACTCGCGCCTTTCTGACGTTCTGCGCCAGCCATGGCAGGTCGTCGCGAATGACCGCTTCGAGTCCCGGATTGGCGAGACCCACCGCGTTCATCATCCCGCCATCGAATTCCGCAACGCGCGGTGCGGGAGCGCCCTTTCGTGGCTCCGGGCTCACAGCTTTCGTGACGATTCCGCCAAGCGCCTCGAGATTCATCACGCTTGCCAGCTCGCGGCCATACGCGGCTGTCCCGGCAGCGAGAATTACCGGATTTTGGAAATCAAGCGAGGCGGCGGTTACGGCGAGAAGCGACGCGGAATGCGTCAATGACTCCCGGCTCCAACCCGGGCATCGTAGTGATCGAGATAATCAAGAACTCCTTTCGCAATACTCTGCGCGATTGTGTCCTGATTGCCGCTGTCCAGCAGATACGCAGCCTCGGCCGGGTTGGTGCCGAACCCTATCTCCACGAGAACCGCCGGCATGTACGAGCCGCGCAGGACGGCGAAGTTGGCCTGCTGCACTCCGCGGTCCTTTCCTGGATGGAACCGCCTGAGTCCATCCTGAATTGTTTCGGCGAGATCGTTCGACTCGCGCAGGTGCTCGTTCTGAGCCATGTCATTGATGATGAAGCTCAGTGGATCGCCCTTCGGAGCGTTGGCCCCCGTCTCGAACTTCACTGCCTCGTTTTCCATTTTTTCAACGCGCAGCGCGTCCTCGCTTTTTGCCTCAGCGAGAAAATACGTTTCATACCCTCGTTCGCGAGCGCCTGCCGGTCCGCGAGAGCCTGTCGCGTTGACGTGAACCGAGACGAACAAGTCGCCCTTGTTGCGGTTGGCAATGCGGCCGCGGTCGGACAACGCGATAAGCGTGTCCGTCGTTCTCGTCATCAGGACATCCACCCCGCTATTGCGAAGCTCACGCGCAACTTTTGCTGCGACTGCGAGCGTGACGTTTTTCTCTACGATGCGCGGTCCGGCGCCAATTGGGCCCGTCATCCCGTTGTCGGGGCCCCCGTGACCGGCATCGATCACAATGAGACGCCGCTGAGTGCGCCTCGGCTGGCTGGTGCGACCGGCCGCCCCGGAAATCGTCGGCAGCACCGTCGGACCCGGCTGCTCGCTTGCCGGAGCTGGAGCCTCCTCAGGCGCTTTGCGCGCCACAGAAGAAAACCGCTGCATCACACCTGTAGCGAGATCGTAGTTGTATCCCGTGGTGAATCGCGGAATGATGACGGAGGCAACCTGGAACGGTATCAAAAAAGTGCTTCCCGAGCGCAATGACGGGAGCCCCGTAGGCACGACATCCTGATTCACACGAACGAAGGGCAGGCCTTCGGTCAGCTCGATCCGAGAATCGCCGAGTGAGATGACATATCGTCCCTTTTGACCAGTAGCGGCTGATCCGCCGAGCGCGGAAGCCAGCAGGTCGGCGCGGATGTACGCTCCGCTTACGGTCGCAACCATCGGGACCGTTTTTGCTGTCTGTCCCTGTTTGACCACAAGGGCCATGCGGTCGGTCGCCGCGACCTGAAGGAAGAGTAGAGCTGCCGCAATCACCGTGTCCGCACCGCCCTCTGCATTTCGCGGTCGTCGTCCCGCTTCTTTTCATCGGCGCGCTTGTCGTAGAGCTTCTTTCCACGACCAAGTCCCAACGCGACCTTGACCATTCCCTTCTTGAAGTAGAGCTCGAGCGGCACAAGGGTCAGGCCCTGGCGCTCAACGGCGCCGATCATCTTTCGAATCTCGCGCCGATGAAGAAGCAGCTTTCGCGTGCGAGTCGGCTCGTGATTGAAGTGACTCGCCTTTTCGTATGGCGAGATATGGAGGTTCAACAGATGAACTTCTCCGTTATTGACGATTCCATAGGCGTCCGAAATGTTCGCTTTGCCTTCCCTGAGAGATTTGACCTCGCTTCCAGTCAAAACGATTCCTGCTTCCCAGGTATCGAGGATCTGGTAGTCATGCCGTGCGCGACGATTCTTCGCGATCGGTTCTCGCTCTGTTTTCTCCTCGGTGTCTGCCATGATGTATACTCCGCAACTTAGAAGCGGCGCAGAGGTTGAGAAAGGGTTTTCGCGTTGACTTCACTTTCAGCGCCGTCTAAGTTGGACGAACAAGCCGAAGTGGTGGAACTGGTAGACGCGCTGGCTTCAGGAGCCAGTGGGTGCAAGCCCGTGGGGGTTCGAGTCCCCCCTTCGGCACTCGTAAGGCGAAAGGGGCGAACGATCTGGTGATCGTTCGCCCCTTTCTGCTTACGGCTGACTGCTGACTGCCAGGCGCCACGCACGAGAACATGCCATTAGCGGTGCGCAACACCAGCAGATAGCCTATGGCACGTCCGCCCGATTCCCACCCCACGTCAAGCACAATCGCAATCAGGAGCGTCGAAATGTGCCAAATGCCGATCGCTGGTTCTGCCAACGGCCAATAGCAGGTTTTGAGGTCCGCTGTTCAGACGTGCTCGAGAATTGGAAGCCCTACTCGTTCCCGCACAACCGGCTCGTCGTGCAGCAAGTCCGCGAGGGTGACGCCTTGGAGCACTTCGTCGATCTTCGTCTGAAGCAGCACCCAGACTGGGCGAATGCTGCAGTTATGCGACGCCGAGCAGCGGTCTGTCTCCACTGGATGGCTGACGCAGTGAAGGTCAAAGGTCTCGAGCTCCGACGCGTGGATTACGGCCCTGATTGAGATCTCAGCAGCAGGACGCGCCAGTGTGTAGCCGCCACGGGCCCCGCGAGTGCTCGCTATCACGCCGGCGCGCCTGAGGCGAAGCAGAATCTGCTCGACATAATCAGCCGGCAGTTTTTCCTGCGCCGCGATCTCGCGCCCTGTTACAGGACCCTTTGCCGTTCGACGCGCCAGATGCAGCGCGCAGATCACTCCGTACTCGGCCCACGTCGTTATGCGCATACTATGAGAATACCGGGGGCGTCCACCGTGGACAAGGCCGCGGATCAGCCGGCAGAGACGCCACCGTGCGCCCCGCCGGGCACACCGATCTCCGTCATCTTCCGCAGATCAAGCACTTCGTCGATTTCTGCGTCTGGAAGCACGTGCTCACGCTTCACCAGCTCGCGAATCAGCACGTTCTCCTTCACCGACTGCTTGCTTATCTCGGCCGCGCGGGCATAGCCGATCTGAGGCGCGAGCGCCGTCGCAAGCGCCGCCGATCGCTCCACCCAATACGCGCACATCTCCGCGTTGGCCTTGATTCCCTTGATGCAGCGCTCGGTGAGAGTCGTCGCAGTGTTAGTCAGGATTCGCATCGACATGAAAATGTTATGCGCGATTACCGGCATCATGACGTTCAACTCGAGCTGGCCATGCTCCGCCGACGCCGACACGCACCCATCATTGCCGATAACCTGGAAACACACCTGGTTGACCATCTCCGGAATCGATGGATTGATTTTCCCCGGCATGATTGACGAGCCCGGCTGCACCGCAGGAAGGATGATCTCGTCGAGACCCGTGCGAGGACCACTAGCCATGAGACGCAGATCGCTAGCGATCTTGCTGAGATCGATTGCCAGAACCTTGAGCGCCGAGCTGAATGCCGCAGCGTCGCCCATGCTCTGCATCAGCTGAATGCGATCCTTCCCTTCCCGAACTTCGACACCAGACGACGCAGCCAGCTCTTTCACCATCAGAGCCGGATACTCTGGCTCGACGTTCACTCCGGTGCCCACTGCGCTGCCGCCTATGCCGAGATCCCGAAGATAATCAGCGGCTTCTTCAATTCTCTTTACGCAGCGACGGAGTGTGCCGGCGTAAGCAGTGAACTCCTGGCCAAGCCGAATCGGCATCGCATCCTGAATGTGGGTGCGGCCGGACTTGATGACGTCGTCGAATTCTTTTCCCTTCTGTTCAAGTGCAACGATCAACCCTTCATACGCTGCCAGGAGGCTCGGGAGTTCTGTGACCGAGCCCAGCCGAATGGCGGTCGGAATCACGTCGTTGGTCGACTGGGCCATGTTGACGTGATCGTTCGGATGAATCGGTTTGTACTCTCCTCGCTTGCCGCCAAGGATTTCGTTCGCGCGATTGGCCAGGACTTCGTTGATGTTCATGTTGTGCGACGTGCCCGCGCCTGCCTGGTACGGATCGACGACGAAGTGCTCGCGGTGCTGTCCACTCAGAATCTCATCTGCCGCAGCAACGATCGCGTCAGCGAGCTTCGCGTCGAGTCTGCCGGTTTCCCTGTGCGTTACCGCAGCAGCTCGCTTGATGCGAACGGTCGCATCAACGAACGCAGGCAGTGGCTTGAGACCGCTGATCGGGAAATTTCGAACGGCACGAAGAGTCTGAACCCCGTAAAGCGCTTCAGACGGTATTTCGAGCTCGCCGAGCGGGTCTTTTTCGATTCGAGTGGCGGATGTCATTGCACGTTGCCTGTTCAGGCGCCGACGATTCGCGCGGCGCCGTTGATGAATGGGTTGGAAATCTTCTCGCGGCCGATCGTCGTGACCTCGCCGTGTCCTGAGTGAACTACTGTTGCGTCGGGAAGCGCGACGATGCGCCGGAGAGAGGCGGCGAGATGAGCCGGATTGCAAAACTCGAGGTCAGTTCTGCCGATCGACCCAGCGAAAAGGCAGTCTCCGACGAGCGCGTTCCCGTGTCCGTAAAACATCATGTGGCCGGGTGCGTGTCCTGGAACGTGAGATACCTGGAGCTCCAGGTTGCCGACGTTGAGCGTCTGTCCTTCCTCGAGCTCACGATCGGCCGGCGGCGGATCCTCGAACGGGACGCCGTATGCCTCGGCCTTCTTCACGGCAGTTCGATATAGCGTTTCGTCCAGCGGATTCAGGTATACCGGAATATCCCAGCGGCGCTTGATCGCCGCGATCGCGCCAATGTGATCGAGGTGCGCGTGCGTGATCCAGATGGCTTCCGGAGTCTTCCCGCTTCGCTCGATCGCGGCAATTATCCGATCCGCTTCATCGCCTGGATCGACGATCACCATTGAATCGCTGTCAGGATCGGAGACAAGGTAGCAGTTCTCCTGAAACGGGCCGACGGTAATCTGCTGAATGATCAAACCGCGTACCCTCCTGTGGCGACGATCTCGGGCTCGTCACCGGGCGCGCGCATTGCCGCCAGATATTTCTCGGCGGCGATTGCTGCTGTTGTGCCATCGCCTGCGGCCGTCGTGACCTGACGAGTGAGCTGAACGCGAACGTCTCCCGCTGCGAACAAACCCTTGATCGACGTTTCCATGTTCATGTCGGTGCGCAGGTAGCCCATGTCATCGTGATCGGCGTGTCCTTCGATGATACCAGTGTTCGGACGGAAGCCGATGAAGATGAAGATTCCCGTCGCGGCGAGGTTTCTCGTCGTATGCTCGTTGACATCGCGCAAAACGAGATTGTGAACGAGTCCCTGCTCGTCTGCTTCGACTTTGTCGACGACGGTGTTCCAGATGACTTCGATCTTCGGATTCTCGAACAAGCGCTTTTGAAGAATCTTCGACGCGCGAAATTCCTGCCGGCGGTGGATCAGGTACACCTTCTCGGCGTATCGAGTGAGGAAGTCCGCTTCTTCAACAGCCGCGTCGCCGCCGCCGATCACGGCGATGGTGTGACCCTTGAAAAAGGCACCATCGCAAATCGCGCAGTAGCTGACACCCTTGCCTGCGTATTCGACTTCGCCGGGAACGCCAAGCTTGATGGGCGTGCCGCCGGACGTGATGATGGCCGTTTTGGAACGATATACGGTTCCGTTGTCGGTCGTCGCGTGGAACATCCCGTCAGGCATCTTTTCGAGCGTGATCACCGTTTCCTGCTCGAATTCGGCGCCAAACTTCTTGGCATGGCTCTCGAATTTCTGGGCGAGCTCCCACCCTTCGATGTGCTCGAAGCCGGGATAATCCTCGATGATTTCGGTGTTGAGCAGCTCCCCGCCCGAAGCGCCGCGCTCGAGCACGACGGTCTTCAGCATCGACCGGCCGGCATACATGGCGGCCGTCATGCCGGCGGGGCCTGCGCCAACAATTATCACATCATAGTCGCGACTTTCTGACAAGTTTTCGTGCTCGGATTCGGGTGATCTGCTGTATTGAATCCTAATCCACCTGACAAGGGGCAATCACTTCCGGATCCTGCGCCCGCCGTCGACAACCACGGTTTCGCCGGTCACGTATTCGGCGTCGAGAAGGTAGAGCATCGCGGCCACCGCGTCGTCGGGACTTCCGAGCCTCTGGAGCGGCGTGGTGGACGCGAACTTCTTCGCCGTCTCCTCGTCCCAGTCGTCGGGCAGGAGAATGGCGCCGGGGGCGATCGCGTTGACCCGCAGTTTCGGCGCAAGAACCCGAGCGAGAGATTCAGTCATCTTCACGATCCCGGCTTTCGAGATCGCGTGAGGCACGTACGCGGGCCACGTCTCGTATGCCGCGAGATCGGCAATGTTGATTATTACTCCGCCTTCAGCCATGACCTTCGCCGCTGCCTGCGCGACAAAGAACGGAGCACGCAGATTGAGTGCAAAGATTTTGTCCCACACATCGACCGCGATCTCATCAACAGGGGTTCTCAACATCACCGCAGCAGAATTGACGACGACGTCGAGTCTGCTCATCCGATCAAACACGCTCTTCACGAGCGTTGCCGGGCCGTCGGCGGAGGTCAGGTCACACGAAAACTTCTGCGCCTTTCCGCCGCCTTCCTCGATGAGGCTTACCGTTTCGTCCGCAGGTTCTGCAGCCGCGTTGAAGTGAACCGCGACGTCATACCCGCGCTTTCCCAGGGCGACTGCGAAAGCGCGCCCAACGCGGTGCCCGGCACCGGTTACGAGCGCCACCTTCCGCTCGCTCACGCGACCGCTGCCGCGCGGCGGCGATTCACGACCTCGTCCTGCTTATCGAGCCATGTACCTGGCACATGCATTCCGCCGATCGAGCGATATCCGCCAGGCACTCCGTGCCAGTCCGAGCCGCCACTATATAGAATGCCGAAGAAATCGGCGAGCGCTGAAAGTCGCTCGACATCATCCGAGTTGTGGCTTGGATGTTTTACTTCCACGCCGTCGAGACCCAGGGCGACAAGCGGCTCCAGTCGGTCACGGCGGCCATCCGGCCCCGGGTGAGCCCAGATCGCGATCGCTCCGGCGGCGTGCGTAATCTCGATCGCTTCCTGGATTTCCAGACGCTCCTTTTCGACGAACGCCGCTTTTCCAGCGCCGAGGTATCTGTCGAACGCGTCGCGGGAATCCTTGACGTGTCCTGCCTTGATCATCGCGCGCGCGATGTGCGGACGGCCGACTGCGCCACCAGCTGCTTCTGTCATCACACTTTCGAACGTCACTGGAGCGCCGATTCGACCAAGCTTGTCGACGATGAGCTGCGCGCGAGTCTGCCGGGCGTCGCGAAACATCGAGAGACGAAGCTCCAGCGGCCCCGGATTGGAAACATGCAGCGCCAGAATGTGAATTTCCTTCGCGCCGTCGTGCGCGCTCAGCTCGACGCCGGCCACGACCCGAATCCCGGCAGCTTCTGCCGCGCGAGTCGCTTCGGGAATTCCATCGAGCGTGTCGTGATCTGTCAGCGCTATTGCAGCGACGCCCACCGCTTTTGCCGCTGCTACTACTTCCTCTGGAGGGAGCGACCCATCGGATGCAGTCGAGTGCATGTGCAGGTCGACTTCTCCCGGCTGCGCGACTACTGCGCGCGGGGATGTCACTGCGTGTAGCCGGCCTCGGGCGAGGTGAAGCTTGGCTGCGATTCGCCGAACAGTGAAACGAGACGCTCGTCAGTCAGCTCTGCGAACGACTGAGAGCGCGACCGCGACCCCTGTGGCGAGTAGCGTGTCACGCGCACCTCGCGCGTGTCACCCGTTCCTCGCGTGAAGAACAGGCCGAACTCGTCCTGGTCGTACTGCGTGATGTAACCCGATGGAGTCACAGTCCAGTCCTCACCATCGATGTTGATTGTTCTCGCCGGCATGTCAGGCGATCTCCGTTTCGTTATAGATCCGCGCCGGGTCGAGGATTCGATACGGCGAATTTGCGTGAGCGACTGTCAGTGTTGTCTGGTCGTCGGCTTCAGTGAATTCAATGAAAGCGCCGGGGAGCGAAACTTCCTCAAATACATAAAACCGGCAGTTGGCGGCCGCGTAATGACTCTGGCAGGCTTTGACTTTCTCGAAGTATCTGCCGCGTTCAGAGGCGGGAACTGTCGTTCGCTGAATCGTAAGGGCTCGTGGCATGTCAGACGGCGCTCTCGGGGAATTCTTCGATGGTCTTCTTCACGAACGCCAGGAATTGATCGGCGACTGCGCCGTCAATTATCCGGTGATCAAACGAGATTGAGAAGTAGCAGCACGTCCTGATCGCGATGGTGTCTTCGCCATCAGTGCCCCTGATCACCTTGGGGCGCTTCTCGATCGCGCCGACTCCCATGATCGCTACCTGCGGCTGGTTGATGATCGGCGTCCCCATCAGCGATCCGAACACTCCCGGATTCGTGATGGTGAAAGTTCCGTCCTGAACCTCTTCCGGCGACAATCTCTTTGCGCGAGCGCGTGCAGCAAGATCGTTCAGGTTTCGGGTGATTCCGCCGAGTGACAGGTCTTCGGCCCGCTTGATTACTGGAACGATGAGGCCCCAGTCCAGCGCGACAGCAATTCCGATGTTGATCGGCTTACGGTAGATGACGTCCCGGCCGGCGACCGCAGAGTTCATGATCGGGAATGCCTGAATTCCCTTCACGACGCTTGCGATGATAAAAGGCAGGAACGTGAGCTTCTGTCCGTTGGCGGCTTCGAATTCAGCGCGCTTGCGGGACCTGATTCCCGCGACGCGGGTCAGGTCGATCTCCATGAACGACGTGACGTGCGCGGACGTCCGGCGTGACTGGACCATATGGTCGCTGATGAGGCCGCGCATCTTGGACATCGCCTCGACGCGGTCGCCGGGCCATGGCTGCGGAAGCGGACCGTGATCGGGCTCTGCACCGCCGGGCGCGTGCATGGAGGGTGCGCGCGCGGCAGCGGCCGGCGGTCCTGATTCGATGTAGCCAAGGATGTCCTTCTTGGTCACGCGGCCAGCGATGCCGCTTCCCTGCATTCCGGCGATGTCGACGCCGTGCTCAGCCGCGATCTTTCTGACAAGCGGTGAGGATCGCGTGCGGACGCGGTCTTCGAAGGAGTTTCCGTTGCTGTGCGGTGTTGCGGCTGCTGGTGCGGGGGACTGATGAGTGGCGGCAGCCGTCTGCGAAGTAGATTCGCTTTTCGGGGGGGGGCCCCCGCTCTGCTGCTGCGCCTGAGAAGCACCTTCGGCCGCCGGAACGCTCGGCGCGGCTGCCGCAGAAGCAGTGGCTGCCACGGCCGCACCCTTCTCCGTCTCCAGCCGCGCAACAATCGTCTGGACCGCTACAGTCTCGCCTTCCTTTACGATAATCTCGGTGATCACGCCCGCTGACGGGGACGGGATCTCCGCATCGACCTTGTCAGTCGAAATCTCGAAAATAGGCTCATCCCGCTTCACCTCGTCGCCGACCTTCTTCAGCCACTTCGACAGGGTGCCTTCTGCGATCGATTCGCCCATCTGGGGCATGATTATGTCTACAAGCGCCACCGTAATCTCCTCAATCCGATTCGCGATCCGCCTTGTCAGCGCGCCGTAAGCGGTTCAGCGCGAGCACAGGCAGGGTCAGAACTCCAATCAACATACCGATACCGGCATATACGTGCCAATCGCACGCCGGAAGCTCGGGTCCCGGATTACACCCACGGGCACTACCCACAATTTTGGCAATCATTACGCCGATCATGCCGCCGCTGAACAGGCCGGCCATCGCCGTGACGCATCCAACCCCGATCCGCCGGCTGGATTTGAACTCGTCCGCTGGATTCGTCATCAGTAGGCAGCCAGGCGGCGAACCGCTTTCACTATGTCAGCAGTCTGGGGCAGCACGTAATCCTCGAGCGGAGGTGAGTACGGAAGCGGCACGTCAACCGCCGTGACGCGAAGAATAGGAGCGTCGAGCCACTCGAATGCCAGCTCGTTGATACGGGCCGTTATCTCGCCGGCAACGCCGCCAGTCTTCGTGTCCTCATGAACTATCAAAACACGATTTGTCTTCTTCACCGTTGCCACGATCGCTTCGTCGTCCATCGGAGCAAGCGAGCGCAGGTCGATGACCTCGACGCTTATTCCCTCTTTCTCCAGCTCTTCCGCTGCCTCGAGTGACTTCCAGACAGTCGCGGCATACGTGATGATCGACACGTCCGTCCCTTCCCTGGCCGTACGCGCCTTGCCGATCGGCACGACGTGATCGCCGGCCGGCATTTCCTCCTTGATTCGCCGATAGAGATACTTGTGCTCGAAGAACAGCACGCAGTCTTCGTCGCGGATCGCGGCCTTCATCAGTCCCTTCGCGTCGCTGGCGGTAGCGGGATAGACCATTTTCAATCCCGGCGTATGCAGGAACGCGGCTTCAGGATTCTGCGAGTGGAACGGACCGCCGCGCACGTATCCCCCACTCGGTCCGCGGACGACCATCGGACACGGCAGCATCGCGCGGTAACGCGCCGTCGCCACGTAGTTAGTCAGCATGTCGTAGCCACACGAGATGAAATCGATGAACTGCATCTCGCAGACTGGCCTCATGCCCATGTGCGCCGCACCCGCGGCAGCGCCGATGATCGCGATTTCAGAAATCGGCGTGTCGATGACACGCTTCTCACCGAACTTCTGCTGCAGGCCATCGGTAACCTTGAAAGCCCCGCCATACACGCCGATGTCCTCTCCAAGACAGAACACGTTCTCATCCCGCTCCATCTCTTCAAACAGTGCCTCACGAATTGCTTCGAGGTAGGTGATCTCAGACATCGTGCGTCCCCCAGCTGGACGGACGCTCGTTCACTTCGACCGCGGCGCGAACACCCTCACGGAACCAGAGGGGTTTTTCCTCAGGAGGGTCGGCATAGATCCCGACGAGTGCATCGGTTGGCTCGGGCATCGGCGACTTTTCCGCTTCATCGGTCGCTGCATCGATCTCCGCCATGACGCGCGTGTCGATGTCTCCCAGCTCGGCTTCGGCGATGCCCATGCCGCCCAACTCCTTCACGTACCGATCGATGGGGTCATTTGCGCTGGCCCATTGCTCGATCTCACCCGCAGGCACGTACGATTGATTGTCGTGCTCGGCGTGTCCTTTCCGGCGATATGTGATGAGCTCCACCAGGGTCACGCCGCCGCCGGACCGCGCCCGGTCGACAGCTCTCTTCGTCGCTTCGTACGTCGCGATCACATCGTTTCCATCAGCCTGTTCTGACGCGATTCCGTAACCGATTGCCTTGTCGCGCATCTCCTTCGCCGCCGTCTGCCTGGAGAGCGGGGTCGAATACGCGTAGCCGTTGTTCTCGACAACGACGACCAACGGACAACGTTGAACAGCTGCGAAGTTGATGCCTTCGTGAAATGCACCCGTCGATGTTGCACCATCGCCAACGTAGACAAGACCAACACGATCCTCTCCACGCATCTTGAAGGCGAGTGTGACACCTGCCATCACCGGCACCATGTCGCCAAGCTGCGAGATCTGCCCGACGAAGCCGCGAACGAGGTCGCCAAAGTGGATGTTCAGCTCGCGACCGCGTGTCGGAGAATCTCCCTTGGCCATGTACTGCCGGAGAATCTCGAGAGGCGTTGCGCCCTGAACGAGCATCGACCCCATGTTGCGTATCAGCGGCGAAAGAATGTCGCCCTTCGATCTGTCGAGTGCGTATGCGCTTCCGACGGCGTCAGCTTCCTGTCCAAGCGACCTGAAGAGCCCGCCGACAACCTTCGTCTGACGATAGAGATTCACCAGCCGCTCCTCGAGCGAGCGCGTGAGCCTCATGTAGTAGTAGAGGTCGAGCTTCTGCTCTCGAGAAAGACCAGCGGTACTCTTGTCTTGATTCATTTTCAGGATGTCGCGGGCACGTGTGCGCCCGAAGCAATGTTGTTGATGAACGCGAGATGAGCGTCGGCAACCGCGCTCCAGCTGAAGCGGCGTGCCGATTCACGGGCAGTAATCGAAAGCGTTGACCTTCCGTAGGGATCGTCGAAAAGCTTGAGCGCAGCGGCTGCCAGTGCGGCTGGATCCTGCGGTGGAACGAGAACTCCGCCGCGCGGAGCGTCGACAACTTCCGGCAAGGATCCGACAGCAGCAGCGACCAGTGGAACGCCTGCTGCCATTGCCTCGGCCGCTGCAAGACCAAATCCCTCGAAACGCGACGGCATGAGCTGCACCGCAGCCTCGACGAGCAAATTGGTGCGTTCGTCGTCGCTCACTGCGCCAAGCAGCGTCACGTTACGCGCGATACCCAGCTCTTTCGCGATAGACGCAACACGCTCTGCGTCTTTGCCGCGCCCGGCAACTCGAAGCTCGAGCTCGGGACGCTCGCGAACCATGATCGCAAACGCTTCGAGCAAAGTGTCGAGGCCTTTGTGAAACACATCAAGCCTGCCGAAATACAAAAAGAAATTTCCCGGACGACGCTGAATCTCGAAGAGCTCTTCCGGCACGCCTGCACCAACCATGTCTATGGGCATTCCCGGTGCGACCCGCTCTATTACTTCACGCGACGAGAGTGACGTTGCGCTCGCGCGACTCGCACGACGCATCATAGTGCGCTCAACACGCCCGAGCACAGAAGATAGAATAGAGCCCCACCGATGCTTTGCAGTTGGCTCGCTGACGTGGTGCACTGTCACCCCGGTCGGGCGGCCATACGGGAGGAATACCGGGCTGTAGCCAGAGAAATCGAAAATGGCCGCGTCGTAGCTGGTCGTCCGAATCAGCTTGTTCACCGCACGTCCCCAGGTGAGCCGGCTCCATGCGTACGGACCGCGACTCCCGAGACGCTTGTATCTCACACCTTCGATTGTCTCGTCCTTCGCGCCCGGAAAGTTTCCAGTCACGACAGTGACATCTACGCGACCGACAAGACGCTTGTAAAGCTCCCGAACCCGAACTGCCCCGCCTCCGCCAACCCACGGATTCTGCGGATCGTCGTAGATGATGTGCAGCACCTTCGGAATCACTTACGGCGCCTTGGCGATAATGAAGTTCGACCCGACACTCACGTCCCAGATCCAGCGCATCACAGGATTCTCGAACGGCCATCGTTTTGACGTGATGTACGACGCCATCCTGCGCTTCAACCCCGGACGAACTTCTTCCGGCCGCGACACGCGATCCCGCAGATAGTTGATCCAGAGCTCACGAGGCGGAACCGTCACTCTAAAGCCCGCTTCACGAAGCAGGGAGAGAAGCTTTGGACGCGGCGGAATTTTCCCTACGTCGTATGTTCCCTTCCCGCCGCCGCGAACCTGCTCGAAATACCATATCTGCATTTTCCGCGGCATGAGGACGAGCCCCGCGAGATCGTAATGCGGGTCGTTCCACAGGCTGTAGAGGGCTAGTGGCTTTGGCGTCACGAGATAAAGCAATCCACCCGGCTTCAGCACCCGGCGGATTTCGCGAAGACTCTTCGCGCGATCGACGACGTGCTCGAGCACGTTGTCGAGCATCACAAGATCGAAGGTCGCGTCAGGGAATGGAATCTCTTCCCCTGCCGCCTTACGCAGGTCCACTTGAACGCCGTGATCTTCGGCTCGAATCTTTCCGCGCTCTATGCTCAGGTCGAACGTCTCGATGCCGGCGCATTTTGCGCCCTTCTCGGCGAACGCGATGAGCGCCCCCGCGTCGCCGCAGCCGACATCCAGAACTGACGCTCCTTCTATCTTGAATTCAGGAGCGTAGCACCGGAGTGTCTCGATGATAAGAAAGCCCCGCGGGTATTCGCCGACGTAGAGCTTCTTCCAGGTATCGAAGTTTTTTGAGCTCCACCACTTAGCTCGCGCCGACTCCAGTGTAGCGAGATAGCGCTCTTCGCCGCTTGCCACGGCTCAGTAGGCGGCTTCGAGTTTGTGAGCGGGATCCGCTTTGCGGTGTAGCTCCACAAAGAATCGCTTCGCATTCCGGTCGAGGCGGCTCTCGCCCATCTGGTCCGTGTGGACCTCGACGAACGTGTAGTGGCCGCCCTCTTTCTTCACGGAGAGCTGGAGCGTTCCCAGCAAACCTGAGAAAGTTCTCGTCCTGGCCGTGTGAGCGGTTCTGTCGAGCGGAAGCGTCGGGAAGAATTCGTCGGCGACCTTGAGGACGTCGACAGGGGTCATCTGGCTTCTGAAGAAATGCCGCATTTCCTTACTTGCCGTCTGGGGAGCTGATGACTGTCTGAATCCAGTCAACACGCTCCAGCTTTGAGGTTGAATCGCGCCTGAACTGAACTGCCGCAGCCCATTCACCCGTCACCGGGAATCGCAGGCGGCCGTAATACGTACCGACTTCCTTTCCCTTCTGGAGGCCGTCGTCCGTGTTGATCCCGTCCTTGTTCGTCGCAAACACGCGACCCTGGCCGCTCTCGATCGGCTCGCTGGTCTTTTTATCGATTACGACGATCTTGTAGCTCGCGTCTTCGACATCATGCGGCGGTGACGGCTGCACGGTAATGCGAAAAGCAAAGCTGTCGGACCAGAGCCTGTTATCGAGGGCGCGCTCGTTGGGACCGCACGACGCGCTCACGAAAAAAAGAATCGGCGCGGCAAGCCGCGCCAGACTGCGTGAAATCAAGCGTAGTACTCCAGGCCAAGATGCGTAATCTGCTCTTCACCCATGAGGTGACGCAGCGTGTTCTTGAGCTTGGTCTGCTGAATGAAGAGATCGTGCTCGGGCTGCAAGCCTGGAGCCGCCATCGGGCTCTTGTAGTAGAACGACAGCCATTCCTGGATTCCCTTCATTCCGGCGCGCTGCGCGAAATCTGAGAACAGGGCCAGATCCAGAACGATCGGCGCGGCAAGAATCGAGTCCCGGCAGAGGAAGTTGATCTTGATCTGCATCGGATAGTTCATCCAGCCGACGATGTCGATGTTGTCCCAGCCTTCCTTGTTGTCGCCGCGCGGCGGATAGTAGTTGATGCGCACGACGTGCGCGAAATCCTTGTACAGGTCAGGATACTTCTCTGGCTGAAGAATGTTATGCAGTACCGAAAGCTTGGACTCTTCCTTCGTCTTGAAAGACTGCGGATCGTCAAGAACCTCTCCGTCGCGGTTGCCAAGAATGTTCGTGCTGTACCAGCCAGCCAATCCAAGCATTCTCGCCTTGAGGCCCGGCGCGATGATCGTCTTCATCCACGTCTGGCCGGTCTTGAAGTCCTTTCCTGAAATCGGAACGCCCTTGTCTTCCGCAAGCTGCAGCATCGCCGGAATGTCCACTGCCAGATTTGGGGCGCCCATGCAGAATGGCACGCCTTCCATCAAAGCGGCGTACGCGTAGATCATGGACGGAGCGATCGCTTCATCGTTCTCATCCATCGCCTTCTCGAACGATTCGATCGTCTCGTGCTGCGGGCCGGCCTTGATGAAGATCTCCGTTGACGCGCACCACACGACAACCAGGCGATCGCAGTTGTTGTTCTTCTTGAAGTCACGCATGTCCTGGCGCAGCTGCTCGGCCAGGTCGCGCTTGGTCTTGCCCGCCTTGACGTTCGAGCCGTTGATGCGCGTGACGTAATGATTTTCGAACACCGCCGGCATTGGCTTGATCGCTTTCATGAAATCCGCGACTCGCTCGAGGTCCTTCTCTTCGAGCACGCCCGCTTTCTGCGCTGCCGTGTATGCATCGTCCGGAATTGGATCCCACGCCCCGAAGACGATATCGTCGAGTGCGGCAAGAGGAACGAAATCCTTGATCAGCGGTGAACGGTTGTCCGTGCGCTTACCGAGACGGATCGTCGCCATCTGTGTGAGCGAGCCAATCGGCTTGGAGTAACCCCGACGGATGCTCTCGACTCCGGCAATGAATGTGGTTGCAACTGCACCGAGACCGGGGGTAAGAATTCCGAGCTTTCCGGTTGCGGGAGCTGGGGGAGTGCGAACATCAGCGTTGGACGGCAAGTCTTTAATCTCCAATTAGGATTGAGCACGCCTCGACGCTGAACGCGCCGACTGCGGTGTCTTGTCATTGAGAACGCGCAAAGGCGTCGGAATCGTATTGAGGGTCGTGCGACGAACGAAAAGAATGCGCTGTATGGCGGTGATCCATGCAGTAAGCGCCAGCAGGCTGACTACCCCCGCCAGAACCCATCCATTGAGAACCACCCCGAAGAAAGCCTGCGGAACCGACAGCAGAACCACGCGCTCGGGCCGCTGCATGACGCCGACCTTGGCGTCGATTCCCAGTCCTTCAGCTCTCGCCCGCGTGTAGCTGACGAGATAGGTCCCGATGATTCCAATGAGCGTTACGCCGAGCATCGGGACGCTGTGATACACGGGGCTGGTGGCGTAGAAATAGGCCAGTCCGCCAAGAACAGCTCCGTCAGCGACGCGGTCCAAAGTCGAATCGTAAAACGCGCCGAATACCGTCGACTGGCCCGTCCGCCTGGCCACGGTCCCATCGAGAACGTCAAAAACGGCCGTGATGCCGATGATCAGCCCGCCCGTTCTGATGTGGCCCAGCGCGAACGCGAGTCCTCCGGCGACCGTACATATCGTACCGATCGTCGTAAGCGTGTTCGGGTTGATCCGGAGCTTGACCAATAGGGTTGCGACTGGCTCAATGAACCAGAGGTAGCCCTTCATTATGGTTTCCCAGATTGTTTTCATGCCAGCGGGCGCGAAATAAGACCATCAGCCCCAGATGTGGCGCCGACGGCAAAACGGGCCGAACCGGCTCTCGATTCGACCCGTAAAGCTATCCGGATTCGACACTTATTGCCAGAACGCCAACCAGCGTTAAGGCACTCTCCAGTCGTAGCCCGAGGCGAGAACGATGTTGTCTCGCGTATACGTTCTGGTCCCGTCAACCGTGCGTGCCTTCAGCGTCACCGTCGTTCCAGCCGCCAATCCGCGAACTGGAACCTGCTCCACGGTGTTCGACGCCACCTGCTTGAGGAAAACGTCAGTGCCTGCGCTCGTCACGTACAGATTGACTGCCTGACTGAGATTGTTCGTGAAGCGGAGTGAAACGTCGGCAGCCGGCTGCGCTCCAGTCGTGACTTCGACCTGGCGCGGTCCGCACGCAGAAGTCGCAGCCACCACGAGCGCGAGCGACGCAATTAGAATTTTCATGCTTGTCTTGCCTCCTTGAGTGCGAACTATCGGTGCAAGACCCATGCGAACAGTCGCCGTCGTTGGCCCGCGGCTCCGGGCCAGCTCTCTAATTGTAAAGCAGATAGCGCCGCGTCTGCTCCCTGAAGTCAAAGGCCGCCTTGTACTCCCGGTCGATCACCGCCGTTGGATCGTCACCACGCAGGAGTGCCTCCCTCACGCGCGGGGATCCCATCCTCAGATCATACGTGCGGTTATTGAGCTTGAGACCGGCCCCGGACGTCTTGTTGATCGCCCACAGCAGCATCGCTCCTACGCGTGACGGCTGCATCTCGCTGCGATTCGTTACGTACATCCGAATTCCTGGAATCCTCTGCCCGCTGAACTTGTTATCAGTCGCATTCTCGGGCGTGTAATACTCGACCACAAACCGGACCCCGCGAGCTTCCCTGTCTCGCAGCAGCTTCACTGTCTCCTCGGCCTTGAGCCACGGAGCTCCGACGATCTGGAACGCGTTCGGCGTACCGCGCCCGACCGACAGGTTCGACCCCTCGAACGGAACGATCGCCGGATAGAGCATCGCGCTTTGCAGTGACGGCATGTTCGGCGACGGCTTCACCCACGGCAGCTCCGTTCGATCGAACCACAGCTCGCGGCGCCAGTTGCGCATCGCCACAACTTTCAGGTTTGCATGGATCCCGAGGACGTCGTTGAAGAACAACGCCATCTCGCCCATCGTCAGCCCGTGCCGGAGGGGCATCGGGTACAGGGCATAGGCCTGTCCCGGCCTGCCTGGGGCAGGATCATTCGGATTTGACAGCCCTGAATCGAGGACCGGACCCTCTACATAGAAGCCCGTGATCGGGTTAGGCCTGTCGAGAACGATCATCATCTTCCCCGTTCTCTTCGCGGTGCGCATCGAATAGACCATCGCGCCGACGTAAGTCCACGTGCGCGTTCCGATATCCTGCAGGTCGAACACGAGAGCGTCGATGTTGGCAAACGAGCTGTCGGCCGGGGCCTGAGTTCCGGCGCCGTACAACGAAATGATCGGCAAGCCCGTTTTCGCATCTGTCGAATTACCGAGCTGCTCCCTGTCCTCAGTGCCGCGGATTCCGTGCTCAGGTGAGAACAACTTCACCAGCTTCACGCTCGCCTTCTTCGCGCGGTCGCCCGTCAGCAGATCGATGTCCGATCGCCCCTTCTCGTCGATGCCGGTCTGGTTCGTGAGAAGCGCGATGCGCTTTCCCCTGATCAGCTGCATGCTGTCACCCAGCAGAATCGAGATTCCCGGCTTGACGCGCTCGGCAGCAAGCTCGTCGGCGGGATCGAGACGATGGCTCGTTACAGTGCAGCCAGTCGCGGCGAGGAGGCCTGCTATCGGAATCAGATATCGCGTCATGAACACCATTCTCGTAGGTTGACGATCGGCTGCAGTGTTACATAATCATACGTGCCACGGTTCCTCTCTGCTTGCCACAAATGACTACCAAGCGGAACTTCTGGAAGCGGGTCTCGTCGATAGAACACCCCATCTCTTCCCTACCCTCATGACACTTTCTGCGATTGACTGGGCGATCGTCGCTGCCTACTTCCTGTTTTCGACAGGCGTTGGCCTGCTTTTCACGAAAAAAGGAGGAGAGAGTCTCAACGAGTATTTCCTCTCCGGGCGCAACGTTCCGTGGTGGCTGGCCGGCGCCTCGATGGTTGCGACAACATTCGCCGCCGATACACCGCTCGTCGTAACGGGACTCGTCGCCGCGCACGGCGTCGCCGGAAACTGGCTCTGGTGGAACATGGTGATGAGCGGAATGCTCACCGTGTTCTTCTTCGCACGCCTGTGGCGACGCGCCAACGTCATGACCGATGTCGAATTCGCCGAAATCCGCTACAGCGGCGCGCCGGCGCGATTCCTCCGCGGCTTCCGCGCGATCTACCTCGCGATTCCGATCAACCTGATCATCCTTGGCTGGGTAACCCGCGCGATGATCAAGATCCTCACGATTTCGCTGGGCGTGTCACCGATTCTCGCTGTTGGAATCTGCTTCGTCATCACAGTGATCTACGCCGTGGCGGCGGGACTATGGGCGGTCTTGTGGACTGACCTCATCCAGTTTGTGGTCAAGATGGCGGCCGTTATCATCCTCGCGATTTATTCCGTCAAAGCCGTCGGTGGTATCGCGATGATGAAACTGAAGCTGGCGGACCACTTTGGTTCGGGCGATGCGGCGCTTTCCGTTCTTCCCGTGTCACTGGGAGCGGACGGATTCCACGCCTACCCGTGGATGCCACTCATGGCACTTGCCACATTCCTCTCCGTCCAATGGTGGGCGGCCTGGTATCCAGGCGCCGAGCCAGGCGGCGGGGGTTATATCGCGCAGCGAATCTTTTCGGCAAAGACCGAGCGTGATGGCGTTCTCGCCACCCTTTTCTTCCAGGTCGCGCACTACGCACTCCGCCCGTGGCCATGGATCGTGACCGGCCTCTGCACCGTCATCCTTTATCCGAATCTGGTGGACAAGGAGTCGGGTTACGTGAAGGCGTTCGTCGACTATCTGCCGACGCCGTGGAAGGGCGTGATGATGGCAGGGTTCGCGGCGGCGTACATGTCGACGGTCGGAACGCACCTCAACTGGGGCGCTTCCTATCTGGTCAATGACTTCTACAAGCGGTTCATGAAGCCCGCCGAAAGCGAGCAGCATTACGTGAAGATCTCACGTATCGCGACTGTGTTGCTCTTCATCGCTTCGATCGGCGTCACGTCACAGCTCTCGTCAGTCGAGCAGGCCTGGAAGTTCCTGCTGGCAATGGGAGCGGGCACAGGCCTCGTGCTCATCCTGCGCTGGTACTGGTGGCGCATCAACGCCTGGAGCGAGATCTCCGCGATGATCGCCTCGTTCGTCGTCTCGCTCCTGGCCATCGCCACCATCAAGCCGCGGTTCGCCGCCGCCGACCCGAACGGCGACGCGTGGGTGATGCTCACCACGGTGGTCGTGAGCACGGTGATCTGGGTGGCCGCCACCTTCCTCACCGCCCCCGAGCCGGAGGCGACGCTCGACAGCTTCTACCGCCGCGTGCGTCCCGGCGGCCCGGGCTGGGCGCGCGTCTCCGAGCGACTGGGCTACGGCCGCGAGTCGATCCCGGGCGGCGCGCTGGCGTGGACGAACTGGATCGCGGGCATCATCGCCGTCTACGCGTCGCTGTTCGGCATCGGGCGGATCATCTTCGGCAGCATCGGCGCCGGCATGGCGCTGCTCGGCCTCGCCGTGCTCGCCTTCGCCTGGATCGCCCGCTCGTTCCGCAACGACGAGGCGACACCCGGCCCAATCGCCGCAGCCGTGCGGCCGGTGCCGGCGGACTAGGGGCCACCCGATGCGCCGCCTCCCTGCCCCCGTGCGCCGGGCC
>DATLDF010000005.1:0-3091 GCA_035525975.1 Gemmatimonadaceae bacterium
ACACAAATACCTCCCATTCGGGCCGCTCCCGGCGATTCTCCTGGTCCCGTTCCTTTGGCTCCTGAACGCCGGCGTTCCACTGGTCGTCTTAGGCTACGTCCTCACCACGGCGAATGTTGCGCTCTTCCTTCCGATATGCAGGCGTCTGGGAAATCCGGCCGCGCATTCCGCGTGGCTCTCCCTGCTGTATTTCGGCGGAACCGTTTACCTGCCAGTGGCGCTCGTCGGAATCTCGACGTTCTTCGCTCACATCGTCGCGACGACGTTCCTGCTCCTGGCGATTCTCGAAATACTTGGCAAACGAAGGATGCTGTTGGCGGGTCTGTTCCTCGGGCTCGCTGCGACCGCACGAATGAGCGTCGCATTCACGCTTCCGTTCTTCATATGGCTCGCGATTGAGCCCGTTTTACCTGCCGACCAGAGAACGGGACAGAAGTTCAGACAGAGTCGGATCGCAAACACCGCAGTGCTTCTCCTCGGAGTGGCCATTCCGGTTGGTTTGTACCTGTGGTACAACTTCGCGCGTTTCGGCAATGCATTGGAAAGTGGATTTGCGCTTGCAGCTCTGTACACTCCTGCGCTCGAAGAGGCGCGGTCAGTCGGGCTGTTCAGCCTTGCGCACGTTCCGAAGAATCTCTTCAACATGCTGGTCGCGTTGCCCAGTGCTGTCCGCAGCAGCGGTTCGGGAGCGCTCGAGTTTCCGTATCTCAAGCCGTCACCGTGGGGAATGGGCGTTTTTTTCTGTTCGCCAGCGCTTCTATATCTCTTCCGCGCTCCGCTACGCGACCGCCTGGTTCAGGCGTGCTGGGTCGGTATCGCTTGCACGTTAACTCCGATCCTCGCCTACTATGGAATTGGATTCGTACAGTTTGGTTACAGGTACGCGCTCGACTTCATGCCGCTAATAATCCTCCTCGTCGCACGCGGCACCTCAGGGAAAACAACGCCCGCCTTCAAAGCACTGACCACAGCGAGCGTCCTGATCAACATCTGGGGGGCAGTTTATCTCGCAGTGTGGCTGTGACGTTCGCCGGCTGATACAGCTTCGTCGAGGTCACTTCACTATGGTGATGCCAACCTCAAGGATCTTCGGTGCAGGTATGTGAACAAACTGTGACCGGCCTTCGACTACAGCGCGTAGCCTGGCGCGGCCGGGCGCAAAGCGCGAAACGACTTCTTGTGAGAGTGTAGCCCTGAGCGCCACGTGTTGCGGACGGGGATCGTAGAAGAATGATTTGTTCTCGGGCAGTGTGGCGCGCACGAGCGTCTCGATGTGCTGCCCCTGGACGAGCTCGATGTGAGCGACATTTGAGACTCTCCCGGACGTGACGATCCTCGCAACGATAACAGCGCCGGCAGCTCCGGGATTCGTGCGTGTTTCGATCTGGACACTGTAGACTTGCTTTACAGCGCGAACCCCGGAAGCCGCCGCCAATGAAAAGTGAATGATCGCCACGCCAATTATCACTCGGCGAAGGATTGTGAACCCAACCCACTCCTCTCTCAGGCGACCATCGAATACTGGCCGTCGGCCGTATCGCGCTTCATGCGTCGCAGGCATGTCACCAAGGTCGGCTTTCGGCGACGTTCCGCAAGCCGCAAAGTTTATCGCGATAGTTATCTGTCGATTACGGTTTCATTAATCGCGAAGGCACAGGGGCCCGCATTGTGCGTTTTCGCGAACACGTGGCCTTTGAGAGCAAAGCGGAAACTCCTAATCGGCAAGTGTCACGTCGCGGAAAGGCGTGGATTGGCGTCAGTGGCTACGACTACAAGCCGTGGCGCGGCACGTTCTACCCGACGGACATTCCCTATCGCAGATGGCTGGAATACGCGAGCAACCGCTTCAACACGATCGAGCTGAACGGCACGTTCTACAGTCTCAAATGGCCGGCGATCTTCGACAAATGGAAACGTGAGACTCCAGACAACTTCGTGTTCGCGATTAAAGGCGGAAGATTCATCACGCACAACCTGAAGCTGCGGAACTGCGACGCGGCGATGGGCAACTTCTTTGCGAGCGGCATTCTGACACTAGGCGAGAAAACGGGGCCGTTTCTCTGGCAACTTCCTGCGACATACTCTTTCGACGCGGAACGAATGGACTCCTTCATGGCGTCGCTGCCTCGCACTTCGACTGATGCCGAACAGATCGCGTGCGGGCACGACTTCAGGCTTCGTCGTGGAGCCTGCATCAAGGCAGCTGCGCACGTGCGCTATCGCCACGCATTCGAAGTTCGACACCCTTCTTACTTCTGCGAGGAATTCTACGACATTCTGCGTGCGCACAAGTGCGCGTTTGTAATTGCAGATACAGCAGGGAAGTTTCCATACGCGGAGGAGGTTACGACTGATTTCGTTTACGTACGCCTCCATGGATCCGAGATCATTTACGCGAGCGGTTATTCTGACGACGAGCTTGACCTCTGGTCCCGCCGAATTCGAAAATGGCAGACTCCTCGTTCGGGCTCGCGGGACGTCTACGTTTACTTCGACAACGACGTGAAGACGTATGCGCCCTTTGATGCTCTGCGGCTCATGGAACGGGTAAACTCTCGAGCGCCGAAGCGAGCGACGGTGGCAACATGACTGAATCGGTCACGAAAGCAGTCATCCTCGCTCGCGGATTGGGCACGCGCATGCGGAAGGCCGATGCTGACGCCGAACTGGACGCCGACCAGGCTGCCGCAGCTGAAACCGGCGTCAAGGCAATGATGCCGATCGACCGTCCGTTTCTCGACTACGTCCTCAGCGCACTGGCCGACGCCGGATACACACGCATTTGCCTCGTAATCGGCCCGGAGCACACCGCGGTTCGTGAGTACTACTCGACAGTTCCGCTCTCGCGAATCACTGTTGAGACAGCGATTCAAGAGAAACCTCTGGGCACCGCGGACGCAGTTCTTGCCGCCGAGCCGTTTGCGGGGGGTGACGCATTCGTGGTGCTGAACTCGGACAACTATTATCCGTCGTCCGCACTTGAGCTCCTGCGGCTCACGCCACCACCGGCAATCGTTGCTTTCTCGCGCGACGCGTTGATTCGCGATGGCAATGTTCCTCCTGACCGCGTGACCCGGTTTGGCGCGCTCGA
>DATLDF010000054.1:0-24559 GCA_035525975.1 Gemmatimonadaceae bacterium
CTGGAGTGATACCCGCATCATGACCACTCCAGAGGCCCTAAATGTTTCGAATCAGATACGCGGCGTTTTCGGCCGCTACGCTTTTCCTCGCTGCATGCAGCTCGGATAAAACCGGGAATGCCGGATCTGCCGACGGAGGCCCGGATCAATCCTGGGCCCCCGCGAAGCTGACCTCGGTCCAGGGCGTTCCGGCAGCCGCGATCGAGGCTGCGCTGAAGAAAAAACTTGCCGGCTCCCCGCCAGCAAAGATCGACGACGACCAGTGGGCACACGCCAAGCGACTCTACAAGGCATACGGCGATAACCCGCTGTGGCTCGCGTCCGACGGCCTGATCACCGACAGGACATTCGCACTGGCGAATTCCGTCCTTCAGGCCGAGCAGGATGGGATGCGGATGGATGCATATCCGGTCGGAGCACTCGCGCAGTCAATTGCAACCGTTCAGCAGACAAAAACTCCGACTGCCGACCAGCTCGCCGATACCGATATCCTCCTCACCTCATCATTTGCCGCCCTTGGCGAGGACTACCTTACCGGACAGGTCAATCCCAAATCGGTCGCACAGAACTGGCACATCGACCCGGAGGAAGAGAACGTAGACTCCGCGCTGATTCGTGGGCTGAGGAATCCCGCACTCGACAAGTCGATTGCCTCGATGCGCCCGTCAGATCCCGATTACAACGGGTTACGGAAGGAGCTTGATCGCTTTCAACAGATCAGCGCGAAGGGAGGATGGCCCCAGGTTCCTGCGGGAGCTGCTGCAAAACCCGGTGAGAAAATGAATCCTGCGCGGATTGCGGCTCTTCGCAACCGCCTGTCTATGGAAGGCATCGCCGTCCCCGCTGCTCAAGCGAATACTCCGGCCTCCTCTGGTGTGTACGACCGGGAGATCGCCGGAGCAGTCGCCGCTTTCCAGTCGCGACACGGAATCAGCGTAGACAGCATGCTTGGCGCCGAGACGATGGCGTCGCTGAACCAGACAGCGGTATACCGCACCGCGCAGATCGCGGCGAACCTCGAGCGTCTCCGCTGGCTGCCGCGCACATTTGGCAACAGATACATCTACGTCAACGTTCCTGCGTTCAGTCTCACCGCTTTCGACAAGGGAAAGCCTGACCTGACGATGAAAGTGATCGTCGGCCAGGACTACGAAGACAAGGCAACGCCCGTATTCTCTGACTCAATGGAGACTGTTGTCTTCCGCCCGTTCTGGAACGTCACGCCCGACATCGCGGCCAAGGAAATATTCCCCAAGATCAGCGCCGATCCGGGTTATCTGTCAGCGAACAACTATGAGCTATATCAGGAAGGCGGTGCTACTCGCGTGCGACAGAAGCCGGGTGACAAAAACTCACTCGGTCTCGTGAAGTTCCTTTTCCCAAACGACTTCAACATCTACCTGCACGACACGCCGAATCATGAGCTCTTTAACAAGGACGTGCGCGCCTTCAGTCACGGCTGCATTCGCGTCGAGAAGCCGGCCGATCTTGCGCAGTGGGTCCTTGGGTGGGATGCCGCTAAAGTCGATGCCGAGATGCACGGCAGCGACGATCACGGCGTGAAGGTGCCCCGCAAGATTCCCGTGTTTATCACGTACGGAACCGCGTATATCCAGGACGGCCAGCTCTACTTTGGAAACGATCTGTACGATCGCGACGACAAGCTCGTCGCGCAGGTTCTGCGAGGCGCGTTGCCGTCAACGGAGACTGTTCAGGCGGTGCAGGCGTTGAGGAGAATCGCCGCACGCTAAACTACCATATCGAAAACCGCCGCTCGCCGCAGTTCAGTTCGTCGCGAATGAGTCAGTTCTTCGCGCGCAGCAGCCACAGCCTCGGCTGTGCCCGCGAGAGCGACGACATCACCGGCGCGCAAGCGCTCCTTGCCTGACGGGATCACGACCCTCGCTCCGTCGTTCTCCTTTCGCGTAATCGCCAGCACTGTCGCACCTGTCTTTCCGCGAAGATTCAACTCCGCGAGCGTGCGATCAACTCCGGCGCTCAAAGCCGTAATACGCACCGGCACCGGCTCGCCCAGCCCGGGAAGCATCACCGCAACGTGCTCCATTGTCCGGAAGAGATTATCGGGATCTTCCTCGTCAGCCATCTGAGGCGTAAGCGCAGCGACGATGACTTCGGCACCAGCGCGCGCGTGTTCCTGAAGATTGACCGCGCTTCTCCAGAATCCCAACCCGAGAAGAATCGTAAGAATTCCCAATAGCGAGTAGCTCGGAAACCGCGGAACGAAAGGCTGCGTGATCGCAATGAGTGGAACTGCGACGAGGAGCATCGTCCCGAGCTGAAGCATCGTCACCAAAGCGCGCCGCGGCGCGGCGGCGAAATCGGCCTTTCTTCTGCCGGCTGTCGGCAGCGCACGCATTGCCAGGACAAGCCCGAGCATTCTCGCGCTGCGAGTAATTCCAAACACCAGCGGGATCGACACTATCGCGGCACCGAGAATCACAACCCAGTTTGAGACCTGCTCGGACGCTCCCGTCGCACTGGAGAACATCCTGGTGAAGCGGCCTTGTTCTGCGCCCGCGCCGATGATCACACCAGCAAGCATCACCGCGTCGAGAAGTATGAACCTTACCAGGCGCCTGGTCTTTGATCGTCCGGCGGTTGGAGGTGCCGACCGAATTCTGTCGACCCACGTTCCATAGAGCGACACCGACGTCTGGAGCGGCCGCGGAAGCTTTCGGTCCACCCACATGGCCACCGGTCCGGACGCGCGGATCAACCACGGTGTCGTGAGTGTGGTCAAGGCGGAAACAGTGACGGCGACAGGGTAGATGAACTCGCGAGTCACGCCCTGCGTCAATCCGACCGCCGCTATGATGAAGGAGAATTCGCCAATCTGGCTGAGACTCATTCCAGCCTGAACTGAAGTGCGAAGTCCGTTGCCAGTTATGAACGAGCCCGCCGTCACGGCAACGATTTTTCCGGTTATAACAAGGGCGGTCAGAAAAACCACCGCCGGCCAGTGCTCCAGGACAATTCGCGGATCGATCAACGACCCAACCGACACGAAGAAAATCGCGACGAACATGTCGCGCACCGGATGCACGAGCATCTCGATGCGAAGTGATTCGCCCGACTCGGCGACCAACGATCCTCCGATGAAGGCCCCGAGCGCCACGGAGTAGCCGAACTGGTAGGCGAGAAAAGCGCAACCAAAGCAGAGCCCGATCGCCCCAACGAGCGTCGTCTCGTCGCGCTCGATTTTCACTATTCCGCGAACGAACCGCGGAATGATCAGGATGCCGAATCCCGTAAGCCCAACGAGGAACGTGACCAGGCGCACTACCGTAATCGTCAGATTCCAGGAAGACAGCCCAACGCCTGTCGCGGTTGCCGTGAGAAGAGCGATCAGAATGATGGCGATCAGGTCCTCGACTATGAGGATTCCAAAAACCACTTCCCTGAGCTTGTTCTCGACTGCCCTCTCGCTGTACGCCTTGGCGATGATCGTCGTGCTGGAGATCGAGACGATCGCGCCGGTGAAGACGCTTTCTATGGTAGTCCAGCCCAAAAGGTGCCCGGCGACGTACCCGAGGCCGAACATCGTCGAGGTTTCCAGAATAGCCGCGAGTCCGGATGTCGCGGCTATTGTCGCCACCTGCCTGAGCCGGAACTCGAGGCCGAGGGTGAACATCAACAGGATGACCCCAAGCTCGGAAAGGGTTCTCAAGACCCTTTCGTCGGCATTGAGATGCGTCGGCAGATAGGGTCCGACGATCATGCCAGCGAGGAGATAGCCGAAGACGACGGGCTGTTTCAACTTCTGGAAAACAAATGACGTCACTGCTGCTGTGAGCAGCACCAGCGCCAGGTTTTCCAGGAAGGTGTGGGCGTTGTCCATACGTGATTTTACGAATCGGTGCGGGCGCTGACCAGCACTGAAATGCCGTTTCCTCAGGACTTCTACTCAGTCGCACGCTTGTTGCAAAAAGAGGCCAATCAGTTCCGAAACGCGGAATCCGCCAGTCTGGCTGGATTTCATAGCCATGGAGTCTCCATTACCACTCGCTTACGCGCAGCCCAGAAAACGGTAGCGATACCAACACAGCCGCTTGCCAGGACCGGCGTTCTGGGGCTCGATCAGGTCCTTAACGGAGGTCTCCCCTCCAACCACATATACTTGCTCGACGGCTCCCCCGGCACCGGCAAGACCACCCTTGCGATGCAATTCCTTCTCGAGGGAGTGAAGGAAGGCGAGAACGGACTCTACATCACGCTGTCTGAAAGCAAGGATGAGCTGGTCGGCGTCGCTGCATCGCATGGATGGAGTCTTAACGGAGTCGACGTCTTCGAGCTCGCAAACAACGCCGCCCAGTCGATGGAAGAGGGCTACACGATCTTCCATCCGGCAGAGGTCGAGCTCCAGCAGACGGTTGATGCCGTGCTCGAAGTAATCAGGAAACTCAATCCAAAACGAGTTGTCTTCGACTCTCTTTCGGAGATGCGCCTGCTCGCGCGGGAGCCGCTCCGCTTTCGCCGGCAGATCCTCGCGATCAAGCAATTTTTTATGGGGCGAGAGTGCACGGTCCTGTTGCTCGACGACAAGACCGCGCCGGAAGGAGACCTTCAGCTCCACAGCCTCGCCCACGGCGTGCTGCTGCTCGAACACGTTGCGCTCGAATACGGATCGGAACGGCGCCGGCTTCAGGTAACCAAGGTTCGCGGGGCAAGATTCCGCGGAGGCTATCACGATTTTCGCATCACGACGGGCGGCCTGGAAGTGTATCCGCGAATCCTGCACGATGCGCCGCGTGTAGACGTCTCCGACAGGATTCTTCCGAGTGGATCGAAGAAATTCGACGACCTTCTGGGCGGTGGTCTTACCTGTGGAACAAGCATGCTCATCACAGGCGCGGCCGGAACCGGCAAGTCGGTCTTGTCCACGCAGTATGCCCACGCTGCCGTTCAGCGAGGCGAAAAAGTATTGTTTTATCTTTTCGACGAGAGAATGAGCACCTTCCGGATGCGGACTGGGGCGCTCGGCATGAATATCGACGACGCCGTCGAGAACGGGAATCTCAGGATCCAGCAGATCGAGCCGACCGATCTATCCCCGGGAGAGTTTGCAAGTCAGGTCGTTACCGCCGTAGAGCGTGAAAAAATCTCGCTCGTCGTAATCGATTCGATCAACGGCTATCTCCAGTCGATGCCCGAAGAGCGACTGCTTCCCATCCAGGTGCACGAGCTCCTCAGCTTTCTTTCCAACAACGGCGTCACCTCGATCATGACGCTCGTGCAGCACGGCATCTTTGGAAATCCTGTGGACGAAGCCGCGGAAGTGAGCTACCTCGCTGACACCGTGATCCTGATGCGCTATTTCGAAGTTCACGGATCGGTCCGTCAGGCCGTCTCTGTAGTCAAGAGACGCAGCGGCAACCACGAGCGCACAATTCGAGAGTGCCAGGTCGGCCAGGGGGGACTTGATGTGGGTGAGCCGCTGCGCGATTTCCAGGGCGTTCTAACGGGAGTTCCGAGCTACACGGGGCTGAAGGAACCACTGATGAGGGAACAAACAAAGACGAAGAGAAAGGCTAGATAGTGAACAGTGTGGTGGTTGAACACGCCTCAGCTGAACCGGCCAGTGCGCCATTGGTTCAGCAGCTTTCTGTAGCACTCCTCACGCCGACCGGATCTGACAGTCGGATTGCGCAGCGCGTGCTGCAATCCGCGGGAATGATCAGCCGGATTTGCGGCGGAATGGACGATGTATGCGCTTTGATCTCGCGTGACGAGGCCGCTGTCATCGTGATCGCAGAAGAGGCTCTGGACCCCGAGTCCCGGCTTAAGCTCTTCGAGTTCCTCAACACGCAGCCCTCATGGTCGGACATTCCGATCGTGCTGCTGACCGGAGAGGGAGAGCTCTCGGCTGCCCTCCCTCAAGTCTTGAGCGGAGTGACTGAAAAGGGAAACGTCACTCTGCTCGAACGTCCAGTCAGAGTTGCCACGCTCACGACGATCCTTCGCTCGGCCCAGCGTGCGCGGCAACGCCAGCTGGATGTACGCGACTACATCCGGCAGAGGAATGAGTCCGAACAGTCACTCCGCGCCAGCGAACATCGCCTTCTGAGCGCCGTGCTCGCCGCACCATATCCTCTCATGCTGCATGCCGAAGGGGGAGAGATCCTTCAGTTGAGCCGGGCGTGGACGACCCTCACCGGTTACGATGCAGAATTGCTTGTCAATACAACGGAATGGGCGCGGCTTGCATTCAAGGGTTCGCCTGAAAGGTTGCCCGAGTTTACAGCTTCCGACGGCGTGGAAGGCGAGTCTCTTCACCTCGGAGAGCGCGACGTACATATCGCCGACGGGTCAGTTCGCATCTGGGATCTGCACAGAGTCGCCCTGGGTCACTTGCCTGACGGCCGCAGGATAAACCTGACGGCCGCAATCGATGTCACCGACTATCGCGAGCTGGTCGAGAGCGAGAGAACGGCAAGACTTCAGGCCGAAGACGCAAATTCGGCGAAAAGCCAGTTCCTCGCGACGATGTCACATGAGCTCAGAACTCCACTCAACGCGATTGCGGGATACACGCAGCTCCTGACACTTGGCGTTCGCGGCGAAATCTCGGAAGAGCAGAGAGAAGACCTGGAGCGAATCGACCGGGCCCAGAGACACCTGCTCGCGCTGATCAACGACATCCTCAACTTCGCAAAGATCGAGGCAGGACACGTTGACATCGAAAGCAAAGCCGTGGACATCGACGATGTGCTGAAGGGGCTGCAGGAATTCGTCGAGCCGCAGTTACGGGAAAAACACGTTCACTTCGAGATGGTCAACGATGTTCAAGGCGCCACCGCTAGAGGAGATGCGGACAAGGTCCGCCAGATTCTCATCAACCTTCTCTCGAACGCCATCAAATTCACCGGGGAGGGCGGGCACATCGGTGTGCGTTGTACTTCGGGACCGAGCACTGTCTCCATTGCCGTGAGCGACGACGGCGCCGGCATTCCGAAAGACAAGCTCGACGCCATCTTCGAGCCGTTTGTTCAGGTCGGCAGAGATTTCGCATCTTCCCATGGGGGTACCGGGCTCGGTCTCGCGATCAGCAGAGACCTGGCGCGAAGAATGAAGGGGGATCTCACGGTCACAAGCAAGCTTGGCAAGGGTTCCACCTTCATGCTCACGCTGCCGCGAATGCGCGACGAAGCACTGGTTTCCATCTCACCAGGGGTTCAGCGCAGCTCCGAGCCCTCCTGAGGCAATCAACTCCCTGAGTTCATCGCCAAGCCGCTCGCTGGCATCAAGAACCGTCTGCCACCGCTTGATTCGCTCAGGATGGTCGAAAGCGTAGAAATCCTTTCGATCCGGAATTTTTCCGCCCGGAAGCGATGCGACAAACTCGCTTGACGGGGCGATGAGCAGGACCCGATCGAAGTTCCCCGACCCAGCACGCCGCCACGACAGCCCCTTGTCGAACCAGCCCGGGACAACGTGATCGTAGAAATGCGGATACAGAATGAGCCCTTTGCCTGCGCCGAAATCGAGATCGGGGTGATAGTCCACCACTCCTCCATCCCAATGAACCTCGCCCGGCCGGGCGGGAATCTCGACCCCCTCGACGACCATCGGAATCGCACCCGACGCAAGCAACACTGACCTCAAATTCTCTCGAGTCAGCTCCGCGTGCACAGTCGGAAGATCAGCGAGATGCGCGAACGGCGTCATCGCCCCGGCCGAGTGGAACACGAAGCGCTTCAGCTGAAGCGCGAGCGCCCTGCGGCTGATGAGATTTCCAAACGCCGCGACGCCGAGCGCGGCACCCAGCACGAAGCGATTCCCTCGCGCCGGCCACCGGCCGGTCATCGCAGTGATGATGTGAACCTTTGCCCACGGATGCGACAGTATCTCGTCCACGCCAGTCTCACCGAGGAGATCGTCGAGTATGCGGGCGAGCACACCAGTCACTTCGGGCGGCTTTGGATGCGGAGTGTAGAGCTGGTCGTAGATGTATCCGTGATGTCCGCGGCCCAGGGCAGCCACGGGATCACGCTGGGCGAGACACGCCATCCGCCAGCTGCCGATCGATGAACCGATGAGGTGCATCGGCCTCTCGCGCGGTACCTGAAGAAATTCGCCGAACACAAATCGATCCAGTCCGCCGATCGACAGCCACTTCGCTCCGCCCGATGCTCCAGGCACGATGTCGACATCCTCAGCCCGAAGCCCTCTCTCGCGAATTAGCGCCAGCGCGCGCGGACCAGCACGGAATGTCAGGCTCGAAGGCATCAATCAAGATAGACGGATGGTCAAACTGCGAGGCTCATCGCCGGTCTCAGTCGCATCGTCCGCGACTGCTTCTACTGGAGCGAGCCGCCGCTTTGTAGCCGTTTCTGCTCGTAGAGCGCTTTGTCAGCCTGGCTGAGCAGTACTTCGAAGCGGGCCTCGGCGCCTGTGCAGTGCGCCGTACCGACACTCATTGTAACCGCAAAACGGTGACGCACGCTCGCCGCGGCCAGGTGCATCTGCAACCGCGCGCGCATCGCAACCTCTCCGGCGGTGGCGTCGGACTCATTGTCGTGCGAGCTCATGACGATGAACTCGTCGCCGCCTATGCGAGCGACTACGTCGGAGTTACGGCACGACGCCTGTAGCGCACCAGCCACTGCGATGAGAGCCTGGTCTCCTGCTGCGTGACCGTGTGTGTCGTTGATTTCCTTGAACGCGTCGACGTCTCCGTACATCACGAGAATCGTCGAACCGTCTTCCCTGGCCCGGCGCCAGTGCTCCTCGGCGAGCTCGAACAATCCGCGACGGTTCCATACGCCGGTCAGTTCATCGCGAAGCGACAATAGTCGCAGCGCTTCTTCCGCTAGCTTACGCTCCGAGAGGTCGTGAACGCTGCCTATATATCCGGTGACAGCTCCCGATGCGTCCCGCGTTGCCTCAGCAGTTCCATCGACCCATATAGTATCGCCCGCAAGCGTAAGCATGCGATACTCGAGCCGAAATGAACATCCTTCACGTGCCGTCGTCGCCCATGCCTCGAACACGCGCTGGCTGTCATCCGGATGAATGACCTTCATCCATCCGTTCCCCAGCGCATCAGCCGCGTCCATCAATGTCAGGGCACACCAGCGGTCGTTCACGTACGTGCATGCTCCGTGCGCATCGGTGTGAAAGATTCCGACGGGTGCCTGAAGTGCGAGGATCTTGAATCGTTGCTCGCTTTCCCTCACCGCAGACCCTGCCTCGCGACGGGCAGTGACGTCGGAGAACGACGTCACCACCGCGTAGGGCTTTGTCTCGCCCGGGTGAATCAGGGCCCGGGTATTCATGGAGATCCATACCAGGCGTCCATCCGGATGGTGAATTCCCATGACGCAGTCGTTCTGGGGCTCGCCTGTCTCGAGCGTCACCGGCGACGGGTGCTCGGTTTCCAGAAAATCGGAGCCGTCCTCGTGAATAGCACTCCATCCCCTGGGCTTGGGGGCCACACCTGCTACCTGCTCCCTGGTGAGTCCCGTGATGCGCTCAGCCGCTTCATTCCATGCTGCAATCGAGTAATCATCCCGCTGGAGTGCGATACCGTCAGGAGTTGCGACGAGGACTGTACGGTAGCGTTCCTCACTTTCCTGAAGCTCTGCGGTGCGCGCAGCAACCCGCCGCTCGAGCTCCTGGTTTGCGTGTTCCAGGTACTGTTCGGCAATCCGACGCGGCGTAATGTCACTGAAGCTGATCGCGAGCTCGTTCCCTACGCGAAATGCCGTGATCGCGCTCCAGACCGGGGCGTCCTTCGCTCCGAATTCGTACTCCGTTCGAATCGGAACGCCCGTCAGGAGAACGCGCCGGTAGGCACGAATCAGTGATGTTCCATCGAGGTGCGGGAGGAGGTCCAGAAGCGTCCGGCCAACCAGACCTGTGTCACCGGGATATGGAGCGAGCTGTGCGATAATTTTGCTTCCCGCCGGGTTGATGTAAACGAACTCGAAATCGATTACGCGGTTCGTATTTCCGCGAACACCGCGGAAAATCGCAAAGCCGTCGACCGACGCATCCTGTACAGCACGAAAACGCCAGTCGGCGGCTTCGGCCGGTTCGGCCTGCTGCGGCTGACCTGACTCACCTGAATTTGAAAAGGGCGGCGTAAAGGCTGCGTCCGAACGCGCAGTTTCTCTCACGAACGACTTGGTCAAGGTGGGGGTGACATCGAATGGGGGCATCACTGTAGTGACGACTCACCGTCCCTGTCGCCACTCATTACCCTCGAGGAGGCACCAGAGGCCGCGTGACGCGAACAGGGGCCCTGAATCCCATGGTCAATGAGGCAGGCGGCCGTTGTCCGTCGGCCTGTGCCGCAGGCTGGTGAAAGCGATCACCATGATCATCACGATCGCGATAACGACAGACGACCATATCCTTCCTAGATTCAGCCCGCCCTGATCGAACGGCTTCGTAACCGTGTCGCCAAGCGTGGCGCCAAGCGGCCGCGTGAGAATGTAGGCAGCCCAGAACAGAAGACTCTTCCGAATGCTGGTGAAGTAATGGAGCGCGCCGACGATAGCGATCAACGCCGCGAATACCAGGGCTCCCTTCTGGAATCCGAGACCGGTGTCCGCCGTAAAATCTCCGAGCGCCGTTCCAAGCGTGTTTGAGACGAGAATTGTCGTCCAGTAGAAAATCTCGTTTGCGCGCGTCGTGATATGGTCGATGGCAATTGCGCCAGTCGTGTATCTCCAAGCGATCAGGATCAATATTACGAGCGACAAAAGCATCGCCGATCCGGCCACATAACCGACGCCGAGTGTGCGGTCGATGTAATCGGAGGTCGTGGTGCCGACGGTTGTTGTTGCAACGACCACCGCCCAATAGTAAAACGGGTGGTAATGCTTCGACGCTATCTGCGCACTCACAGCAACGACAAAGAATCCGAGAAAGATGAGCGAGCTGACGGCGTAGCCAAGGTTCAGGGTCATCGACAGCGCATCGCCGCCGGTCTCTCCCAACGTGGTCGCCAGGATCTTCGCGACCCAGAACGCGAGCGTGACCTGCGGAACTTTGCTGAGCGCGTTCATCGTGTCGGACCGATAGCCGGTCCGCTCGCCCCTGTCATCATGGAGCACCGCGTTCGGCAGAATCTGGATCGGGCAGTTCAGAAACGGGGCGCTGATTACCATAGCAAGACCGTGCCTTTGAGGGTTTCCTTGAAACGCCATTTTGTGGCCAGCAAAGCACGAACTGAGCCGCTGAATCGGCAAAACCCCGACACCATCGCATGGCATCGGGGTTTAGCTGGCTGATTGCCCCTCCAGGTTTCGAACCTGGACTCTCCTGATCCAGAATCAGGCGTGTTGCCAGTTACACCAAGGGGCAGAATCGACGTCCGGGCCAGGCCGGCGTCTCTCCCCCAAGCTAAACGTTCGGAGCCTTCAGTTCAATTGCCGGGCTTCCACGCGGCCACTTACGGGTAGAACTTTGAGACCTCACCACATCACCGCTTACCCACGGCCATGCCGCCTGACCATACCTATAGTAGTAAAGCCGGATCAAGAGCCCGATCGGCCTCTCGAACCCTGTCGGTATGCGCAGCCGCCGCTTTTCTTGTCGCCTCTGCCGCATGCCGCGAAGTCGGTCCTGCATTTGGACCAACGATTCCCGCAGCTCGTGCAAATGCAGAGGGTCTCTTTGGCGGAATCGCTCAGCGGTTTACCAACGTGCAGCGCAATCCGAAGTTCAGCGTCGCGCGAGGAAAGCTCGGCAAGAATGCACTGACGCCATCGGCGATCTACAACGATACGTCGGTGTGGACGGCGATGGGGACAGACGGATCCCGCACTGTCACCGTCGAAGGTGGATTTCTCAACAGCAGATACCTTTTCGCTGCCAGGCCAGGCGCGAATGCACCTGACCAGGCCGGTGATTCCCGCCACCTGATGGTGCTCCGCCGGCTGACCGACGACGAGTTTGAATGGCTTACCAACGTCGACATCTCCGCGGGGACGATTACCGCAGACGACATGCACAATGTCATATCGGCGTTGATGAAATCCGCGGAGCATCGCACGCCGGCCGCTGTGCGATCTGATTATCGTGCGAGCTTTCCACGGACAACTGCAGCACTCGGCAGACTGCTCTCGCTGGACACCCTCCGGCTTGCCTACGACGCAGACTCGGCGACGACGATCACGCTTGGAATAAAGCTCAATCCAGACAAGCTTAGTCCCACGATGCCGGCGTTTGCGGCCTACCTCGACAAGTACGCCACGGAATCGCGCTATCGCTCAGTCGTAACAGACAAGCGTGGAGGACGATGGCTGGAGTTGTGGGGGGCGAAGAATGTCCTGAATCTCAAGCTGCGCAGCCTGAACGGTCACTTCGTCCCGCTGAACGGGCCGCCTCGCCCGATCCCGCGTGATCTTCAGATGGAATCTTCATTCACGACCAAGATCCTCCTATTCCACGTCGGGTTCTCGAAGATGATCAGCAACGTGACGCTGATCGAAGGTGATCACGAGCGCGGCTGGTTTCTCCGGTTCACCAAAGAGCCTGACTGGCAGCTGCCACCGACGATTGGCTTCTTCATTCGCACGCCACTACGCAGGCCGTTTCAAGGCCAGGGCTCGATCTTTCGTCTCGCGATTCTCGATGCACCAGGCAGGCAGAGCATCATCGGACGACGTACGACGGCAGTTGTTCAGGAGAGCGCAATTCTCAGATTCCTGAACCGTTTGAGCGGCACCGCGATGGGAGATTTTGTCGGCAAGGCCGAGGTCGAGGAGAATCGATTCAGCGCCGAGGCGTTCAACGCGATGCGGCTGGACGCGCGGGCCCTGCTCCAGTAGCGAATCAGGGGCTTTAAAACAGAAAAGCCGCGATAGTCTGTGGAGAGACTACTGCGGCTGCTGCCTGGACCCCGGGGGTCCCGATCGTGCCACGCGCGCCGTCATTGGAACTCTACGTCCTACCGAACGGCGGCGGGCAGCTAATCAAGGAACCTTCTACACATGCACTCGCGAAAAGTTGCGAGTTGAAATCATGGAGCTGAGGGGAATCGAACCCCTGACCTCTGCAGTGCGATTGCAGCGCTCTCCCAACTGAGCTACAGCCCCGCGCATTATCCGCGACAAGCTGTAACTCGCCTCGTGGAAGAGGCATCAACCCGTCGCACCGGGCCCAAACATCGAAGCCCCGCTAATGAAGCTGGCGGGGCTCAGACTTACCACTCAATCTACACTAATCGGTTGCTTTGTCAAGAAAAAACCGTTAGCGCGGCGACATGCTTTGCCGGCCTAAGTCCTTGCTTTGAAACACGATACGGGCCGCCACCGACTGCCCCCTTCTAGGCAGCAGTCACATCTCCACCGAGAAGCGATATGACCTCGCCGGTCATGAATCCTGAGTCGGCGTTCGATGCCAGAAATACATAGATAGGCGCGATCTCCTCCGGCTGCCCCGGCCGCCCCATGGGAGTGTGAGCCCCGAACTGGGCGACATCGGCAGCATCCTTGGCCGCCGTGTTCAATGGCGTCCAGACAGGCCCGGGCGCGACACAGTTAACCCGGATCTTCTTCTTTTTCTCGACAAGGTTCTGCGCGAGCGACTTGGTGAACGCGTGAATGGCTCCTTTGGTGGCCGCGTAATCGAGAAGCGTGGCTTCGCCTTCGAGGCCGGTGATGGATCCCGTATTGATTATGCTACCACCGGGCTCCATGTACTCGAGCGCGGCCTTCGCCATGAAGAAGTAACCGTAGATGTTCGTCTTGAACGTCTTGTCCCACTGCTCCTCGCTCACTTCGCGAATCGAATCCCGGTTCTTCTGATATGCCGCATTGTTTACGAGGATATCCATTTTTCCCAGCTGCTTGACTGTCTCAGCTACCGCAGCCTGGCAGAATTCATTCGATTCCACTGTACCCGGCAGCAATAGCGCTTTCTTTCCTTCCGCCTCGACCGCCTTCTTCGTCACCTTTGCGTCGGACTCTTCATCCGGCAGGTAGACAATCGCGACGTCCGCGCCTTCGCGAGCAAACATCACTGCCACGGCGCGCCCGATTCCCGAGTCACCACCCGTAATCAACGCGACCTTGCCAGAAAGTTTTGCTGCTGGACGATAGAGCGGCGCCTCGTATTTCGGACGAGGACGCATCTCCGACTCGAGACCCGGCGCCTCCTGATGCTGTCTTGGATTCGGTGGCTTTACGTAAGTCCGCTCGCGTTTTGCCGCTGGTGTCGCCTTTTTCTTTTTCGCCGTGGCCATTCTGACATCCTCGTCGTCGATGCTGTCATCGGAAAAGAGTGGCAAATGCTGTTCCTGCAACGACTTTGATTCCGATATATTCAGCCCATGTCGCTCACCGTGCGCTTCCTCGGCACCTCCGCATCGCGCCCGACAGTCGAGCGCAACGTCACGTCCATCGCGATTGTTCGCGAAGGCGAGACGCTCCTGTTCGATTGCGGAGAAGGGACGCAGCGGCAGATGATGCGCTATGGTACAAGCTTCGCTCTCGCCGACATCTTCTTCACCCACATGCACGCCGATCACATGCTCGGCGTGATCGGCCTCTTTCGCACGCTGGCGCTTCAGGGAAGAACCGATGTTATGCGTCTCTGGGGACCACAGGGCTGCACTGATCTGCTCAAGCAGGCAATTGCACTGGGAAGTGAGCGGGAAAAGTTTCCGTTCGAGATCAACGAGGTCGTGATCGACACTCCGATCCAGCGAAAGGGATACTCGATCCTTCCCTTCGCTGTCGATCACAACGACAGATCGGCGGTGGGCTACGCTCTCGTCGAAGACATTCGACTCGGCCGATTCAATCCGGATCGCGCACGCGAGTTTGGAATTCCCGAAGGGCCGTTGTGGGGCAAGCTCCACAAGGGCGAGCCAGTAACGCTCGACGATGGAAGAGTCGTCGAAGCATCAGAGCTCGTCGGTGAATCACGACCCGGAAGACGAATCGTTTTCACCGGCGACACCCGCCCCTGCGCCGCCACGTTGAAAGTTGCAGAGGGTGCCGATCTTCTAGTTCACGAAGCGACTTTCGGTGACGAGGAACAGCCGCGCGCTGTAGAGACAGGACATTCAACTGCGCGTGAGGCCGCTGGCATTGCGTCGAAAGCGGGAGTGAAGCAGCTGATCCTTACTCACCTGTCGGCGCGTTACTCGGTGAATGCCTCGGAGCTTCTTACGCAGGCGAAGGAAGTTTTCCCGGAATGCATTATCGCTCGTGATGGGCTGGAGATCGACATCCACTTTCCGCCAGAAGACTGAACAACTGAGAGCTGACAGGACTGTAGCCTCTATACTCATCGACTCAATGACTGTCGCCTGACAGTTTTTCCGTTCTCGGTCGTTCAGTCTCCACTTCAACCGCCGAGTCGCCTTTGTACCAACCCAGCTCGGTCGACGAAACCGGCCGGAAGACGAGATCGATCGCCAGCCATAGCGTCTGCGAAAACGGATAAGCAGCCAGGACGCCGAGCAGCATCACCATCGCTCCCCCGTATTGAATCGCATCCCAGGGCGGGTTGGGCCAGGTGATGATCAGAACTGCCAGGAAGCCGAGCGCGAACAGCCCCTCCATTATGAAGAGCGCCACCATGTAGGCGCCGAGGTAGTAGTCGCCCTCCTCGCGATGGAGGTGGAGTCTGCAGCGCGGGCAGAACTCCTTGAGGTGAAACCAGTTAGCGAGGATGCGTCCGCTTCCGCAGTGCGGGCATCTGAGGGTCAGCGCGCGCCAGAACATCGCGTAAATCACTCGCGATGTGAGAGTCGACGGTCTCGGCTGGGTTTTCGGATCCACGGTCTGAAGATATCAGGCCGGCCGGCTCAACCAATCGCAGTTTGGCGCCGTCAAAACGAAATAGGTCATTGGAGTGTCAAAGCTCGCAACCGCGGGAACCGCGGGAACTGCGGCGGAACCGCTGAGGCCCTGAGTGGACGGCGAGGCCGCTGAGAAAGCCAGAATGGATTAAGGTCGACGTGGACTCAAGATGCTTCCCCTTCCCTGCTTTTGCGCAAATGTCGGCGATTTGAAAGGAATACCGGGGAGAGAAACACGTAGCAGCAGAATACCGTACTTCCCTTTTAGTTCGTCTTTGCTGTCTCAGCGGCCTCGCCGTTCAGCTCAGCGCTTCAGCGGTAAGGTTTTCCCGATCGTCTTTCATTTGTTTGGAGCTCAGAATGCGCCCTAACCTCGTGTGTACCCTCGCCAGCGTGGCAGTTTTCGTCGCCAGCGTCTCCGCCCAACAGCCAGCATCAACCGCCGGATCGGATGTAAAACCCCGAGCCAGGGCGGTTCGCGCCAGCCAGGCGCCGGCCATCGATGGAAAGGGGGACGATGCAGTATGGAAGACAGCGCAGGCTTACGGGGACTTCGTCGAGTTCCAGCCGACCGAAGGCAAGACGCCGCGATACAAGACCGAATTCAAGGCCGCTTACGACGATCGAAACCTGTACTTCTTCATCCGCGCGTTCGATCCGCATCCGGACAGCATCATGTCGGCACTCACGCGACGCGACGTCCGCGGCTCCGCCGATCAGTTGAAGGTCATGATCGATTCATACAACGATCGCCGCTCGGGGTTTGAATTTGCGGTCAGTCCCTCAGGAGTGAAGCGCGACTACGCGATGTACAACGATTCACAGGAAGATCAGACCTGGGACGGCATTTGGGATGTCGGAACGCAGATCGACTCCCTTGGGTGGACGGCCGAGTTCAAGATTCCCTTTTCGCAGCTGCGATATGGAAACAGCAAGGACCACACGTTCGGACTTGGCATCTGGCGCGATATCGAGCGCTACAAGGAACGCTCGAGCTGGCCGCTTTATCACACCAACACCGGCGGAATCTCGTCGCAGATTGCCTACCTCGACGGCATTACCGACATCGCGCCGTTCCGCCGGCTCGAGATAGTACCGTTTGTCTCGACTCAGAACGCATCGATCGCGCGTCCGACATCGTCTTCAGCCCCGGGCTCGATCAACTGGGGTCGCGACCAGAAGCAATCGGCAGGTGCCGACTTGAAGTATGGCATCACGCCGAACCTCACCCTCGATGCAACGGTTAATCCCGACTTTGGTCAGGTCGAAGCGGATCCAAGTGTGCTCAACCTCTCGGCGTTCGAAACGTTCTTTCAGGAGCGCCGGCCGTTCTTCATCGAAGGATCAGGCTTCTACAGCTTTGACCAGAATTGCAGCATCGTGAACTGCAGCGGAGAAAACCTTTTCTACTCCCGTCGCATTGGACGCGCTCCACAGCTCGCCGGACTGTATGCCGACGAAACGTCGAACACGAACACTCGCATTCTCGGCGCCGCCAAGTTGACGGGGCGGCTTGGCGGCGGTCTCAATGTTGGCGCCATGGAGGCTATCACCGGACGCGTGACGGGCACGGACGATCGTACGACCGAGCCGCGTGCGGGCTACACAGTGCTTAGAGCACAGCAGGATTTGCGAAACGGCGAGCTGAGCATCGGCGCCATCGGGACCGGAGTGGTGAGATCCCTCGACGAGTGGACCGATCAATACCTTCGCAAGAACGCGTTCGCCGGCGGTTTGAATTTCCGCAACCGCTGGGGCAAGAGTCGCTACGAGCTCGCCGGCAGCGTCACAGCAAGCGACGTAACCGGAACGAGAAGCGCGATTACCCGGACCCAGACGAGCTCAGTGCATCTGTACCAGCGTCCGGATGACGACCTCGCTTTCGACACCACGAAAACGTCATTGACCGGCCATGCTGAAGAGATCTCCTTCGGCAAGTCGGGTGGCAACATGATTCACTACCAGACGAGCTATCAGCGACAGTCGGCTGGTTACGAGCTCAATGACCTCGGGTTCCTCCGTCGCGCTAATCAGCAGAACTTCAACAACTGGATGGGAATAAACTGGATCAAGCCGACAAAGTACTATCGCCGCTTTAGCGGAAACTTCAACGCGTGGGGTTACTGGACGGCCGATGGGCTTCAGCTCGAGCGCGCGGTGAACACCAACTGGCACCTGAATACAACGAACAACATGTTCCTCAACCTCGGCTCGACGATCTACCAGCTCGGCAAGACTTTCTGTGACAACTGCGCGCGCGGCGGGCCAGCCCTTCGCGTCTCGCCAGGTGCGAACATAAATGCAAGCGTGAGCGGCGATGACAGGCGCATGATCATTCCGTCTGCATACATCAGCTACAACCGCGGCGACGCAGGCAGGTCGAACTCGTTCAGCACCGGACCGGATATCATTATCAAGGCGCTGTCACAGCTCCAGCTCAATGTCTTCGCCGACTGGAGCAAGAACAAGAACGACGACCAGTGGATCGGTAACTTCAAGGATGCAGCGGGTAATACCCACTACACGTTCGCTCACCTCGACCAGGAAACGAGCTCAATTGGCGTGCGCGCGGATTACACAGCGACGCCAACCCTCTCGTTGCAGATCTACGCGGCGCCATTCGTGAGCCGCGGAAAGTATTCGAAGACGCGTGAGCTGAGCTCCAATCCAGGGGCGTCGGAGTACGACGATCGATACCAGGCTTATTCGGCCCCGGCCAGCGCCTCGGAGTCGTTCGACGTGAAGCAGCTCAGGTCCAACAGCGTTCTTCGTTGGGAGTTCCGTCCCGGCTCAACGCTGTTTGCGGTGTGGACGCACGGGCGTGATGGTTTCGACTCGAAGGTGGACAGATCGTGGCCCACGGAATACAGGAATCTCTTTGACCTGCATCCAACCAATACGTTCCTGCTGAAGGTGGCGTACTGGTTCGGAACGTGACTCTTCGGGCACGAACCGCTCGAAGTAGTTGGAGTTAAGCCGAGTCAGCCACCGTTGAGCGGATTCGTTCCGGCGGAGATCGGCATCGATCTCCTGAAAAGAAGGCTAAGCGCGTCTTCGGTCAAAGACTTCATCACGGAGCCTTGAGCGACGCGCGAAGTAACGCTTCTCGCCTCAGGCCCGTGCCACTGGTACCAGGAGTATCTGTCCATGCCTGCGGTCTTGCCGCCGGGATGGTGGAACACGACCATCGCGTTGCTTGCCGTCGGCATCTTCACTTCAACTCCCCAATGAGTGCCTTCGGGGCCTGTGAACAATCTCATCTCTTTTGCCATTCGTATTTCCTTAAGCGTCAGTGAGGGCTGCGGTCTCGGCCGTTCTTTCTTCAAGCCGGCGGCGCCGGCGGGCTTTGGCGGCTTCGAATCGCCTGATTTCGTCGTCCGTCTCCGGAACCAGGCGCGGAACCTGGATCGGACGACCATTTCTGTCGATCGCGACGAACGTGAGGTAGCACGAATTGGTATGACGGCGGCTGCCTGTCGTTAGATCTTCCGACTCGACTCGAACGCCAACTTCCATCGATGTGCGGCCAACGTAATTCACGCTGCACTTCATGATAACCAGGTCGCCAAGGTGAATCGGCTCGCGGAAGTCGACCCGGTCGACGGATGCGGTGACGCAGATTGCCCGGGCGTGCCTGATTGCACAAACGGCAGATGCCGTGTCCATCATGGCGAGAATGACTCCGCCGAAGACAAGCCCGAGATTGTTCGAGTGCTGCGGAAGCATCAGCTGCGAGGTCTCGTGCTGGGTTTCCTTGACCGTTCTCGATTCCGTCATTGCGTGTGAGCCGCGTGAAGCGCGTGAGGCCTGCGTCGGTTCGCTGCGAGCTGAATTATTGGCCGGGGCGGTTTCGTCATCCTTCGCGACGCGAATTGCTCGTCTTCGTCCTGTTCGCGAGCATCCTCAAACGCGTTATTGAGGGCAGTCCGGAGCCTGGGATCAGTTTTCGGCTGGTCGAGCCAGAAAACCCTGGGCAACCGTGAATCAACATACCCGAGAGGCCACTCGTGGCCGCGCAGGTCGCGCAAGGCAACGGCTGTCTGAGCCTGGTCGGGGTCATATCGCGCAATCACCGAGTAGCGAGCGTGGCTCCACCTGATGGCGTTGCCGTCACGAACTCCACCGGCGCCAAGCAGCGCAGTGTCGCGGACCAGGGAAGTGATCGGCACTGTTTCGCCAGTGCGGACGTCGATCGCGCCGCGTGACGAGTCAGATTGCTGGAAGTCCGGTCTTTCGAGCGTAATGCGACGGTTGTAGAGCACGTACGGGCCGGCAACGCCGACGATGTCCGATTCAGCCGTGGCTGCCACGCTGACATCATCGCCGTCATCATCCTCCGGGTCCAGGAGACGCGCCTGCGGGTTGGCTGTAAGGTACGTCTTCTCCCACGAGGCAACCTTCGTGTCTTCGTAGATGATGTTGCTTTGGCCGGTGAGCAGGTCGCGGCGATAAATGGGCTCGCGAGTGAAGATCGCGTCCTCGTAGGAACGCGTCACCTGCTCGACGTACACCTCGTAGAACCGGCTGTCGGCCGACGTGAGGATCAGCGGAGAGGTCCGGGCATTGATTCCCTTCGGTCCGCTTCGCACCCAATAGGTGGAGCTTCCGTCTGCTACGAGGAATTCGGCAGCGGGCGGTTTGGGGGCCGGCAACGAACAGGCGGCAAGGGGTATAAGGAGCAGCAACAGCGGGTATCGCATTGCTGGCAAATATAGTGCATCATCCGCTGCCAAACCCTTCCCAAATTCCCCACGCACCGATGCGCGCAACTTCGCTTCTAGTTTTCGTTCTCGCCGCCTGCTCTGCCACCCAGGATGCCGCGGCCAACAGAGCCGCTTCGACCTCGGATTCGGTTTCGGCGTCCAAGATAGGTGCCAACCCTTCAGGCGCCGCCCAGACCGACTCTGTCAGCCCGGGGTCGGCACCCGGCCTTGAGGCTCCGGCAACGACCGGAGGGCTGAATCCTGTAGTCATGAAGCTGCGGACCGATCCATCGCAGCCGATTCGCGCTCTTTACATCAATCGGTTTGTCGCCCAAAGCTCAAAGAAAATGCGCCACTGGATCGGCGTCGCGGACTCGACCGAGATCAATGCATTGGTCATCGACGTCAAGGACGAGTTCGGGCTCAACTTCGCGTCGGGCGATCCGATGCTTCAGAAGAACGCCGGAACGCAGACCAAGGTCGCGAACATGAAGGCCCTGCTCGATACGCTCAACGCGCACGGCATCCTCCCGATCGCTCGAATTGTCGTGTTCAAGGACTCCGTCACTGCCCGCATGAACCCGGACCACACGATTCGGAAGGCTGACGGTTCGGCCTGGCGCGATAAGAAAGGATTGAGCTGGGTGAACCCGTACGCGAACGCGATCTGGGAGTACAATTTCAGGGTCGCCGAGGAATCGATCCGGATGGGATTCGGCGAGATTCAATTCGACTACATCCGCTTTCCCGAGCCGTACAAGAGTCTGCCGCAGCAGGTATTTCCCGAATCGAACGGCCGCGGAAAGACCGAAGCGCTCGCCGAATTCCTTAAAGCCGCAAAGGGTCGCATGCACAAGCTCGGCGTCAGGACCACGGCCGACATCTTCGGTCTGGTATCCACAGTTGGCGGCGCTCTGGAGGTCGGCCAGAAGTGGGAGCCGATGGTTTCGTCGGTGGACGTCGTTCTGCCTATGGTGTATCCGTCGCACTATCCGCGCGGTTCGTTTGGGATTCCGCATCCAAACGCCCAGCCATACGAGGTAATTCACACGGCCATTTCGCGCGGGCGCGTCAGAACCGAAGCGATGGGACTGAAGGGCCAGCGAGTGCGCCCATGGCTTCAGGGATTTACGCTCGGGCCCCCGAAGTACGGCCCGGCAGAGTTGGAAGCGCAGAAAAAAGCCGTCTATGATTCGGGCTACGAAGGATGGGTGATCTGGAGCCCAGGCTCGCAGTACGACGTCTTCCTACCGGCGCTCGAGAAGACGCTGGTCTCGCGCGCGAAAAATCCTCCGGTGGCGCCAAGACTTACGAAGTTCGAATAGCGGTCAGCGCTTTCTCACTTCAACCTTGATGACTGGCGGCTCCGGGACTTCCGGAGCCGGAATCACAATCCTCGTGGTCGTTGTGGTGGTTGTGGTCGTCGGCGGGACCGGAGCGACAACCGGCGCGGCGGAATTGTCCCTCGGCTCGTCCAGGTGTCCGCGGATCTCCTGCTTTACGGTTTCGAAAACTTCCGGCAGCACTATCCGGATTAAAAACACTACAAGCAGCGTCGCGAAAGCCCAGCCGAACAGCGTTTTACGGGAGAACAGTCTCTCTGGCGCGGGCGGTTCATCGCTTTCAGTAATTGACTGCGCCGACTGGCCGTGCTGAGCCAGCAAGAGCTCGAGACGATTGATCTCCTCAGTCTGTGCCTGAAGAGTCGCCTTGGTTTGTTCGTCCTCGGGTAATCTTGTCGGGTCGCTCATTTCAAAATCCTCGAAGCATCTGTTAAAACTACGCCGCAGCATCTGAAAAAGTGCCAGGTCGTGCGGTGGGCAAATCGCGCGGGCCCTACTATAATTGCCGCATGGTGACGACCGCGAAGATTGATGGAATGACCTGCTCCCACTGCGTCCGCGCGGTCTTTACTGCGCTGGGCGGGGTCGCGGGAGTGTCACGCGCGGATGTATCCATTGGTCAGGCCATCATCGAGCATGATGGCACCGTTTCAAATGAAGCAATTCGCGAGGCCGTCTCCATCGCCGGCTACGAAGTCGCGGATTTCCGCGACGACCGCCGCACGCTCCCGGTGGTGTGATGAAGGAGCAGCGGCACTCTCCTCTGCATACGCCGATTGGCGATGACGACGTGAGAGGAATGGCCGCACTGCTTGCACCCGACATTCTCGATCTGCTCGATGCGGATCCGAACAGCGTCGCGGCAGAAACCGAAGAGATTCACCCTGCCGATCTCGCCGACATAGCCGAGGCGATCCCGAGGGGTCGCGTTGCGGAGCTGTTGAGCGCGCTCAGCCCGGATCGCGCGGCCGACATTCTCGAGTACCTCAACGAGGACCTCCGCAGCGAAGTCCTCGAAGCGATGAGCACGCGCCAGGCGGCCGAGCTCGTTTCGCAGATGACGCCGGATGATCGTGCCGACGTTCTAGAGGATCTCGAGGAGGAGACAGCCGACGAGATTCTGTCGGAGATTCCGGAGCAGGCGCGTGCGGAGACAGAGCGCCTCCTGGCGTATGAGCCTGACAGCGCCGGTGGTCTGATGACGACCGAGTTTGTCTCGGTACCCGAGGACACGCGGGTTGAAGAGGCGCTGGCCGGAGTGAGAAGAATTGCGCGCGGTGGACGCCGTGAAGCGATGCACGCGATTTACGCGACGGACAAGGACGGTGTCGTAAAAGGTGTTATGTCTCTCCACGAGCTTCTCGCTGCACCTGAAGGCGCGCTGGTGCGCGACGTTGCGTGGGAAGAAGTCGTGACCGTGCCGGCGACGATGGACCGGGAGGAAGTCGCTCGCGTTACGTCTAATTACGATCTGGTGGTTCTGCCGGTAGTGGACGATCTGCATCGAATTATCGGCGTGGTCACGGTCGATGACGTCATCGACGCGCTTCAGGAAGAGCACACGGAAGACGTGCAGCGCTTCGGTGGAATGGAAGCTCTCGATGAGCCGTACATGCAGATCGGCTTCTGGAGGATGATTCAGAAGCGGGGCGGATGGCTGTCTGCCCTCTTTCTGGGTGAGATGCTCACGGCGACTGCCATGCAGCACTTCAACATCGAGCTCGAGAAAGCCATCGTGCTGACGCTGTTCATTCCGTTGATAATGAGCTCGGGCGGAAACTCCGGATCGCAGGCAACGTCACTGATCATTCGAGCACTCGCGCTTGGCGAGGTCCGGTTAAAAGACTGGTGGAGGATTGCTGTGCGCGAGATTCCGGCGGGACTCGTGCTCGGCTCCATTCTCGGACTCATCGCATTCGTACGCATTGTGCTGTGGCAGAATCTTGGGATCTATAACTACGGTCCGCACTACAACATTCTCGCGGTAACGGTCGGAGTCGCGCTCATCGGAATCGTGACGTTCGGATCGCTCGCCGGGTCGATGCTGCCGTTTCTGCTTCGGCGGCTTGGTTTTGATCCCGCAAGCGCGTCCGCCCCGTTCGTCGCGACGCTCGTCGACGTAACAGGGCTGAGTATCTACTTCTACGTCGCGCTCTTTCTATTAAAGGGAACGCTGCTCTAGCTGCGTAAACCCAGAAAACCGGCCACGGGCGTGGGCTTAAACCGCGCCCGCCAGCTCTCGACGCTCTGCACCAACCACTTGCTTCGACTCGACGACCGACTCATCGATTCCCATCTCGCAGTTGTCCGCGACGATTCCCTTCTCCAGCCATTCCTGCTCGCCTCTCAAGACCGACATCGCGAGCTTGTAGAGATTCTCATCGTTCGGACCGTAGAAGTCGCGGAACAGGCCTTCGATTCTGAGTCGCGCTTCGCGACAGAAAGTATCGGCGAGCGTGATCGCCTCCTTTTGCCCCTGCTTGGCAAGCATCTGCGCGCGCACGCATGCAGCGGACATCGCGTACAGCTCGGCACCGATGTCAACGGCGCGGAAAAGAACTGCCTGCTTTCGCTCGAGCTTCGGCCCGTAGCGCACCATGGCGTGGAAGATCGACCGGCCGAGGTGACGCGTGTTGTGCTCGATGGAGCGCATGTGCGTCGCGAGCTTGCCGAACTCGCTGTATGTCTTGAGCTGGCCAACACCAAGCCAGCGTGACGGATACCAGGTGAGA
>DATLDF010000076.1:0-4980 GCA_035525975.1 Gemmatimonadaceae bacterium
CACCGTGCCTATGGTGTCGGGCTCGTGTCCCGCGGGGCACGTCTCGTTCTTTGGCCTGGGTGAAATGCTCGTATTCATGGCGATTCTGCTCGTCGGACTCGCATACGTCTGGAAGAAGGGAGCACTGAAATGGGATTGACCACACGCCCGGAAACGAGAACGGTCTCGTACGAGCCCCAAAGCCAGGAAGGCTGGGTCACGACGCGACTCGATTTCCTCGTCAACTGGGGAAGAGCGAACTCGCTGTGGCCGATGCCGTTCGGCACCGCCTGCTGCGCCATCGAGTTCATGGCCACCGCTGCCAGCCGGTTCGACCTCGCCCGTTTCGGAATGGAGCGAATGAGCTTCTCGCCACGACAGGCCGACGTCCTCATCTGCGCGGGCCGCGTTCCGTTCAAGCTGGCCCCGATCATTCGCAGGATCTGGCAGCAGATGCCGCAGCCAAAGTGGTGCATCTCGATGGGCGCGTGCGCATCGACGGGCGGGATGTTCGACAATTATGCGGTAGTGCAGGGCATCGATACGATCATTCCGGTCGACGTCTACGTGCCTGGATGTCCTCCGCGGCCTGAAGGGCTGATCTACGGAATTCGCATGCTTCAGGAGAAGGTCATGAACGAGCGAATGGCGGACAATCGCATTCGCGACGAGATGAATCCCGACCCTCGCAGCCAGCTTTACATTCCGCCTTCGGTCATCGACGAGCTTGGAGAGCCGTTCGGCAACTCCGTCAACCAGACGCGCTCCGCTCCGTGACAGACAAATTTCAGATTGTCTCCGCGGGTAGCGCGCTCCCAAGCGACGCCAGGCCCGTCACGCCACGAAACCTGCCGAATAAGGGCGGTTCGCCGAGCGAGACTGTTGCCGCAATGTCGTCGCGCTTTCCCGGCGTGGTCCTTCATTCGGAAGTGATCTGGGGCGACACGAACATCTACATCGCTTCATCCCGCGTCGTCGAAGTCATGCAGTGGCTTCACGATGACCCCACTCAGCAGTACAACTACCTGAGCGACATCACGGCCGTTGAATCGCGTGATTTCGAGCAGCCGATCGAAGTTGTCTGGCACCTCAGGTCGTTGCCGTTCCGTCGCTTCCTGCGCGTGAAGACGCAGCTGGAGAAGTCGGCCGCCCTCGAGGTTTCAAGCGTATGGGGAATCTGGAAAGCCGCGGACTGGATGGAGCGCGAGTGCTACGACATGTTCGGCATTCGCTTCAACGGCCATCCTGACCTGCGCCGGATCCTCATGTGGGAGCAGTACAAGGAAGGATATCCGCTTCGCAAGGATTTCCCGCTTCGCGGCAGGTTCAGCCGGTCGGAGCAGTTGAGACAGGCGCTCGCCCAGAATCCCGAAGCGAAGTACTCCATGGAAGAGCTTTCAATCGCCGACGCTTTCGAAGACCTGCCCGAAGATATGCGCGGGCGCCTTGGCGCCGGCGAACGGACGGGTGAGTAAGATGTCAGGCAATCGCACGATCGAAGTCGAGCTCTCGACAACCGGCCTGGACGCGCAGGGAAGACCGCAGCGCGTTCCGCTCGTAACGAACGACGGCGGCGCGCCCGTAAACGTCTCGGCGCCGCAATCGATGGAGCCGGAGCTTTCCGGCGATCACATGCTGATCAACATCGGGCCACAGCATCCTGCAACGCACGGCGTGCTCCGCCTGGTGCTCGAGCTCGATGGTGAGACGGTTGTCCGCTGCATTCCGCACGTCGGGTATCTGCACTGCGGTTTTGAGAAGATTGGCGAGTATCGCCAGTACAACCAGATAATTCCTTGGACCGATCGGGAGGACTATCTCAACTCGATCGGCAATAACGTCGCCTTTGCACTCGGCGCCGAAAGACTTTTCGGAATTGAGATCACCGAGCGCTGCACGGTGCTTCGAGTCATCGCGGCCGAGCTGTCGCGGATCATCTCGCACCTCGTGTGGCTCGGAACGACGTGTATCGATATCGGCGCATTCACACCGTTCCTCTGGGCATTCCAGGAACGTGAGAACGTCTACAACCTGCTCGAGAGCTGGGTTGGCGCGCGTCTGACCACATCGGCAACGCGCGTGGGTGGAATGGCGGCAGATATTCCGACCGGCTGGATGGACGGACTTCGCCAGTTCATTCGCACGTTCCCGCACGTGATTGAAGAGATCGACCGGATGCTCACCAAGAATGGAATCTGGGTGGGCCGCACGATTGGTCTGGGAGTCATGACTCCGGAAGAAGCGATCAACTGGGGATTGTCTGGACCGATGCTTCGCGCGTCAGGCGTCGACTACGACGTTCGAAAAGACTTCCCGTACCTCGGATACGAGGACTACGACTTCGACGTCCCGGTCGGCACCAACGGCGACGTCTACGATCGTTATCTCGTGAGAATGGAAGAGCTGCGTCAGTCGGTTCGCATTCTCGAGCAGGCCGCGAAGAAGTTGCCTGAAGGTCCTGTGAACATCGACGACCCGCGAATCATCCTTCCGCCAAAGTCAAAAGCGACGAGCGAGATGGAATCGATGATCCATCACTTCAAGCAGGTGATGGAAGGCCCGCGTCCGCCGATTGGCGAGGCATACGTTGCTGTCGAAAGTCCGAAGGGAGAGAAGGGCTACTATATGGTTTCGGACGGAACAGCCAAGCCGGTTCGCTGGCGCATCAGGCCGCCCTCCTTTATCAATCTCGCGGCGATTCCCAAGATGGTCGAAGGTCATCTGCTTTCAGACGTCATCGCGATCAACGCAAGCATCGATATCGTGATGGGAGAGATCGACCGATGAGCACGAAGAACATGGGCGGTCTCGAGTCGCCCGACATGGCTTCGCACGATAGTCATGGGCACGACGCGCCTTACTCACCCGTGTTCGTCGGTGAGACACGCAGGGAGCTCGATACGCTCCTTGGTCGTTATCCGACGAAGATGGCGGCGCTCCTTCCAGCGCTCTGGATCGTTCAGCGCGAGCGGGGCTGGGTTCCCGAAGCTGGAATGGCCGAAGTCGCCGACGTGCTCGAGCTGACGCCGGCGTATGTGAAGGGCGTCGTGACGTTCTACACGATGTACCACCAGCACCCGGTGCCGAAGTACTTCATCCAGGTTTGCACAACTTCGCCATGCGGAATCTGCGGGGCCGATGACGTCGTGAAGTCGCTCCTTCAGCAGACCAGGTGCGGCGAGCTTGGCGTTCCATCGCCCGACAACAAGTACGCTGTCATCGAAGTCGAATGCCTCGGAGCTTGTGGCTTTCCGACACCGATCATGATCAACGAAGAGTTCGTCGAGTCGGTCACGCCCGACAATGTCTCCACGATTCTCTCAAGACTTCCATAATGGGTTACCCCCACGCATCGCATCAGCGCGAGACCGCAGTTCTCTCCCAGTATTTCGGGGACGCGGAAGCGCGCACACTCGACGGATGGAAAAAGCGCGGCGGATACAAGGCGCTGGAGAAAGCGCTTGGTATGTCGCCGGCTGACATCGTAACCGTCGTCAAGGATTCAGGACTGCGCGGCCGCGGCGGCGCCGGATTCCCGACTGGCATGAAGTGGTCTTTCATGAAGCCCGGTGACGGAAAGCCCCACTACCTCTGCTGCAACGCCGACGAATCAGAGCCGGGAACGTTCAAGGACCGCGAGATCATGCGCTGGACGCCGCACGCGCTCGTCGAAGGCTGCGCGATTGGAGCGTATGCAATCGGCGCGGAGACGGCGTACATCTACATTCGCGGCGAGTTCACCGAACCGCTCATCTGGATGGAGCGCGCGGTGCAGGAGGCGTACGCCGCAGGCATTCTTGGCGCAAACGCCATGGGCACCGGCAAGCGGATCGACGTCCATGTGCACAAAGGGGCGGGCGCGTACATCTGCGGTGAAGAAACCGCGCTGATGAACTCGCTCGAAGGGCGGCGCGGGAACCCGCGCATCAAGCCGCCGTTTCCGGCTGTCTCCGGCGTGTTCGGCCAGCCAACGACTATCAACAACGTCGAGACGCTCGTGGCTGTCTGTCCGATTCTTTTGAAGGGCGCAGACTGGTACAAGAGCATGTGTTTGTCGAACCCCAAGAGCACGGGCACGAAGCTATTCTCGGTTTGCGGCAATGTTCAGAAGCCGGGCACCTACGAAGTAGTGATGGGATTTCCGTTCAAGGATTTCCTTCACGACCTCTGCGGCGGCCCGGTGAATGGAAGAAAGTTCAAGGCAGTGATTCCTGGCGGTGCGTCGGTTCCCATCCAGACGATGGAAGAGGCCGAGGCGACGCTGATGGATTACGAAGGGTTTGTCGCACAGGGGTCGATGCTCGGATCAGGCGGCGTGATCGTCATCGACGATGCGCAGAACATGGTTCGCGTCATCGCGCGTCTCGCGAGATTCTTCGCTCACGAAAGCTGCGCGCAGTGCACTCAGTGCCGGGAGGGCACGGCCTGGACGACGAAGATTCTCGAGCGCATCAGGGACGGGCAGGGCACGATGGAAGATCTCGATACGCTCATGAGTATTGCGCACAACATGACGGGCACGACGATCTGCGTGTTGAGCGACTCGTGCGCCACTCCGGTCATATCAGGCATAACGAAGTTCCGCTCTGAATTCGAGGCACTCATTCACGGAAAAAGAGTTCACTCAGTGATGGCGGCGGTGGCCTGATGGCTGAAGCGAAAATGGTCAACCTGACTATCGAAGGACGCCCGGTATCGGTGCCCGAGGGAACGTCCATCCTTGAAGCAGCCAAGACCGCCGGCATACTGATCCCGCATTACTGCTATCACCCGAGCCTGCCGATTCCTGGCGTGTGCCGAATGTGTCTCGTCGAAGTCGAGAAGGCGCCGAAGCTAGCTCCGTCATGCGCGACTTCAGTGGCCGAGGGACAGGTAGTCCACGTCCACAACGACAAGACTCTCGAAGCACGCAAGGGCGTTCTCGAATTCCTGCTGATCAACCATCCGCTCGACTGCCCGATCTGCGATCAGTCCGGCGAGTGCGAGCTCCAGGACTTCACC
>DATLDF010000011.1:0-19913 GCA_035525975.1 Gemmatimonadaceae bacterium
CGGCTTCCATCTTCTCGGCCTGGCGAAGCTGGTCTTCAAGACGCTTGCGATCTGTCGTTTCAACGGCAACGATGCCGACGCCAAGCACCCCATCCGCATTTTTCCCGACGGGGAAGTAACTCAGCATCCAGTGCCGTTCGATGTTCGGATCGGTTAGCAGGACGCCCCGCACAGGAACGTTAACAACGGGATCTCCGGTATTCATGACGTTCCGTAGAACAGCCTCTACCTCTTCTCCGGTTTCCGGCCCGACGAGGTCCCGGGGACCGATGCCGAGAACATCGGTGGCCGGCATTCCACACAAATCAGCCATCGCTGCATTGACGGCGGTGTATTTGAGACTGCGGTCGAGCAGCCCAAATCCTACTGGCGACGCATCGAACAAAGAGTCAAGCAGTGACTGGGTTTCGTCCCGGGCCGCGCTCGCGCGCGTTGCTGCGGCCTCGGCCCGCTGAAGCTTTGCGATGGTGGCTTCCAGATGCTTGTTCGAATCGGCGAGCCGCTTCAGAGCCATTTCGGCTTCGTGGGCGTGTTCCTCGAGGTGAACGGCCTGATCCTGTAGTTGTTCGGTCTGGTACTCCATTTCTACAGCTTGTTCTTCCAGCATCGCCTGTGTTTCGAGAAGTTGCCGCGTGTGGCGGGCGGCACGCTTGCCGGAAGCCAGTGACGCTACTCCTATTATCACGATTTCAATCAGTATCAAGCCAAGCGCGGTTCGCCGGAGCCGAACGTCGAATTTGAGCAGTGCGCGGTACCGTGTCTCTTGATATCCGATAAACGAATCCAAGGTCCCCCTCACGCCGTCGAACAGTTCCTTGCCGGCCAGATTGTCACGTTGATCACTGAATGGCTCGTGCCTGGACATCCTTTCCAGCGTGGGTGCAACGTATCCGCGATTCCATTGGGAGACCGCACGCCGAATTGCGATAGCCCGGTCGTGCTGAGACCGGTTGTCTGCCGTGAGGGTTGCCAGAGTGTCGAGCTTGGGTCCGATCGCCCGATCGGCAGCCTTCTTGGGGGCCAGCAAGATGACATTACCGGAGATCAGATAGCCGCGCAAACCTGTCTCCTGGTCTACGGAAAGAGACCGCGCATCACGGCTGATTCGTGCCAGCTCGCGGCTCCGGAATGTTGCGCGCTCTACCCGTGACTCGAGGGAGTAGAAGCCCAATAGTGTAAGGGCTATGACTATAAGCCCGATCAGCCCAACCCAGAAAGGGCGTCGAAGCTTCGAGTTAAGTGCTCCTTTAACGTCAAGCGTCCAGCCTTGCGCCAATTTCCTTCCTTTTTGTGGCCGGACTCCAATAGGGTTCAGATTTAGGACGGCCTACGGCCCGCCGCCAAAGCGGTCGACGAACCACAATTCATTTTAGAGAACCTGCTGAAGGCCCGATATAGCCCCAAAAGGCGAAAAGATGACTACGTCTTTTGGGTGCCTAGTAGCTAGACGCGACGTTGTTCCGAGCAACCGCTACTAACTAGGAATTGCCCCGGTACGCGAGCAGGGGGATGAGTGAGCTCGCGAATTGGCCCTATTCGTCCTTCCGGTGGGCATAAGCCGCGATCTGCAGTCGGGAGTGCAAGGTGAGCTTTTCCATCACATTGCGTACATGACTCTTGACTGTGTGCGTGGCGATATTGAGGCGCCCGGCAATTTCCTTGTTGCTCAGACCATCCGCGATGAGAGCGATCACCTCGCTTTCCCGCTTTGTCATTTTTATCGAGTCCAGGGTCTGCTCTCTGTCGCGCTGGACCGCAAGGCGCGCGATCTGGGAAAACAGCGTCCCTGTCATTCTTTGGGGCAACACCCGGTGGCCATCGGCAACAGAGCGTATCGTCTCTAGAAGCTCCTCGAGCGTGGCATCCTTCAGAATGAAGCCTGCAACCCCGACGTTGACGAGATGAGCCAGGTCGTCATGAACTGGAAGCAAATCCATCACGATGGTCTCAGCCGCCGACAGCTCCGCCTTGATGCGCTTCGCAACACTGATGCAGTTGGCATCCCGCAAACCGATGTCGAGCAGCACCACGCGCGGTTCGGCCGCCGTCAGCAGCGCAACATCTTCGCTGGTGCCGGCAAACACGACACTCACATCATCGAGTTCGTCAAGTAGTGCCGTAAGACCGTCGCGAACAAGCCTGTTATCGTCAATTATCGCAACGGTGATCATTAATGCCAATCCTTCGCGCAGCAACGTGTATAGTTGCCGGCGATTAAGGACGGATACTGAATTGCCTGGCTTGGCCGGGAAGGGCTGCAAATACAGCGTTCCGGACTTCAGCGGCATTATATTTTAACCCCGCTGCAAACTGTCGGCCAGACGTGTAAGGTGTCTGCCCCCGCCCCGACGGCCTGACCGCCCGGGAACATGGCGAAGCAATCGTCTATCTGTTTTCGTCACGCGGAGAAATTGACGGACCACGCAAGACTCTCCGGGTCCGGACGGAAGAGAACTGAAGCGAGAAAGCCACCGGCATCTTTCGACATCGGTGGCCTTCTCTCTATCAGTAGTAGCCAATCCTATACAGACTTCTCAGCTTACGGCAGTATGATCGTGTCACCCGTGCCGAGCGTTACGGCACCATTGCGTGCGAGTGCGCGTCCAATGAGCGTGACAGTGTCATTGAGCGTGATGCTCGTCAGCGCGATAATGTTGCCGCGGAACGTCGATCCTGTTCCCAGTGTCGCGGAGCTTCCAACCTGGAAGAAGACGTTCTTCGCCTGCGCGCCGTTGATGAGGACGATGCTGCCCGCCACGGTCAACGTGCTTCCCGCCTGGAAAATGAACGTTGCATCCGGATTGCCGCCGCCATCGAGCGTCAGGACGCCCGTGATCGCCAGGCTGCTTGCCGAGCAATAGACGCCAGCGGGCTTCGTAGTTCCGCCCAGGTCTGCGATGACGAGATTTGCTGGCGGACACGGAAGTCCGGCGAGATTGTTGTATGCACCAATCAGGTCGAGCTGGGCCTGGGCAGCTGGCCCATCCGCAAGATGCTTGACCCCCGTAAGCGTGCACGGACCGAAGCCAGTAAGCGCGCTGCCTGGGCTGATCCCGATGTCTCCACCAACTGTACCGCCCGTTACGCAGGTAACGGTCGTACCGGCGAGAATTCCGAATGTTGAAAGCGATCGAAGGTCAACGATGGACGGTGATGGCGGCGGCGGCGAAGCTGGCGTGCTTGACGCGGCGTTGAAGAAATTGACGTAGCCACCGTGATATGCGTTCACGCTGAACGTCGCAGACTGGCCAGTGCGAACCATGCGAGGTCCGGTCGGGTCATCGTCAACGGCGATCGAGTCGACGCGATACAGCGAACCGGTCGGGATGACTTCAGTGATCGTGACCTGCGAAAAGGGGCTGACGCCGTACGTGCGGCTCCAGCGATTGTAGATGATGACGCACTGGCCTGGTGAAAGCGTTGCTGTCGAAGCGACCAGATCATTGATGTGAGCGTACACGACCTGAACGTTGAACGTGTAGCTGCCGGCAGGACTCGATATATCCTTACAGATTGTTGCTTCGCCGGCGATGCGCGTTCCCGGATAAGCACGTGACTGCGGCACCGCAACAACTGGAACGATCTGCGGGTTGCTCTGTGTGATGAATGTGACACCCGGCGGATCGAGGGGGTTTGGCTCAATGACCGTTGACTTTGGAGCCGTTGTGTCGTTTGCGCACGCTGCAGCTAAAACGGCAGCGATGGAGAAAGTGACCGCGCGAATCGCAGAGACGCGACGCGAAACCGCTCGTGCAAGCGGACGTTCGGATTGTGTTTTCAACTTGTTGTACCTCATTGACCTGCATGGAAGCGCTTTGTGGCGCGCTTACGGCCAGCTTAGGTCCCTGAGCTTTTCTGGACGAGAGGGGGTCTCTCCATTCGCGGCCGGAGCGCTAATTCTGCAGCGGCCCGGGAGAGATGCATATTTGTTCCGGAAAGCGGGAGCACATTCCTTAAGGCATTTCTGGGACCCAAACGCTTGTTTGCGCATTACTTTCCCGTAATGATCGGCAAATACAGCAAAACCCGCGACTCGATCGCGTTCTGAGGGGGTTGAGCATGAAAAGGACATTGGCCGTGTCAGGCCTGTTGGCGATTGCGGTAGTGAATGCAGGGGCGCAGATAGTCGCACATCCGCCAGCGGCCCGACAAATTGCCACTGCAGTGAGTCCTTTACCTGAACAGCAACAGGCAGCAGCACGCGTCCTGGGCTACAACGCACAAGGCAAGCTCGTAGTGCTTCGTCCCGGATCGAATGACTTCACCTGCATCGCGGATGACGGGGTGTCGAAGCAGTACCATGTCGCCTGCTACCACAAATCGCTCGAGGGGTTCATGGCGCGGGGACGCGAGCTGCACGCGATGAAGAAATCACGAGAGGCAATCGACAGCGTGCGGGGCGCCGACATCAAGGCCGGAAGATTCACGATGCCATCGAGACCTGCCGCGCTCTATCAGTACTATGCATCGCGCGACAGCGTCGATGCTTCAGGCAGCGTGAAAGGCGCGTCGTATCTGTACGTCGTGTACACGCCTTACGCGACAGCGAAAACGACGGGTATCACCGAGAATCCAATAGAGGGCGGACCGTGGATCATGTATCCCGGAAAGCCGTGGGCGCACATGATGATCCAGCCACAGAAAACGGCGGCGGTCACGGTAAAGTGACCGACAAGCTGTTCGTGATTCGGACTTTCGCGAGTGACGTGGAAGCGAGGCTGGCGGAGTCCGTGCTCGAGGCGAATGGAATCGAGTCGTCGCTCATCAGCGACAACGCCGCCGGGATGCTTCCGTACCTGAACGCGATGCACCCGATTCGTCTTGTCGTGAAGGAATCGGACACCGATACAGCGCTGGGTCTGCTGAATTCTGCGGTAGAAGAGGATCAGGCGATCGACTGATCGCCTGATCCATATGTCAGTGAGCTGTCAGCCTACTGAATTGATCGGCAAGCTCATTGGCGCGCCGATTCGAAAACTCACCAAGGCATCGCACCCGCGGACGTGCCCAGAGCGCTCCTTCCTTCCCGCGCCCCCGCCGCCGGCACTGATTGTCCCGGTACACCAGCCACGACCGTTGCGACACCCGGAGTCGTTCAACTGACGCCGGATCCGCACCACGTCCGCGAACTCCTTCCAGACGGCGCATCTCTGTCACGAGCGCACGGTAGATCCCGTTCAGTCGCTTGTCAGCAGCCGGAAGTATCGCCCTGAGGCACTCTTCCTGATCTGCCTTGAGACGGGAGCTGCACGCAGCCGTGCCTCGGCGCGTTGGTCCGGAGGCAATTGGCGGGGGAGCGGGCGCGAGGGGAGCCGGGATTCTGACGACCGGATTGGGCGGTTCTGTTGTTGCTGGCGGCGGAACGGTGAGGGGTGCCTGGACCGGGTCGGTTTTCTTTCCCGGCGGGGGGGCCGCGCCCGTATCGCCAACTTTTGATTGTGGCTGCGGCGAACTGATGACGATGTCCCCTGCTCCAGCCGTGTCACGCTCGGCCGCGTCGGGCGGGCGGTACTCACCGATTGAATCGACAAGAAGCGTGTCGCGATTTGCCAGCGCCAGATCCGACGCCAGCGCCGAATCCGACGCTATCTCGTCCTGCGTTTTCGACGGAGCGCCGCTGTCGCAGCCAACAACCGAAAGGCCAATCGCGACCACCGATATTGCACCAAACCGTCTCAATCCAATTATCATCCCCTGACTCCGGGCTCGAGCGTCATTACCGGACTGCCATCACCGCCGGCCAAACCGCGTCACAACGTACCACATAACCCGCAAATGTTAATCAATGCAATCCGCGCCGTAACATACGGCTCTCTCCGCGCTTTGTCGGCGCTGCTTCTCGCCGGTTGCGCGACGGCCGCCACTCCAGCTCCGATTCCCGCCACTGGTGAGCACGGCGAGACAATCGTCTATCTCGTCCGTCACGCAGAGAAGTCGACCGAGAATCCGTCAGATCCCGACCTGAGCCCTGCCGGCTTTGTTCGCGCCGACTCGCTGGCGAGCTCGCTCAGGGACGCGGGGATCAACGTCATCATCACGACACACCTCAAGCGAACGATCGAGACGGCCCAGCCGCTCGCGTTGAAACGGCGAATCACTCCCGAAATCGTCAGGATATCCGGCTCGACTGCCGAGCACATCGACAGCGTCGTCGCCGCGGTGCGGCGTCACAGCGGAAGCAGAATTCTTGTCGTCGGACACAGCAACACCATCGGCCGAATCGCCCAAGGCCTCGGCGCCCCGAAAGTCGGCGACTTGTGCGACAACGAGTACTCCAATCTGATCATTCTTTCGATTCCCCGGTCGTCACGAGTTGGATTCCTCGTCGACTCGTACGGACCGCCCAATCCGCCCGGCGATCCGACGTGCAGGACTCTCAGGCAAAAGACTGAAGAGAACTAGGACTCAACGGCGGGGACTGACTTACCGCTGAGGCCCTGAGTAGAACGGCGAGGACGCTGAGTACGGCAAAAAAGCGGGAACTGCGGTTTGATTTTCCCGTAGTTCCCCTAGCCTTTTTTGCTTTCTCAGCGTCCTCGCCGTTCTGCTCCGCGCCTCAGCGGTAAGTCAGTACCCGCAGTTTCTCGAGAATGCTTAGAACGTGAGCTTGAGCCCCGCGCTCAACGCGAAGTTGTTCGAGCTCTTTGCTGAGTAGTCGAGTGACGTGGCCTCGTTGAAATCGAACTTGCCGATGTAATCCTTGGCCATGATACGGAGGCCGAGATTCTGGCCGAGCGGAAGGTCAGCGCCGACTCCAGCGTTGAACGCGAGATTCGAGGCGGATCTGCTGAGTCCTTCCACGGTGACGTTGTAATGCATTCCGCCGGCACCTGCCTGAACGAACGGCGTGATGGAGCGCTGGGCAGTGATCAGCGGCGCGGATAGCTGGAGTCCAGCGTCATACATCCAGATCTTGCTCTGTCCGACGTTGAGGCCGCCGAGGATCGGAATGCCGACCGCGAGGTCGGGTTGCGAGTACGCGAGGTTGCCGACGACGGACACGACTGACCCAAGCGGCATGTTCACCTGAGCTCCGAAAACCGGCGCTGACTTGCTGGTGAGATTTGTACTGAGCGGGCCGTCGGCGATGTCGCCGAAGACCATGTAGCCGCCGTACGGTGTGATCGACGGAGACGGGATGGTCTGGACGGTCGTTGGGAATCTTCTTGTTGAACGTTGAGCCTGACCGACACTGGCAGATAGGGCGAGACCGAGTGCGAGCGTGGCTGCAGCGACGAAATTTCTATTCATTGAGAACTCCTGAGGTCCTGTTGTAATGCGCACGGTGATTGCACGGCGGGGACCGACTTTGAGTCAGGAGCTAAGCTGTTGTGTTGATTGGAGTTGGCGGCGCCGACCACATGCGGGTAGGGTCGATTTGTCATCTGGCGAGGACGGGGTCAGTGATCTCTTTCGGACAGTGCGGAACTGCGGAATTGCTATCAGGGAGATTGGAGAGAACGGCAGAGAAATGGGAGACATCATTCCGGCCGCCAGAGTCTCACAACCGGGCTTGGGGGCAAAGCGGAATTGCGGAATGACGGGACGGTCGAATGTCGTCGTAGAACAAGGAGGAACTGGCGCAGGGTACAATGTCTCCCCATCTCCCAATTCCTCCCACATCTCCCTGATTGCTGTTACGCGTGTCCGCCGTAACCGGCTTTCTCAAGTCTCAGCCTGAGCCCAAATAAGGCAGGTTTCCGCTCTTGACTTCCCGTGAACCGGCAGCCGTTCCAAACGCGACTGACAACCCGAAAGCGATGGCCGTACCGAGCCCGACGATCGGCAGGAGGGCGACTGCTACCATGGCGAGCAGGTACGCTCCGATCCCCGCGATGAACGGCGTAGACGGCTTGTGCGCACCTTCTACATAGCGCAGCCTGTCGCGCACGAACTTCTTTGCGATGCTGTAACCGAAGATCGCCGCCGCGCTGGCGATAAGAAAAGCAATTGTGCTGAAAATCATTGAATCCTCCTGATGGTCACATTACGCCGGCGCTGCTCTGGAAGTTTCGGCCGGAAAGAGTAATCTCCAGAGACCCGCCTCCCGCAATTTCCCGAGCCAAGAGCCGCGCAAGAAAGGTGACCAAGACTCCCCTGCCACGAATTGATATCGACGAGGACATCCGGACCTCGTCCACCCTGCCGGGATCGGTCTACTCTAATCCGGACTACTACAAGATGCAGCAGGACCGGGTCTTCGCGCGAAGCTGGCAGTATGCCGCCGACGCGGCCCGGGTGAAGGCACCGGGTCACGTCCTGCCTTTCACTCTGCTCGAGGGCTGCCTGGACGAGCCCCTGGTCATCACGTCCGACGAGGATGCGACCCTCCGATGCTTGTCGAACGTCTGCACCCACCGCGGAGCGCTTGTCGTCGAGGGCGAGGCTCACCTCAAAACACTCCGCTGCCGCTACCACGGCCGCCGGTTCGACCTCGACGGATCGTTCATCTCGATGCCGGAGTTCGACGACACCGTCGGCTTTCCGTCGCCGGCCGATTGTCTGCCAAAGCTTCCGCTCGAGAAGTGGGGACCGCTTCTTTTCACGTCGATCGATCCGGCGTTCGACTTCAACGAGTGGATCGCACCAATACATGAACGCGTCGCGTGGATGCCGCTCGACGAATTCCGCCGCGATGCAAAGACATCGCGCGATTACCTCATCGCCGCGAACTGGGCACTCTACTGCGACAACTACCTCGAAGAGTTCCATATCCCTTACGTCCATCAGGGCTTGTCGGAACAGCTCGACTACAACTCGTACTACACTGAGAAATTCCCGCTCGCGTCCCTGCAGATGGGAATCGCCAGACCGGGAGAGCCCGTTTTCGACCTCCCCGCAGATCACCCTGACCACGGCAAGCGAGTCGCCGCGTTCTACTTCTGGCTGTTCCCGAACATCATGCTGAATTTCTATCCGTGGGGCTTGTCGATGAACGTCGTCAGCCCGCTCGGTACATCCAGAACACGGGTGTCATTCGTATCATACGTGTGGAATGAGTCACTGCGTGAACAAGGTGTCGGCAGCGGCCTCCACAAAGTCGAGATGGAAGACGAAGAAGTCGTCGAATCCGTCCAGCGCGGCATCAGCTCTCGGCTTTACGATCGCGGACGATTCTCCGCGCGACGCGAAGTGGGAACACACCACTTTCACCATATGCTCGCGCGCTTCATGAACGAGGAACAATGACAAGCACAAACGGCACGACCAGCCAGACCCAGGCGAAAGCCACTTTCGGAGCGGGCTGCTTCTGGGGAGTCGAGGCAGCATATCGTCAGATCCCCGGCGTTCTCTCCACTTCAGTCGGATACCTCGGAGGAACCCTGGAAAATCCCACCTATCGCGACGTCTGTACTGGCAGAACCGGACATGCGGAAGTCGTCCAGGTAACGTACGATCCATCGCGGGTCACCTACGACGATCTGTTGACGGTGTTCTGGGAGAATCACGATCCCACGACGCTCAATCGACAGGGTCCGGATGTTGGAACCCAATACCGTTCCGCCATCTTCTATCACGACGAAGCACAGCAGAAAGCTGCTGAGTCGTCGAAGGAAGAGCGGGCGCGAAGCGGCCGCTACCGGAAGCAGATCGTGACGGAGATTACTCCAGCTACTGCCTACTACGAAGCAGAGGATTATCACCAGCAGTATCTCGAGAAGCGCGGTCTCTCGAGCTGCCACATCTGATGCGACGCCGCGACTTTCTCCGGGCCAGTGCCATCAGCGCAGCGGCACTTGGCGTTGGCGACACGGCTGAAGCCGAAACGCTCTCAAGAATGGCAGGCGGAGAAAGAAGCGGCGGTTTTGTAGTTCCGGAGTTCGAGCTGGAGGAAGCGACTATCGTCGACCTCCAGCGCGACATGGTCAGTGGCAAGCGCTCCTCGCACGACATCACCGTTGCGTATCTCGAGCGAATCGCCGCGATGGATCGCCGAGGCCCCGCGCTTCACAGTGTGATCGAGACAAATCCCGATGCCATCGCTATCGCAGATGCACTCGACAGGGAGAGACGAGACAGGGGTCAGCGCGGGCCGCTGCACGGAATTCCAGTCCTGATCAAGGACAACATCGACACCGCTGACAGAATGACGACGACGGCGGGATCACTCGCACTCGAGGGATCGATCCCGCTGCGCGATTCTCACGTTGCATTGCGCTTGCGCCAGGCAGGCGCCGTGATACTCGGCAAAACGAACATGAGTGAGTGGGCCAACTTTCGCTCGACCCACTCGTCGAGCGGTTGGAGCGCTCGCGGCGGACAAGCAAAGAATCCGTACATCCTCGACAGAAACCCGTGCGGGTCGAGCTCTGGCTCCGGTGCAGCAACGTCGGCGAATTTTGCGGCTGTCTCGGTAGGGACTGAGACTGACGGATCTGTCGTCTGCCCGTCATCCGCAAATGGCCTGGTTGGGATCAAGCCGACACTCGGGCTCGTCTCGAGGTCTGGAATCATTCCAATCGCGCACAGCCAGGACACTGCTGGTCCAATGACACGGACGGTCGCAGATGCAGCAATTCTTCTCACCGCCCTCGCAGGAATCGATAGCGGAGATTCGGCTACGGCAGCGAGCAAAGGTCACATTCGCCCCGACTACACGAAGTTCCTCAACGTCGATGGATTGAAAGGCGCACGAATCGGAGTCATGCGCGAGAAGTATTTCGGCTTCAACGATTCGGTTGACGCGCTGATGGAGACGGCGGTCAGGGACATCAAGCGACTTGGCGCAACCGTCGTCGATCCTATCAACATTCCAACGAACGGCAAGTACGACGACACCGAAATGGAGGTCCTGCTGTACGAATTCAAGGCGGACCTCAACGCGTACCTCAAGTCACTTGGCCCGAAAGCTCCAGTGAAGACGATGGCGGAGGTCATCGCCTTCAATGAAAGGAACAAGGCACTCGAGATGCCGTACTTCGCGCAGGAGCTGATGGTTCGAAGCCAGGCGAAGGGACCGTTAACCGAAAAGAAGTACCGAGATGCGCTGACGAAGAATCATCGTATGTCGCGAACCGAGGGAATCGATGGGGTAATGATCAGGCACAAGCTCGATGCGATCATCACTGTGACAGGCGGACCTGCCTGGGTCACCGACCTCGTCAACGGCGATCATTACACGGGAGGCTACTCGACGGCATCGGCCGTTGCAGGGTATCCGCATATCACTGTTCCTGTTGGGATGGCGTTCGGTCTTCCATGCGGAATGTCGATCTTCGGCCGGGCGTGGAGTGAGCATAGGCTCATCAGCATTGCGTACGCGTACGAGCAGGCGACAAAACATCGTCGAGCGCCGAGATTCCTTCCAACGCTGGATACGGAGAACGCACTGACGGGCCGGACTTAGATCTCCACGTCATGGAGATCAGAACGATCGGGAGTATTCACGCTTAACATCAAGAGCACGAACCCCACCGTTAACTGCAGCACGTGCCACGGCGGGCGGGCGAGGCCGGGGGCTGGGGATGCGGCAATACCGGCGCGGCCGTAAGTGCGGAGCAGGTTAGGAAGCGCCATCAAAGAGGGCGCTTTTTTCCTACTGCGGCAACGGAAGATCTCAGAGCTGAGAGGCATAGACGCGGGAGATGCCAGTAGGGATGAGATCCCAGATGTCAGATCTGAGGAGTTAGATCTGAGATCACGTATCAGGTTGCCCGGATTCGTCGCGTTTTGGGCGGATTGCGCGTGATACTTTCGGCCGCAACTCAAGGTACCTGAGCAAACCGTAAAGCATTCGCCTCACCTCGACGACCTGCTCGACAACTTTCGCGACTTGCTGTTCCCGCAGTGCCTTGAGATCGCGGGCAGCGATCAGGTGGTACTCGAGCTCGCTCGAAGAATTCAGCGAAAACCTGAGAAACCGAGCAAAGTCGGCGCCGCTTCGCTGGCCTGCGCCTTCGACAATATTTGTCGGGACAGACATCGCTGCTCTAACGATTTGATTCTTCAGCGATGCGTGGTGCGTACCTTTGATCTTCTCTGCCAGCGCGTGAGCGTCGAGCATCATGACGTGCGCTTTGTCGTAGACCTTGAGTTGGCGGAAATCGCTCATGACGGAATGTCGGGTGAGCGGGCGCCATCCGCAGTCCCACTCGAACGCCTCAACCATCCAAAACCTTCAGTTCCAAGATCCGAGATCTGCGATCCAAGGTTCCAGTTCTCAGATCTAAGCCCTGAGATCTGAGATCTGAGATCTGGGATCTCATCCTTGCTGGCATCTCACGCGTCTACGCCTCTCATCTCTGAGATCTTCCTTTCGCGGTTAGTTCACCCGGCCCGGCCAACTGCCCGGCTCGTCCACTCCGACAGCACAAGAGTCCCGCTCATCTCGGCCCTCGATTCGAGCTCGGAAGCCCAGCCTTCTGTTCCTTCCCAGAACACGCTCTTGAGCTGCGCCATCGCGATCGGATTGCTCGTCGCAAGCGTATTGATTCGCGCGGCCACCGCCACGTCGAGCGACGCGACATCGGGATGAACTTCAGCGTACAGTCCGTGCTCCGCTCCCCATTGAGCCGACCGCCAATCGGCGTCGACGGCCATCGCGGCGAACGCGCCCATCCCGACCTTTTTCTGAATCGGCAGCCCAACGATGAACGGCCCGAGCCCAACCGCAAGCTCGCTTAGTTTCAACGATGCGCCATCAGCCGCGATCGCGTAGTCTGACGCGCTCACGATCCCGACTCCCCCACCAACCGCTTTCCCATGGACACGCGTAACCACGAACTTCGGCGCGCGGATCATCGCCAGAATCAGGTTCACGAATCCCATGAAGAAATTCTTTCCTTCGGTGGCGTTGCTGATCGCCTGGAGCTCAGAGAACGACGCGCCGCCGCAAAAGGCGCCGCTGCCTTCGCTCTGAAGGAGAATCACGCGAGCCTCCGGCTCATTTCCCGCCGCGGTCACTGCAGCAGCGAGCTCGGCCAGCAACTTCCCCGGAAGCGAGTTGCTCTTCGGATGCGAGAACGTGATGGTCGCGACGTGGTTCTCGGTCTTCGTCTTAAGCTGACCCGCTTCAAGTAGTGATTCGATGTCCGTCACTGTCGATTTTCGGTTGGAGTTTCACGACCTCAATAACTAACGTTTTGATGCGGCCGCCGATACGTTTAGGGAGAGGAAACGAGGTGCTCCCGCGCCCCGCATCCGCCCGTTTTTGGAGAGTTGAATGAGCCCCGAGCCCCAGAATACGTCCGAAGAGTCACTCAATGCCGCTTTCGAAGCCCGAATCGCGGCCGGAGAGACAATAGAGCCGAAGGACTGGATGCCCGACAAGTATCGCAGCCAGCTCATCCGGATGATGTCGCAGCACGCCCATTCGGAAATCGTGGGAATGCTGCCCGAGGGCAACTGGATCACGCGCGCGCCAAGCCTGAAGCGGAAAATGGTGCTGATCTCCAAGGTTCAGGACGAAGCAGGCCACGGCCTTTATATCTACTGCGGCACCGAGACACTCGGTGTCGACAGAGCCGAGCTTGTCGATCAGCTGCTGACGGGAAAGGCCAAGTACTCGAGCATCTTCAACTACCCGACGCTCTCGTGGGCGGACATGGGAGTGATCGGCTGGTTCGTTGACGGGGCAGCGATCGTAAATCAGACCATTCTTGCGAAGGCATCGTACGGCCCGTACGCGCGAGCCATGATCCGCATCTGCAAGGAAGAAAACTTCCACAAAAAGCAGGGCTACGAAATCATTGCGACGCTCGCGAGGGGAACGCCCGAGCAGAAAGCGATGGCCCAGGACGCCGTGAACCGCTGGTGGTGGCCGTCACTTATGATGCTCGGGCCCAGCGATGCAGATTCGCCGAACACCGCACAGCTGATGCGCTGGCGGGTGAAGCGAAAGACAAACGACGAGCTTCGCCAGCGCTTTATCGATCTCACTGTTCCGCAAGCGGACGCCGTTGGACTCACGCTGCCCGATCCGCATCTCAAGTTCAATCCCGACACTCAGCATTACGATTTCGGTGAGATCGACTGGGCTGAGTTCTGGGAAGTCGTAAAGGGCAACGGTCCGTGCAACCGCGAGCGTATTCAGGCGCGTCGCGATGCGCACGAGAACGGACGCTGGGTACGCGAGGCAGCAGAAGCGTACGCTGCGAAGCACGCGCCCGCGGCCCAATCCTCGGCCGCCTGAGCATGGCGGAAGCTGTTTCAGAAACTCAATGGCCGCTGTGGGAAGTCTTCACGCAGAAAGACGGCGGCTCGCCGCACGAGCATGCGGGAAGCGTTCACGCGGCTGACGCAGAGATGGCGCTCCAGAACGCGCGCGATGTCTACGGGCGTCGCGGAAATGTCGTCAGCATGTGGGTAGTTCCATCGGCCGTGATCACTGCGAGTCCGAGCGATGAGGCCGGACCATTCTTCGAGCCGGGCGCGGAAAAGATTTACCGGCATCCGCAGTTTTATAAAATCCCGCGCGGGCTGAAGGGCTTCTGAGCGACAACGCTGCTCTCGCCGAATATCTCCTCCGGCTCGGTGACGATCGTCTCGTGCTCGGCCATCGTCTCTCCGAGTGGTGTGGGCACGGTCCGATCCTCGAAGAAGACATCGCGCTCGCAAACATCGCTCTGGACCTGATTGGTCAGGCGACGCTTTTGCTCAAGCTCGCCGGCGAAGTCGAAGGCAAAGGACGGAGCGAAGATACGCTCGCGTATTTCCGTGAGGCGATCGACTATCGCAACGTGCAGATGCTGGAGCTGCCCAACGGTGACTACGCGTTCACCATAGTTCGCCAGTTTCTCTTCGATGTGTTCAGCTATCACTTGCTCGAAGAATTGCAGAAGAGCGCGAACAAGGAGCTTGCTGGAATCGCCGCGAAGGGGTTCAAGGAAGTTCGGTATCACGTTCGTCACTCGAGCGAGTGGGTGGTGCGCATGGGCGACGGAACGGAAGAAAGTCACATGCGTGCGCAGAAGGCGCTCGATCACCTGTGGCGGTTCACTGGTCAGATGTTCGAGGCTGACGGCGTCGATAAACTGTTGTTTAGTGAAAGAGTTGGCGCCGATGTCGCCGCGATTCAGCCGAAGTGGCGCGCAGTTGTCGAAGATGTGATGAAGCGCGCGACGCTGACTATTCCAAATGATCCACCGGCAATGACCGGCGGGCGCAAAGGGCGTCACACCGAGCACCTGGGCCACATGCTGTCGGAGATGCAGATAGTCGCGCGCTCGCATCCCGGCGCGGAGTGGTAGGCGTGTCCAGCGCTGCGGCTACTCGCGAATCGATTCTCGAGATTCTTGCCGAAGTGAAGGATCCGGAGCTGCCGATGATCGATGTGGTGGAGCTGGGAATCGTGCGTGACGTGACGTTCGATAACGGACACCTCACGGTCGACATCACGCCGACCTATTCAGGCTGTCCGGCGATGCAGGTCATCGAGAAGGAGATTATCGCGTCGTTAGCAGCGCATGGATTTGAAGACGCGCGAATCCGGACGGTCTATTCTCCGGCGTGGACTACGGACTGGATGACCGATGCAGCTCGCGAGAAGCTCCGCGAGCACGGCATCGCTCCGCCCCACCTGGTCGAAGTGAGCGACGGAGGAATTGCCGAGCTCGTTTCGCTTCGTCGCGCTAAGCCGACGACTCAATGTCCCTTCTGCGGATCAGCCAACACTGTCGAGAAGAGTGAATTCGGGTCGACGGCCTGCAAGTCGATTCACTTCTGTAGCGCCTGCCATCAGCCGTTCGATCACTTCAAGTCGTTTTAGAATCAGGGATAACGGAAACAGCGGAACGAATTTACCGCTGAGTCGCTGAGTGCAACCGCGAGGACGCTGAGGGCTACTCTTTCAGGTAAGTGTTTATTCCAATGCAGCAACGATAATTGGGGGTAAAATGCGGAACTGCTCTCGATTCGAGAGTAGTTCCTGCAGTTAAACCAAAGAAAGAAGGAACGGCGTCATTCGATGAGCCCTGAGAAGCGATTTCCCACTCAGCGACCTCGCAGTTCAGTTCAGCGCCTCAGCGGTAAGTCAGCACCCGAAGTGCCGATGTCAGGCTTGACCAGTCGCCTTATTGAGAATTCCGCCGAGTATCCCGCCATAGCGATGCGAAGAAGCCTGAGCCTGCGCTTCCTGCTGGAGAACTTCTCGAATAGACTATCGTGCGTACCAGCGTTCCCAAATGAGGCAAGATCGATGCGCACGATTCACTCGTACGCGAGCCTGGGCTCAGCCTTTGGGAAGCGCGTCTACCCAGGCGGACAAAAACTGGTTCGCCTGGTATCCGTCGAGCACACGATGATCGATGGTCAGCGTGACATAGCACATCGGCTTGACGGTGGTGTCGTCACCGTGAACCGCAGCCGGGACGACACGCCGCTCCAGTTTGCCGACGCCGAGAATTGCCGACTGTGGCTGATTGATGATGATCGGTGACGCGATGAGGCTTCCGCTCACGCCGTGGTTCGAGATCGTGAACGTGCCGTTCTGCACTTCCTTTGGATCGAGCTTTTCTGTGCGAGCTCGCTCAGTGAGATCCTGGAGACGTTTTGCCGTCTCGAACAGATCCAGATCCTGAGCTTTCATGATGACCGGCACGATGAGGCCACCTGATCCAAGGGCCGTTGCGATGCCGATGTTGGCATCGTCGAAAATCTCCAGCGCATCGTCATGCCAGCGGCTGTTGGCTTCCGGAACTGCTTTCAGCGCCGCGACCGCCGCTCTCACGAAATAAGCGGTATACGTCAGCTTGACGCCGCGTTCCTGGAATTCGTTCTTGTGTGCATCGCGATCGGCAACTACAGCAGACAGATCCGCGTCGAACACGCTCGTCACATGGGGTGCAGCTGCAACGCTTTGGACCATGTGGTTCGCGATACTGCGGCGCATGTGTGAGTGCGGAACCATCCTGCCAGAAACTGCTGACTGCCTACCGCTGACCGCTGACCGCCCAGCACCTGCCGGCGGTTGTCTGGGATGCGCCCTGAACTGCGCCGTCACTGCCGCTGCTGCGCCACTGTCGATGAAGTTCTGAACGTCCTCGAGTGTGACCCGGTTGCCACGGCCACTGCCCCTGATCTTCGACACATCGATGTTGTGTTCCTTGATCAGTCGCCTGACCCCGGGACTCAGCTCGGTTGAAGGATCGGTCGACGTCGCCGGCTTTTCAGTTCCGTCAGCCTGAGACGCTGCCGCCGGCGGAGCAGTCACAGGCGCAGTTGCCTGCGACGCCAGAGATGCCGTGTCCAGCCGACCGAGTACTTCGCCAGGCTCGATGGAATCACCTTCATTCTTCACGATCTCCGCAAGACGACCGCTCGCCGGAGCCGCGACTTCCATGTTCACCTTGTCGGTGCTGATCTCGAGCAGTGGTTCGTTCGCGGCGACTTCGTCGCCGACCGCCTTGAACCACGTCGACACCACCGACTCGGTACCCTCTGCCTGGCCCACCGGAACTGTCACATCCACTAGACTTGCCATGTTTGCTGTTTCCTAGGCTTCGAGAACGTCGGTCATTTTCTGGGCGATTGACTCCACCGTCGGCACAACCGCATCCATCAAACCGAAATTGTGCGGCACGGGCACGTCCGGAATCGCAAAGCGCTGGATCGGCGCGTCGAGATTGAAGAAGGCTTCCTGAGCTACCGTAGCCGCAACTTCAGCGCCGAAACCTGCGGTGATGCCATCCTCGTGCACTATCAGGCAGCGTCGCGTCCGGCGCACCGACTCCAGGACCCCCTCGCGATCCCATGGAGAAATCGTGCGCAGATCGATGATTTCGATCGACTCGCCGAGTTTTTTGGCGGCAAGCTCGCAGCGCTCGACCATCGCGCCCCAGGTCACAACAGTCATCGCGTCGCCCCTGACCGTGACGCGCATCTTTCCCAGCGGGAGCACAAAATCGTCGCCAGGATATGGACGGCGAGCCCACACCCCATCGAGAAGATGCCGGTGCTCGAAGAAGATCGTCGGGTTGTCGCTTCTCAACGCAGCGCGAAGCAGCCCGACCGCGTCTTCAGCGTTCGATGGAAATATCATCTGCCAACCGATGGCGTGCGCCCAGACAACCTCGCCCGACACGCTGTGCCACGGATCGCCGACTTTCGCAAATCCGCCCGGCATTCTCACAACGATCGGAGCGGCAAAACGATTCGCCGTCCTCCAGCGCATCGTGCCGCAGTTATTCAACTGCTCGGTCGCCGGGTCCGCATATTTCCTGAATTGAATCTCGGCCACAGGCATCAGCCCGGCGATCGCCATTCCAACTGCGCGGCCGATGATCCCCTCTTCTGACAGACTTGTATCGAACACGCGCTTGTCGCCGAATGCATCCTGCAATCCCATTGTCGCGGCGTGAACGCCGCCCTTTGGTCCGACATCCTCACCAAAAACGAGAACCTTCGGATTCGTCTTGAGCTCGTGCTCGATTGTCCGACGAATCGCGGTGAGCATGTTCGTGCGCTGCGCTTCAGGCGACGGCTCCGCACTGCCCTTCGGAAACTCATGCCCGCTCGGCGCCAAGCCACCGGTTTTCTGAACATCGATATTGCCGCTCGAGTCGTATTCCGCGAAGCGGTAGCGCGTGATCTTTGACGCGTCGGGCTCAGGACGGTTGAGCGCCCCATCAAGTGCGGTGGCGACATCGCGAGTTACTTCTTCTTCGAGCTCATTCCATTCGGCGTCGGACATCAACGCCGGGACGAGATAATTGCGCAGCTTCGGAAGAGGATCGCGCGCCTGCTCGTCAGCGATGAAATCGGCAGACTTGTACGCCTGCGTGTCCTGGCCCGAGTGTCCGCAAAGTCTTGGCACTTCGAGACGAAGCAGCGCTGGACCTTTTCCATCGCGAACATAGTCGATGACATCCTCGAACAACGACGCGGCTTCTGCCGGATCAGTTCCGTCGCCCTGTTTGATGTAGAGATTCTTGAACGACGCGAGATTGTCGGCAATGTTGCCGCCGGGCGTCTGAAGATCACCCGGCACCGAGATTCCGTAACGATTGTCTTCTATGTAGAAGAGGATCGGCAGTTTGAGCGTCGTCGCGATCGTCAGCGCCGACCAGAAGCCGTTCGTTGCTGCCGATGCGTCGCCGCCGAGCACGACGGCAATCGACCGATCGTAAGACCTGTCGTTGAGGACTTCGCGATGGTAGGTGATTGCCTGAGCCCAGCCAACTGATGGCGTGTACTGCGATCCAACGTCTCCCGACATCGGAAGCACGACAGGACCGTTGTCGTTCGGAAAGTTGCAGACGACCCCGATATCTCTTCCGTCGCTGAATCCGCCGGACTTCCTGAGGGGTCCGGCAAACGCGTCTTCCAGCGTCAGACCGAGTCTCAATAGAAGCGGCCGGGAGCGGTAGTACGCGCCGACTCCGTCGTGCTTTCCGTCGAGCAGGGATCCGAGGATCAGCTGAGCGAGGTCGTGGCCTCGGGCCGAGAACTGGTAGACGACCTTCTTCTCGGGGAGGAGCTTGTTTTCCTCCGTGTCGTCCAGGCCGCGCGAAACAAGCAGCAAATATGCAATCCGCTTCCAGTCGAAGCGGGGATTTACTGCGTCAGATTGGTGGCTTCGAGCGGGCTGCGACGAGGCGATGGTGCCGGTCATTCCTGGGGAGCTGGAGTGGTCGGAGAATCGAAAATCGAGTCTGAAAGTTACTCACTCGTACCTGCAGCGCCTACGTCCTTAGCGGTCAGGAAGACGGATTGAGAACCCTTGCGGACTCAGGACTCACTACCCTCGATGATCGGCGACTAATTGCGGGCTGAGGATGGGCGTGAAACACCGGCCGACTCGGCAGCACGACGGCATTGAGACCACGAAGGAGGTCCTCCACCAGGTCGTCCCTGTGCTCGATACCAACGGACAGGCGCAGGAGGCCATCGGAGATCCCGGCATTCGCCCTCGCGTCGGCGTCCATCGATGCGTGGGTCATGGTCGCCGGATGGGCGACCAGGCTCTCAACACCGCC
>DATLDF010000029.1:0-12370 GCA_035525975.1 Gemmatimonadaceae bacterium
CTCCGCGGTTGGAAGCAGCGTCGATCTCGACCACGTCGAGACTGGAGGAGCCGCTCCAGATGTGGCGGCAGGAGGTGCACTCGCCGCACGGCTCGCCGTCTTCGCGCTTGTTCTCGCAGTTGAGCGCCATCGCGAGCACGCGCGCGAGAGTCGTCTTGCCGACGCCGCGCGGCCCGCAGAGCAGATAGCCGTGCGCCACGCGTCCCCGAGCTATCGCCCCCCGCAGAGTACTCGACACATGCGACTGGACGGCGACTTCGGAGAATTTGCGCGGTCTGTATTTTCTGGCTAAGGCGACTGACATTGGCGGGCGGGAATACCCCAGGCCTGACGGAGCAACGAAAGACACCACATGCCGCTGCTACCTTCGGGGTCCTGACGGAGTTAGCGGGCTTGCGCCCTCCGGGACCTGGGGCACCAGTAATATACAATTGCGGCCTCAGGACTAACAGCAACCGATGATCGGCGACTGAGTGAGGAATAGGTGACAAAACAAAAAACCCGCCAGCGTTTGCGCGCTGACGGGTTCATTTTGCGAGCGAAAGATTATCGCTTGACTTCGACCTTAGGAACCTTGATCGTCGCAGTATCCTTCTTGACGTCAATGTCCGGTACAGTCACCTTCGCCGAATCGGTGGTCACATCGACGCTGGGTACGTTCAGCGTATCAGTTACTGTCCCGACCACAGGCTTTTCAACTTCGAGATCTCCGCCGTCGGTCTTCTTGCAAGCGGTGATCGATACGGCCAAGATGGCCACTGCCAATAGCTTACGCACGAGCGCCTCCCAGGATGATAAAAATGCACCGCTCTCTACGGTGCGCCATGAAGTATGCAACTTCTTTGCCGCGATTGTCAGTCCTCAAACGCTTCTCGTTGAAGCCTCCTAACTCGCCTTAAATCATATACTTGCGCAACTTCGCCGCCCAGGATGAAGATCATCGCGGCGTAATACAGCCAAATAACGAGGATCACGAGTGCCGCCAGTGTGCCGGTGTAGAGCGATCCGGGATTGAAACGAGAGACGTAAATCCCGAACACACGCTTGGCGACCTCGAGCAGAATACTCGTGAACATCGAAGCGATGAACGCGGTCTGCCACCGAATCTTTCTGTTGGGCAAGTACTTGTAGAGAGAGAAGAACATCAGCGCGATGAAGACGAACGAGATGAACTGGCCGACGTTGTACTCCACAGTTCCCATCACGTCTTTTCTCACCCCGATCTCACCAAGCACTACCAGTCCCTTGGTCGTTGCGAGTGCCATGTACGCATTGAGCGCCGTGTAGGCGACAAGCAGCAGCGACGAAACGACCGTTATCTGAATGTCGAAAATCTTTCCGGCGATGATGCCGCGGTCGGAGTCGATGTCGAAGATCTGCGCGAGCACGCTCCGCAACGAACCGAACAGCCGTGTCGAAAACCAGACGAAGCCGACGATGCTGTACAAACCGATTGCCTGCCTGGACTTGATGATGTCCACGAGAACTTTGGCGATCGGCGACTGACCTGACGGGTGCGGCGGAAGAAATCTGTCGACCAGAGAATTGATCTCGGTCGACGATGCGTCAGCGGACTGATTCAGTAGATAGCCAAGGCCCGCAGCGAAAAGAAGAACGAAGGGGACGGCGGCGAGCAGGAGATTGAAAGCAATCCCGCCCGCCAGAAAAAAAACGTTGTCCTCTCCGCTATTGTCCCAGACGCGCTTGCCGTAGTCGCGCAGCAGCCATCCGATCCTGATATGGAACGGACGCTTCGCCACTAGCTCTCTTTATACGCGGCCTTCGTTTCCGCGATGCGCTGCTCGAGCTCGACGCGAGCCTGCTGCGCTGCTGCGCGACCGGCGCCAACGGCGTTCGTCACCTGACGACGCTTCAGCTCGACTGCATTTCGCGCGGAATCGATCCGGGTTTCAACACCGGCCTTCGCTTCCTGAATTTTCCCGGTAACGGACTCGGTCACCTCAGACACGAGATCCTGCGCCTGGTTGCCGATCTTTTTTGCGCGGCGCTCGAGGTCGCGGCGCGTCTCTTCGCCAGATCGCGGCGCGAAAAGCAAGGCCAACCCTGCACCGATCGCCAGACCGGCAATGAACGTTCCGACTCCGGGCTCACTCTTCTCGATGACGACGTACGGGTCGTTGTCATCATCGTCCCACTCATACTCGGACATCTTCTCTACCTCGGGATTAGCGCTTTTTAGCTTTTGGCTTCGCGGGCGCTGCGCCCCGAGCCGTCGGAATTGCTGCCGGCACCGCCGACGCAGATTGCTTGCCAGCATGAGAAGATCCATTGCCGTTCAGCATCGCGGAAATCTCCGACTTCACTTCATCGGAGGATATTCCAACGATCCTGGCAGTCCTGGCCGGATCTCCATTGGCTGTCGCGAAAGTTCTCAGCACCAGCTGTCTCCTCGCATCTGCGAGAGACGAGCCGGGAGCCATTGTAATTACCGGCATCTCGCCACTCATTCTCAAATGGCGCGGCATGATATCCTCGGCCGTGATGATCTCTCCACGTGCCATGATAACCGCGCGCTCGACGGCGTTCTTCAGCTCACGAACGTTTCCGGCCCATGTGTGAGAGAGGATCCATTCCCATGCACCAGCCTCGAATCCCTTGATCTTCTTGCCGTTCTGCTGCGAAAAGCGGGTGAGAAATTCATTTGCGAGCAGCTTGATGTCGCCGGCACGGTCACGAAGAGGAGGCAGAAAAATCTCGACCACCGCAAGGCGATAATAGAGATCTTCACGCAGCTCGTTCTCGGCAAGCGCTTTCTGCAGGTCACGGTTGGTTGCCGCAACGATGCGGATGTCCACGGCAATTTCCTTCTTTCCACCGAGACGGCGAATCGTGCGTGTTTCGATTGCGCGCAGAAGCTTCACCTGAATGTCGGTGGCCATCTCCGCGACTTCGTCGAGGAAGATCGTTCCGCCGTGCGCCATCTCAAATGCGCCCGCTTTCTCGTTGGTCGAGCCCGTGAAAGCGCCCTTCTCGTGACCAAACAGCTCGTTCTCGAGGATGTCCTTGGGAAGTGCGGCGCAATTGAGCGCGAAGAACGGTCCCTTGGACCTGTCGCTCCTCGAATGAAGCGCTCTCGCGACAAGCTCTTTACCAGTTCCTGATTCACCGAGGATCATGACGCTCGCCGTCGACGGCGCGACAGAGTCGATGATCTGATAAACAGCGCGCATCTCTTCGGACTGACCTGTGAGCTCAGCGTAATGAGTGAGATTCTCGAGCTTCGATGAGAGCTCGCGATTCCGCTCCTGAACGTTGAACTTGTCGAGCGCTTTTGGGATCAGCGCCTTGAGACGATTGAGCTTCTCGGCGTTGAGCGGCTTTTCGATATAGTCGTATGCGCCTTCACGCATCGCTTGTACCGCCGAGTCAACCGTGCCCTGGCCGGTGACGATGATGCACTCTGTTGGAATCGCCTGGCGCTGAAGCTCCTTGAGCAGTGCGAGCCCGTCCAGTTTTGGCATCTTGAGGTCGGCGAGGACGACGCCGAAATCGTCGGCAATGAGCTGGTCGAGCGCCTTCTTTCCGTCCGCTGCTACTACAACCTCATAACCTTCGCTTGTCAGAATCGCGCTCAGCGCGTTCGTCATCGAAAGCTCATCGTCTGCTATGAGGATCTTCGCTTTAGTCATTCGGTAATCAGATTTGGGCTTTCTTCTGGAATCGTTAATATAACTCTGGAACCAGAGGTCTCGACCGAGAGGACCCCCCGGTCAGCGAGCGGCTGGAGCGCCGTCGACATCGCCTCCGCCCTGGCACCTCCTTCAAAGCCAATCTGGCGGGGATTCCCGGCCTCCCACCAAACAGCTTCGCCCCCGCTGGTCGCTCCGGAAATCAGCTTCAGCATGGCAATCGCCGCCTCGGCGAGGCGGGCCGACTCTTCCGATTGATTCAATGCCTGAGCCATGAACGGCTCAGCCTTGAAACCAGCCGAATGAGCCATCGATCTGACAACTTCAAGGTTGACGAGCAGGCCGTTTAGGGCATTGCGCAGCTCGTGGCCGGCAGCGCTTACTGCGGCGTCGAGGGTCCTGGTGCGTTCAAGATTTTCTTCGCCGTTTGCGTCAGTCACTCAAATCCGCGTCGTCGGGCGCCGCGGCCACGATTGCCATGCCTTCGTGTGGCTGCATCCGGTGCTGTCGAACCAGCTTGACGTGCGTGGCAACAGCAGTCGTCGTGTTGGCGATGCCGAGCTTGTTGAAGAGAAACTCGAACTTGGAGTCATAAGCCTCTGCGAGCTGCGACCTCGTCGCCTTATCGAGATCCCAGAAGCGTTTCTTGAAAGGTCCGAGCGCCTTCTTCCGAGTCTTGTAGAAGAACTGCTCGTCCGAGTCCGCTGGCTTCCGCTCGTCTTTCGCATTTACGGACAGCCACTCATAGATCTCCGCGCGAAGCGCGTCGGGAATCCGGTCGTACAGCATCGTCTGGAAGTTCGTCGCGAGGTGAATCTCGGCCGTTTCGGTTCCCGGAAAATTTCCAAAAGCAGTGTCAGGCAGCGTTGAGGCACCGTGCTGCACTGCGCCAGCGAGACCGTATTCCTTGCGGGACACGTCCGAAAGAAGTCGGAGCGTTTCAAAGTCGATCTGAACGTCTGCGATCGTTCCGTCCGGAAGGACGACCCCGCCGTGCGTGGTGCCCGACTGAACGCTGATTTTCGAAAGTCCCTCGAGACCAGGCGCGCGCTCTGCCAGCGTTGCGTTGAACCCGTTCATGTAGGCGCGAAGCTCTTCGACAGTGCTGTTCTCGGTTCCGACTTCGCCGATTTCACCGCCAAGGGAGATATTGATTCCTTCCGGCTGCAACCCGCGGATGAACTGTGCGAGCTCGACAGCCTGCTCGTAGTTGACGCGCTGCTGCTCCTCAAGGTTCGGCTTCGAAAGGTCGACGAGCGTTGAAGTGTCGATGTCGATATTGTAGAAGCCGGCAGATATGGCCTCGCGCGCGAGTTGCTTCACTGCGTCAACTTCGGTTGCCGGATCGACAGCGAATTTCTTTGCGCTCACCTGGAAGTGATCGCCCTGGATAAAGAGCGGTCCACGCCAGCCTTCGCGAAGCGCCGCGGCCATCATCACAGCGACGTATTCAGTTGGACGCTGGTCGGTGTATGCGATCTCGGAGCGTGCAATCTCGAGCAGGAACGCGCCTGCATTGAGCTTGAGTGCGGTGCGAAAAATTGAGCGGGCGGTGTCGTACGACATGCCGCGCACGTTGATGGCAGGAACCGTGTAGCCGCCAGTTTCACCCCTGCCGCGAGCGAGATACAAATCGTGAATCGATGACGGGATTACGCCGACTGCCTGGCCAATCTCCCAGATCAGCCAGCGGGCATTGTCCTTCGTGTCCTGATCGCCGAAGACGGCGGAGTAGACAAGCGCGTCCATCTGCGGAGAGGAGATTCCGGCTTCATCATCGACGGAAACGTGTCCGTTCTCGACGCTAACTGCGCCCTTCATTAGATGTTCGACCATAGTGGCTCAAATCTAAACAGACCAGCGCTCGTCTGGCTTTGGCAGCGAGTCCCATTCCTGTTTTGCGGCATCGGCGCCCGGCCGGCCGAGGAGCGCGTAGGCAAACTGCTTTCCAAGCTCGACACCCGGCTGGTTGAAGGCGTCGACCCCGTAAAGCTGCCCGGCGTAGGCGGTTGCGAGCTCGAGGAGCATCATCAGTCCGCCGACGTGCCACGCGTCAACGCGGTCAAGATGAATCGTGAGATTCGGACGTCCACGCTTTGCCAGCGCGCCCGCCGTCGCCCGTTGCTCGATAGCGATCAGCTCTCCCAGCGAATGGCCGCCCAGATATCCGAGTTCCTTGACGTCCTCGAACGCGGTTGGTATCGAGACGTCAGTGCCCCGCTCTTCAACCGCGACGAACGTCACGACCTTGTTCTTTGGACCTTCCATGAAAAGCTGCACCTGACTGTGCTGGTCGGTAGCTCCCAGCGCCGCAAGCGGCGTCTGGCCCACCGACGAGCCATCGGAAAGATTCTTGCCGAGGCTTTCCGCCCAGAGCTGGACAAACCAGCCAGCGAAATCGCGCAGAGGATCAGAATACGGCATGAAGACGTTGATCGCCTTGCCGTACTTCGTGTCTGCCAGCCATTGCAGCATTCCGTAGACGCCGGCTGGATTCTCACTCAGCTTGTCGGTCTCACACCTGGCAACCATGTCACTCGCGCCACGAAGCAGGCGTCCGACGTCGATTCCGATCAGTGCAGCCGGCAGCGTGCCAACCGGAGTGAGAACACTGAACCGGCCGCCGACGCTCGGCGGGATGTCGAGAGCGACGATTCCAAGACGCTGAGCGAGCGGGCGAAGCGCCCCCTGGGCCGGATCGGTTACGAAGACGAAATGGTCTTGCGGCTCGAGCGACGCCTGCGTCACCCGCTCGTGAACGATGAGGAACTGCGACATCGTCTCTGCAGTGCCGCCTGACTTGGACGTCACAATAAAAAGAGTGCGGGCGAGATCGAGGCGATCGAGCAACGCTGCGATCGTTTCCGGATCGACGTTGTCGAGAACCTGCAGTCGCGGATGTCGTTCGCGCGACTGCGCCGTCAGCATGTTCCAGGCATTTGGCCTGAGTGCCGTGCGCAGCGCGATTGGCCCCAGCGCAGAGCCGCCGATTCCCAGAATCACAACGTCGTCGTATTTCCCTTCTGCCAGGGATGCGTAGTTGATCGATTGATCGCGCAGCCTGTCTTCACTGACAACGTCGGCAAACCCGACACTTCCGTTCTTCCGCAACGCATCGAATCCAGCATGCGCTTTCGGAAATGCCTCTCCGGCGGCCGCCCAATCACTCTCGGAGATTCCCCCGACAGCGTCGCCAATCATGTTCGAGTAGTCGATGCGTATTGCCATTGTTTGTCTCAGTCGATGCGAACTGTGAGGCCGTCGAAGGCAGGCATTATGCCGCGCGGCAGCTCGGATTCGAGGTCCGCATGAAAGTTGTCGTGAGTCAGGTGCGTGAGGTACGTCCGCTCTGCGCCGATCGCCCCGGCCACGCGAACAGCCTCGGGGATACTGAGGTGAGTTGGGTGCCCCGTGCGAAACAATGCATTCAGGACGAGCACTTTGGAACCGCGAAGCACTTCGACCACTTCGTCCGATACGATCTTCGCGTCGGTCACGTAGGCGAGCGGACCGATTTTGTAACCGAACACCGACACGGGGCCGTGAGGAACCGCGACAGGCGTAACGTCGACGCCGGCGATCTCGACTGTTTCGCGGTCACGGAGAGCAATTGCCCTGCCCTCGGGCTTCGACGTCCCGGGAAGCGGTTGCATGCTATCGTCAAAAATGTACTTGAAGCGGTGCGCCAGTCTATCGAGAGAATCTGCCGGTCCATACATCTCGAGCGGCGCATCCCGACGCATCGACAAGGCACGAATATCGTCAAGGCCGTGAGTGTGATCGGCGTGATCATGGGTGAACAACACCGCATCGACGCGATCGATTCCCGCAGCAATCAGCTGAAGTCGAAGCTCCGGAGGCGTATCGATGAGAAGCCTTGCTCCGGAGTCGGTTTCGACGACCGCTCCAACTCTGTTTCGCTTGTCCCTCGGATCGGGCGAATGACACACCGAGCAGCCGCACGCTACCTGCGGTACGCCAAAGCTCGTGCCGGTGCCGAGGAACGTGAGCTTCATGCAAGCGAGCCTGAGGGCTCGGTCACACGGTCTCCACCTTCAAAAGGTTGGTCGTCCCTGGAACATCGAACGGAACTCCGGCAGTGACGATGATGCGGTCGCCGCGCGATGCGAGCTCGCGTGCAACCACCACTTCCTTCGCGCGCTGCATCATCTCGTCGTAAGTGTCGCAATGCCCGACGAGCTCCGGTATCACTCCCCACACGAGTGCGAGCTGCCGGTATGTCCGCGGCTGATCGGTCAGCACCAAAATCGAGACATTGGGACGATATGCGGCGACAATCCGCGCCGAAAAGCCGCTCTTCGTGAAGACGACGACGAGAGGTGCGTCGAGCATATCCACCGCAGCAGTAGTTGCCGCCGCGATTGCGACTTCGGTTGCAACGCCTGTTCCGACGTCCCTGTTGATTCCACGACGCGCCCGGCCCCCTGGTGGATTCTTCTCGACCTCGGCGATGATCCTGCTCATCGCTTCGACAGCGAGTCGCGGATAAGAGCCAGCGGCTGTTTCGGCAGAGAGCATGACTGCGTCAGTGCCGTCGAGTATCGCGTTGGCCACGTCACTCGCCTCGGCTCGCGTCGGGCGCGGATTCTCGATCATGGACTCGAGCATCTGCGTGGCAGTGATTACGGGGCGCCCAAGCCTGTTCGCCATCGAAATGATTTTTTTCTGCGCATTTGGCACTTCCTCGAACGGAAGCTCGACTCCGAGGTCGCCGCGGGCGACCATGACCGCGTCAGAAGACTGGATGATGCTTTCGATATTCTGGAGAGCGACATCCTTTTCGATCTTTGCGACGATCAGCAGGCCTTTGGGAATCATCCCACGCAGCTGCTCGACATCCTGAGCGCGCCGGACGAAGCTGAGCGCGAGGTAATCGAGATTGTGTTCTATCGCAAAGCGAACGTCGGCGATGTCCTTTTCAGTTATCGACGGGGCGGACACTTTAACGCCCGGAAGATTGAGCCCTTTGTGGGGCTTTATCGTTCCGCCGTGGACAACCCGCACTTTTACACGCGGTGCTTCGACTTCCATTGCGAGGATCTCGATCAGGCCATCGTCGATGAGGATCCTGTCGCCGACGTGGACGTCCGTGGCGAGTTGGTCGTACGTGATCGGAATCTCGCCCGGCTGCTCGAGGCCTTCGTGAACGAGCACAAGGTCTTCGCCCGCTTCGACTGTCATCGGCTCCGCGAGATCACCCACTCTTATGCGGGGACCCTGAAGGTCACCGAGAATCGCGACCGGCCGGCCCAGGTCGGCCGAGACCTTCCTGATATTGTCAATTACGTCAGAGTGCTGTTCGTGCGTTCCGTGCGAAAAGTTCAGGCGCGCGACATTCATGCCGGCTTCGAGCAGAGACCGAATGCCTTCCTCTGATGATGTGGCCGGGCCAATCGTGCAGACGATCTTGGTTCGCGGTATGTACGCTGGGGTCACTTAGTTGCGGTAAGCTGGCTCGTTTTCTTTTCGATACCGGCGATGAGCGTGTCAAACGATTTCTGGAAGCTCGCGAGACCATCGGTGAGAAGCTTGTCAGTAACGTCCTTGATCGAGATTCCGACAGCTTCGATTTCGCGAAGAAGTCCTTCAGCGGCGCCGAGGCGCTTGTCGACTGAGGGCGCAACGTCGCCGTGATCCTTGAAGGCGTCGATCAATGCCGGGGGCATGGTATTGACTGTGTGCGGGCCAATGAGGTCCTCGACGTACATGACGTCGCGATAGGCCGGGTTCTTCACACCGGTGCTTGCCCATAGCGGCTGCTGAACACGTCCGCCCTTCTCCTCGAGCGCCTTCCAGCGCGGCTCGGCGAACCGGCGCGTGAAGAGCCTGTAGGCGAGTTTGGCGTTCGCGACTGCCGCGCGCCCTTTCAACATCTTGAGACGATCGCGGTCGGTTGGGTTCGCAGCCTTGATGAGATCGTCGAGACGCTTGTCGATTTCAGTGTCAACGCGGCTGACGAAAAAGCTGGCAACGGAGAAGACGTGATCGATCGGGTTTCCGGCGGCGACGCGGTCCTCGAGACCAGAGATGTACGCGTCGATCACGCGGTCATGCGCATCGATCGAGAAGAGAAGCGTGATGTTGACGTTGATGCCTTCTGATATGAGCTGGCGAACCGCCTTTGCTCCCTGATCTGTTCCGGGGACTTTCACCATCACGTTCGGACGGTCGACAGTCTCCCAGAGGCGACGCGCTTCTTCGACAGTCTCTTCGACGCTGTTGGCGACACCAGGTGACACTTCAATTGAGACGTAACCGTCTCCACCACGGGTGTTAGAGTACACGCCGGCAAATAGATCGCACGCGCGCTGCACGTCTGTTGTCTCGACCAGCTCAAAAAGCTGGGGCGGAGTTTTCGACTGATCCGCTGACGATAGCTGCTCGTCGTAGTCGGTACCTTCGGCCAGTGCCTTCTCGAAGATCGTCGGGTTGGACGTCATGCCCGAGAGCGAATCTTCGTTGATGCGCCGCTCGAGATCTCCGTTATGGAGCATCTTGCGGTCTATGTTATCGAGCCAGATCGACTGGCCCTCGTTATGAAGCTTTTCGAGTCTATTCATCGAGTCGTTCCTCCGTTCTTCAATTGTAACCGGAGTTCGGTCGGTCTGCCCGGTGCGTGACGCAATCGAGGCAATAAAACGATTCGTCGTGCCCGATTATTGATGCCGTTCGGGTGTCTTCGAGGAATCGGCCGGGTGCGTACCGAATGAGGGGCGGCCGCCCATCCTGGCGGCGCCCATGTCCCGGGCCATGTCGCGCCAGTCGGAAACTGTTGTTACCAGGGTATGATCGTCGCGATAGCGCGCGGCGGCCTCGAGAATTGTTTTCCGCTTTGCGTCCCGGGGAACCAGCGGGTTCGCGAGAATGTCCGAGACGACGTCGTGCATCGAGTGAAGGTTATCGAAGATTATCGCGGCTTCGGGATAGCGGTCTGAAAACATCGGAGCAATTGCGGCCGACATCGGCATCACCGCTGGCAGCGTTGCCGGCGCTTTCGTCATGTCCTGAAATATCCCGACCACTCTGGTGACGTTAGCCTGGCGCTCCTTGAACGTGCGGCCGGCCATCAACGCGTCATAGAGCGTCATCTGGAGCCAGTGGTAGGACCAGATGAGCCCGTTGTATTTCGGAAACTTTTTCTTGAACGCAAGTGAGTATGGCTGCGCTTCCATCAGGTCCATGTCTTTCGGCTTCGAGCTGAACGCCAGCGCTGGTCGGGACTTGTAGTAGCGAACAACCTGCGCAACTCGCTCGTCTTTCTGCGCGGGTGAAATTCGGTCGTCCGCCCAGACGTCATATAGCTGCCGGTGAAGCATGTGCGCCCACTCAAACATCATCACTGCTTCCGGCGCGAGCTTCACCCACTCCGGGCCGATTGCCGATTCGTCCAGCATTACCCGCGGCGGACGAACGAGAAGGTCGGTAGTAATGAACCGGAACTGCTTGTCGTCGAGCTCCGACGTTTGCGCCGTTGGCTGTCTCCACAGGGTTTCGTAGAGAATCGCATGGCCGTAGTCAAACGCATTGAACAGCCGGTCTGCATTCGGGTGCTTGTCCCGAAACGCCCAGTTGTGTTCTGCCCGCAGGTATGTCTGCTCGTAGTACTTCGGTCCTTGAGCGCTGAGCGAGCTGGCCGAACTGATCGTCATCACGGCGACGACGAGACCGCGACGCGTGTACCTCATCGTTTGAGCGACATCGTGACCGTCGACCCGGCCGTCGCAAACCAGGCCTTGCTGATCCCCGTGAGTCTACGCCCGGCAGCGAAATCGAGAACGATGAGCTGCGTGAACTGCTTTCTGATTCCCGCTTCCGCCGTCCAGTCTGCTGCCCTGCCGATGCCTTCATACTTCTCGACGACGACATCAGCCGCAATCAGGAACGAGCTTAGCGCGAAGGACTTATCGACTCCAGCGCCGGCGAGCCAGCGGTTTTTTGTCACGATGGCCGGGTCATCCACGGCAGCGGAAGCTTGCCGCGAATTGTTCGGCGCCATGCAGAACGCCCTCAGGGACAGGCCTGTCTCTGGAATCATGAAATCGCACGGACCGTCAATTACCGGCGGCGCCAGCACCCCCTCAACCGCCTTCCGTACTGCGAATGTGCCGTAGCTCGCATTCAGGTGGAGACGTCCCGGAGCAAAGCTTCTCGTAACGATGCCTTTCACTGAATACGACGTGCGAAGTGCATTTGGTCCGGTTGGAATGAACGCCTCCGCAGACAAGGCTACGGCAGGAATAGCCTGTCGCTCCATCAACAGCTGGTACTCGCCGCCGATTCCCAGCCCGGCAACGCCTCCACGCGGTGAGATGCTCCGCTCTCTATAGAAAGAAGGCATCCTGAAGGAAACCTCCGTCCGCGGCATGATTCCGTACGCGATCCTCGGCTCGTACTGGAGGCGGTACCGACCCAACGAAAGGCGCTCGACGCGCAGTGTCGTGAGATCCAGGTCGAGCGAATAACGCTCGGTCGGGGTCGCGTCGGTTACCCTGAGCGGGCGACCCGCCTCGAGATTCCTGTAGTCGCTCTGCGCAGCTCCGGTGCGCGACAGCGCTGCGAGCAAGCCCGCCGCTATCGCGCAGACCCGGACGGCGTACCTCAAGGCATCGGCCGGTCGAAGACTACTGCCTGTTCCGGGAGAGTAGGTCCGCTTAATGTCCCGACCATTTGATATGGGGAGTTCACCGTTCCGTTGAAGG
>DATLDF010000044.1:0-53222 GCA_035525975.1 Gemmatimonadaceae bacterium
CGCAAACTGGATGATTCAGGCCATCGAGCAGCGTCGTCAGACGATGCTCAAGGTGATGAACTACATCGTCGACAGGCAGCGCGAATTCTTTGAGAAGGGCGTTCAGTTCCTCAAGCCCCTGACACTGCGCGAAGTGGCCGAAGTGATCAACATGCACGAGTCGACAGTGAGTCGAGTTACGAACGAGAAGTTCGTCCAGACTCCGCGCGGCGTCCTGCCGCTCAAGTTCTTCTTCTCATCGGGACTTGCTACGTCGGAGGGCGAGGATGTCTCCGCGCGCGGCATCAAGGCGCAGCTCGAGAAGCTCGTTCAGGAAGAAGATCCAAAGCATCCGCTCACCGACCAGGCAATCGTCAACATCCTGCGTGAGAGCGGAGTTCAAATTGCGCGCCGCACCGTCGCAAAATATCGCGACCAGCTCGGAGTTCTTTCCGCGAGAATGCGCAAGCGGATATGACCGCCAGCCGGCCGGAGATCGCAGACTCGAGCCTGATGGTGTCGCTGTCACCGGCAAGGGAATCGCGGCCGGTGCAGTTGCCGACTGTGAGTGTGCTCGTCCCGGCCAAGGATGAAGCAGAAAATCTTCCAGCGTTCATGGAGCAGGCTGCTCAAGCATTTGCATCCACGCCAGGCACTTACGAAGTAGTAGTCGTCGACGACGGATCTATCGACGCGACATGGTCAGTTCTCGAGTCGCTCGTGAACCGTTATCCGTTTCTACACGCGGTGCGACATCGCGCTCGCAGGGGAATCGCCGAGTCGTTGAGGACTGGATATTTGAATTCGAGCGGAAGTGTGCTCGTCTTCTATCCTGCCGACCTTCAATACAAGCCCGAAGACATTCCACGTCTCGTCCAGCCAATATTAGAAGGCGCCACAGACATGGTGACAGGCTACAAACAGGGCGAGTACGAAAAGGCGTTCGTGTCCGGTATTTACAACCGGCTGAGCCGCTCGCTGTTCAAGGTTCCAGTGCGGGACCTGAACGGCGTCAAGGCATACAGAAGGGAAGTGATGGAGGCGATTCCAGCGAGACCTGACTGGCACCGGTACATGATCGTGATGGCGGTCGCGCAGGGATTCACGGTTTCCGAAGTGCCCGTACCGCTCTATCCTCGCACCGCGGGAAAATCAAAATTTGGAATCGGGCGCATTCCTGTCGGCGTGATCGACATGCTTGCCGTGTGGTTCGAGCTTCGGTTTGCCAAAAAGCCCTTGCTTCTTTTTGGAATGCTGGGAGCTGCCTTGTTTCTCGTTGGCGTGATTGCCGGGCTCGTCGCTCTTGTCTTCCTCTTTGCAAAGGGCGAAGGCATCAGGGCCGTCTGGACTCTCATTCAAACCTGCCTGATACTTGGCAGCGTTTTCTTCTCGACCGGCTTCATTGGTGAACTCGTCGCCGCACAGCGCGCTGAAACCCGGGAGCTTCGTGCCCGGATCGAAGAGATCGCGCACGGACCAGATACGCTTCTCAAACGCTGAAATTGAAAGTCCTATTCCTAACGCATTCGTTCCCGCGTTTTCCCGGGGACGCGCCAGGGTCGTTCATCCTTCGCCTGGCCGTTGCACTTCGCGACGAGGACATCAAGGTGCATGTCGTCGCCCCGGCCGCTGAGGGGGTCCCGACCGAAGACGAGATCGACGGCATAACGGTCGAGCGATTCAGGTACGCGCCGCGAAAGTATGAAAAGCTCGCGTACACCGGAAACATGGCCAACGACGTCGCGACTTCGTGGAGCGCGCGTCTGGCGCTCGTCGGTTTCTTTGGGTCTGATTTCGTCCGGGCTGTGGGCGCGCGTAGAAGCTTCGATCCCGACCTGATCCACGCTCACTGGTGGTTTCCGAGCGGCGTAGTCGGAACGTGGCTTTCGTCGCTGTCGCATAAGCCGCTTGTTACGACGCTCCACGGCACCGACGTCCGCATTGCGAAGAAGCTCGGCATGAGCCGGCCGATGTTCAGGAAAGTATTGAACAGCTCTTCGAAAGTGACGACCGTGTCGAGCTGGCTGTCGTCCGAAGTCGCCAGCCTGATTTCAGTTGCTCCGCCGATGGTCGCACCAATGCCTGTCGCTACTGAGCGATTCATTCCCGGATCATTCCGCGAGAAAAATAGATTTCTGTTTGCCGGCCGTCTTAATCGACAGAAAGGTTTGGAGCACCTGATACGTGCACTCGCCAAAACGAGCCAACATGCGCTGCTCGATGTGGTTGGCGCTGGTCCCCTCGAATCGGAGTTACGTGCGCTCGCAGTCGAGCTTGGCGTTTCCGACCGTATCGCGTGGATGGGCCAGCTGAAGCAGCCGGACCTCGTGAGACTGTATCAAAGCGCCACGGCGCTCGTCGTTCCGTCGATTGACGAAGGACTTGGGCTCGTTGCCGCGGAAGGATTGCTTTGTGAAACGCCCGTCATCGCGTTCAGGTCAGGTGGACTCGTCGACGTCATCCAGGATGACAAGACGGGGATCCTCGTAACTCCTGCGGATCCGATGGAGCTGGCCAAGGCACTCGACAGAGTCATGGATCGCCCTGAGGAAGCCGCCGATCTCGGCAAAGCCGGAAGGATTTTCGCCCTCTCCGCCTTCGCGCCCGAATCAGCCGCTCGACAATATGCTGGCATCTACCAGCGGGTTCTTGACGAACAACCGACGTAGGGCGTTCGTCGCCGCGCAATGGATTTTCGCGGCAGTCATCATCTGGTCGGCAGTTCGCGCCCTCAACGGCCAATGGAGACAGGCAGCTGACACGATCGCAACGCTCGACATCGGCTGGTCCTGGATAGCTCTCGGAACGCTGGTCGTCTTTCTGACGTATCTGCTCCTGATAGAAACGTGGCGGCAGGTGATCATCGCGTCGGGAGAAACTCTGTCGTTTCCAGTCGCGGCAAGAATCTGGTTCGTGTCGAATCTTGGCAAATATGTGCCGGGAAAAGTCTGGTCGATTGCGGCCATGACCGTGATGGCAAAGAACGAATCCGTTTCGCCGATGACGGCAGCCGGATCGTCTGTCCTCATGCAGCTCGTAACTATTGCAGCGGGGGTTGGTGTCGTGCTCGCAGCAGGCTCGCAGGTTATCGACCAGCCGTTGCTGGCGGTCCTCGTCCTGATAATTGTGGTCGCCGCTGTAGCGGCGGCTCCGAGACTGCTGCCCATCGCGGCCCGCATGGCGTCCTCGGCTACAGGCAAAGACATTCAGCTTCCGCGGATCGCAGCTAATACGGTGTGGATAGCGGCCTTGCGGTCCGTCATCTCATGGATCGCTTACGGTATCGCATTTCAGTTTTTTGTTCGCGGAATTCTCGGGTCGGCCGCTGGCGGCGTTCTCTCGTACATCGCAGTTTACGCCGCATCGTACATAATAGGATTCCTGGCTCTATTCGCGCCCGGAGGAGCAGTTGTGCGCGAGAGCGCTCTTGTCACCGGCATGGTGAAGCTTGGTCAGGCCAGCCGGCCTGACGCTCTGGCGGTCGCGATTGCCTCGCGGCTCTGGCTGACGGTGCTCGAGCTCCTTCCAGGCTTGTTCTTTCTTGCCATTCATAAACCCGCGTCGCGTCCAAGTCCATGAAAGAGCAGTCAGCCGATACGTCGGGACAGCTATTGCCCCCCGTGATCCCGCCCGTCACACGCGCGATGGTCGGAGCGGCAGGTCCAAACCGGGGTGGGCTGTGCGCGTCGCTGCTTTACGCGATTTGCACTGTCGCGCTCGGCTATCCTGCGTTCGCCGGCCGTTTCCTCGCCAGCTCCAACAGCGATCAATACGTCGCCGGATACGCCTTCCGTGAGTTCGGAGCAAGCGTACTGAGAGCAACCCACGGATTCCCACAGTGGAATCCGTACATCTTCGGCGGCATGCCGTACATCGCGGCCATGCACGGTGACATTTTCTACCCGACGTTCCTCCTTCGCCTGGTTTTGCCGACAGACGTGGCGATGACGTGGGGGTTCATGCTGCATCTCTTTGCTGCCGGCGTTCTCACTTACTACTTCATCCGGTCCAGCGGATTCGGATTCTATCCAGCGCTGTTTGCCGGCGTCGCCTACATGATGAGCGGCAATCTTGCGTCGCTGGTTTCGCCAGGGCACGATGGAAAGCTATTCGTAAGCGCCCTGTTTCCGCTCACGCTCTGGATGCTCACGTTGGCGGTCCGCGACGGGCGGAGGTGGGCGTGGGGAGCGCTTGCGCTCGTGATCGGATTGGCCGTGCTGAGTCCGCATCCTCAGCTGCTGCAGTATCTGCTGCTGTCGAGCGCTGCGTTCGCTATTCATCTTGGTGTTTCCGCAGTCAGGCGCGGAGACTTGACCGGGCGCCAGGTTGTCATTCGACTGGCGTACGCCCTCGGCTCAGTGGCGCTTGGATTGTTGATCGGCGCAATTCAGTATCTCCCGGTGCGCGAGTACGTAGCGTGGAGTCCGCGTGCAGGTGGATTGGCTGACTACGCGACAGCCGTCTCGTACGCGTGGCCCCTCAAGGAATTGTTCGACGCCTATCTGCCGCAGTTCAGCGGGATGATCGAAGGCTACTGGGGCGAGAACGCAATCCACCTTCATAGCGATTATCTGGGTGCGACCGCGTTGCTGTTCGCGACCGCCGCGTTCTCACGATTGAACAGGGATCCGAGAAAAGGATTTCTTCTTTTCTGGGCGGTCACGGTGGTGATCGCACTGCTTTGGGCTCTTGGGGGAGACACCCCGTTCTATCGGATCCCATACGCGATAGTTCCGGGCACGAAGTATTTCCGTGCGCCGGCGACAGTGTTCTTCGTCGGAATGATGGGTATCTCCGTTCTTGCCGCGGCGGGAGTCGAGCGCGTGCTCACGCGCGAGCTGAGCTACAAGTTTGGGTTCGCCTGGCTGTTTGTCGCTGTCTTGATCGCTGCAGCGGCGACAACGGGAGTGCTCACTGATTTCGCCCGCGCCATGGCGCCCGACGACGTGCTCGATGCAGTGAACGCCAATGCCGGAGCGGTTGTTTACGGAGCATGGCGGTCATTCGCATTCGTCGCCGTGGCCGTCGGGCTAATTGCGATTTACAAGAAGGGGAAGATTTCGATCTCCGCCGCGGGATGGGCGCTGGCATTCTTTGCCGCTGTCGACTCGTGGACGATAATGAAGAACTACTGGATGTTCTCCGAGCCGGCGTCGGTGATCTTCAAATCGAACGCAGCGATTGACCGGGTAAAGGCGGATCAGGAACCGTCACGCGTCCTCGTCATGGCGCTCGAGGAATTTCCGTATCGGGACGTAGATCTCGACGCGGATGGTCTGATGATTCACGGCGTCCGCGGTGTACTCGGCTATCACGGCAATCAACTTGGCCGATACAACGATTTGCTCGACAAGGATCAGAGCTTCCAGCAAGTGCTCAATCCGCGAATGTGGGAGTTGCTCAACATTCGCTATCTCCTCGCCAACTCGGCCCAGGCGGCCGGGGTCTTCAAGGGGGCAGTTCGGGTTATCGGCCCTGTAAAGAATGCTGCGGGCACGGAAGTCTATCTTTACCGGCTTCCGGGTGAGAACCCGTTTGCCTGGGTCACGCCCGCCATCGTAAAGTCGGACGACGGTGCGGTCAAGGAAACGATGCTGCATCCGGGATTCAACGTCAGATCCGCGGCCTTGTTTGCGTCGGATGCGCCAGTCGAGGGCCCTGGGTCACTCAAGGTGTTGCCAATCCCGCTGCCCATGAAGGCGAATGTCACGCACTATGAACCAGGCAAGATCTCGATCACATTGTCAGACCGGGCGCCTTCAGGTTCAGCATTATTGGTGTCGGAGAATTATTATCCGGGCTGGCACGCCAGGGTTGACGGCAGGCCGGCTCGAATCGGACGCGCCGATTATGTCCTGACGGGTGTCCAACTCCCGGAGGGCGCCCGCAATGTCGAGCTTTGGTTCGACAATGCCACATACGGCCGCGGAAAACTCGTCACTCTAATCGCCGTCCTCGTGTCGGTGGTTCTCATCATTGCTGGCGCAGTACAGGAGAGAAAGCGGATTGCCTGAAAGGTCTCTGGTCATCATCCCGACGTACAACGAGAAGGAAAACGCAGCCAAAATCATCTCGGCTGTGCTTTCCCAGGATTCGTCTATCGACGTCCTGATCGTCGACGACGGCTCGCCGGACGGGACGGGAGCGTTGGTTGACGCGATCGCTGAATCCGAGCCGAGGGTCCACGTGCTTCACCGTGAGTCGAAGCTGGGGCTCGGGACCGCGTATCTCGCCGGGTTCAAGTGGGCCCTCGAGCGCGATTACTCATTTATCTTCGAGATGGATGCGGACTTCTCGCACGCGCCGGAAATGCTTCCGAAGTTTCTTGTCGCAATCAAGGATGCTGATCTCGTTCTCGGGTCGAGGTATCAGAACGGGCAGGTGAACGTGGTGAACTGGCCGATGAGCCGGCTGTTCCTCAGCTATTCCGCCAATATCTACGCGCGGACGCTGACGGGCGTGCCTATTTTCGACGCCACCGGAGGTTTCAAGTGCTTCCGGAGAGAAGTTCTGCAGGCGATAGACCTGGCGGACGTTCGCTCCAACGGCTACGCGTTCCAGATCGAAATGACGTTCCGCGCCTGGAAGAAGGGATTCCGCATCAAGGAAATTCCGATTGTTTTTGTAGACAGGACTGAGGGCTCGAGCAAGATGTCGAAGCGCATCGTGCGCGAGGCGGTCTGGATGGTTTGGCGCCTCCGCTGGTGGGGAATCACGGGACGGGTCTGATGGACAATCGCCGATTTTACAAGATGAGCGGGTCGGGCAACGACTTCGTCTTTTTTGACGCAGCGGACGGCGACCTGGCGGGGTGGGAAAACCCCGATGCGATTCGGGCTCTGAGCGCCCGTGGGACCGGGGTGGGCGCCGACGGCGTCGTTTTCCTCACGCCCGGTTCCGACGAGTCATTTTCAATTCGCTACTACAATAGTGACGGTTCGCTTGGCGAGCTCTGCGGCAACGCGACGCTGTGCGCCACGCGGCTCGCCAACGAGCTCGGGATCGTCTCGGCACCGGAGATATCCATCCAGACCGATGCCGGCGTCATCGCCGCCAGGATGTCGGATGGGTTGCCGGAGATCGATCTGGCGCCGGTTTCAGAGGTCCAACTGGAGGTCTCGGCCATCCCGCGACTCGAGCGCGAACAGGCGCTCGGGTTTTCGCGAGCCGGCGTGCCGCACGTCGTCATCATCGACGCAGATGTCGAAACGGCAGACATCCTGGGACGCGGTTCCCGGATCCGACGGGACAAATCGTTGAGAGACGGAGCGAACGTCAACTTCCTTTCGGAGGCCGGCGACGCCTGGACGATGAGGACCTACGAACGGGGCGTGGAGGGCGAGACACTCGCCTGCGGGACCGGTGCCGTGGCCAGCGGAATCCTGCTCGTCGAATGGGGCAGGGCCATATCGCCCGTGTCGCTCAGGACCAGGTCAGGCCGGACCCTGACGGTCAAGGTTCACCGCGAAGGCAGCCTCTGGTATCCGTCGCTTCGGGGGTCGGCCGAGATTGTGTTTTCTGGCGAGCTTCGGGATTTGTCGCTCAGCTGAGCGCGACGAACATCAGAACCGACTTACCGCTGAGACGCTGAGGGAAAGGCGAGGCCGCTGAGAAATCGGAACGGCAAAAAATAAGGGGAACTACGGTCTTTCCCGCAGTTCCCTTAATTGGATGTTCCGCATCCTCAGCGGTTTCCCGCAGTTCCCTTAATTGGATGTTCCGCATCCTCAGCGGCCTCGCAGTTTTCTCAGCGTCTCAGCGGTAAGTTAGTTCCGCTTTTCGGCGGCCTGGCGCCAGCGATCGCGACATTTCGCGAAGCAGATCCCGAGCGGGGCGGTGTTTTGAGGCCGGAACGGGCGTCAGGTGACATTTTGTCGAGCAAACATATCCCAAAGTACTACCACCAAAGGGGTTAGCTCACAGAGGCAGATGGAGGCAAATCGGTTCTCCACACTTATCCACGTATAGTAGTTTACATAACATATATTATATGCTGTTGTCTGAACCCGTTAAAACGATCCCGGATACAAAACCGGCGCCTTAGTGGCGCCAGTCAGGATACTGCCCTTCGGCGGGGTTTCAGTTGCGAGGTTCCGGCACCGCGACCAGTTCGCCAAGCCTCACGCGAGCCTCACCGGCGACCGTCCCTTTGGAGTCGGCCCCCAAGGCCGTCCAGATCTCTTTCGCCTTCGCAGAGTCGCCGCCGGCCAGATACGCGTTCGCGGCCAGGGCCTCGTATCTCTGGCGATCCGGGTCGAATCTGGCCGCCTTTGCGGCCTCCTGATATTCGGCTCCGGCTTCCTTGAACTTCTTCAACTGCTCGTAGCCGCCGGCCATCACAGCGTGAACCGACGACGTGTAGTCGCCGGCCTTGGACCCGCCTTTCAGCACGTCGATGCCCGCCTGATATTTTTTCTGCTCGTAAAGAACCTGAGCCAGCGCCAGCTTGCCCTCGGTGGCCGCCGGTGTCCCGTCATAACGAGCGATCATCTTCTTGAGGTCCGATTCCGCCAGCGGAAGATTGCCCGAGACCACCGACCGCTGAGCCGCAAAATATGCCGTTTCGGCGCGTGTCGCCTTGAGCTCCTGCGACCGGTTGTAGAACCAACCGCCGGCAACCAGGGCGATCACGGCCACCGAGCCCCATGTCACTTCACGGCTGTGAAGCTGGAACCAGTCCATCATGGATTCGGTCGTGTCTGACTGAGAAAGAGGTGATGTCATTTTTCGTTTATTTGATAATGAACGGAGGTTGATGCCCCCGGGGTGACTCGAACACCCGGCCAACGGTTTAGGAAACCGCTGCTCTATCCACCTGAGCTACGGGGGCGCACCCGAGCCAAGTTAATCACCAGATACTTTAGATGCGACCCGCGACCTGCTCCTGCCCCGTTCATTTCTTCATGGCAAACGGATAATCCAGATCGTTGCTGATCTCCTCGAGATCAACAACCTCGGCAACTTCGGCCCCGTCGGGGCCCCGGTGCACGAGCTTTCTCAACTCCGCCAGCCTGTCCTCGGACCCGGATGCAGCGACCTCTACGCTCCCATCGGGCCGGTTCTTCACCCAGCCGGAAAGCTGGAGGCGCCGCCCCGAAACCCGGACGAACCACCTGAACCCGACTCCCTGAACTCTTCCCTTTACCTGAACATGCAGCGACGCCATCAGATCAGTCGCGCATCCGCATGAGCGTCGCCAGCGCGGCTGCCATCGCCGCCTCGGGCTGCGTTTCACTGAGCTGATCTAACACGAGCTCGCCCGACCTGATGCGCTGAGCAATTCCGTCCAGCGCCCGCGCAACTTCATCGGCCGACGGTGACGCGGTGTCAACCCGATTTGTCGACTGAGGTGTGCGCACCGGAACGTCACTCCAGTCCAGCGTGTCCCAGGCGCTATTCGCTTCGTCCGTTATCTGAGACCGTGCACCCAGCCTGGCAGCTCCCGTCCAGTCGAAGTCCTGCCAACCCGCGACAGCCCAGCCGTCAGCGTCATGCTCTTCCTGCTCGAACCAGTCGCCATCGCGAGTCTGCCGAGGAGCTTCAGCTCGGAAACCATCCGCGACAAAATCTGCGATCGGCGGCAGCTCGACGGGCCTGTCATCGACAAATTCCTCTATCGACGGCAGGTCATCGAGGAATTCCTGTATCGATGGCAGCGTCGCGGAATGCACACTCACCGGAGATGGCGTTGACCCTGGAGCGACGAACGGTGGATGTATGATCAACTTTCCCAGCTGTGCTTGCCGACGAGCGGAACGAATCGAACGGGCGCGACCTTCTCCTCTATCAATTCAGATCCTTTCTTCGTGATCAAATGCAATACCTGCTCGTCGCGATCGCCAAGCGGAATCAAAAGTCTCCCGCCGTCTGCGAGCTGTTCGGTGTATGCAGCCGGAATTTCCGGCGCCCCGGCGCCAACCAGAATCGCGTCGTAGGGCCCGTACTGCCTCCATCCCAGCGTGCCGTCGCCGAGCATGAACGAAATGTTGTTCGCGCCTTTCATCTCCTGTAAGACTTCCCTGGCCTTGTCGAGCAACGGTGCAATGCGCTCGATCGAGAAGACCTGGGAAGCCAGCTTGGACAAAAGCGCTGTCTGATAGCCGGACCCCGTGCCGATCTCGAGTACCTTCTCGGTTCCCTTCAGCTTCAGCAACTCTAAATAGCGCGCGTGGATGGACGGTTGGGAGATAGTCTGCCCGTTGCCGATGGGCAGCGCCGAATCCTCATAGGCGCGGTGCCTGACCCCTGTAGGAACGAACAGGTGCCGCTGGACTGAGTCTATCGCATGAAGAACAGAAAGATCGCGGATACCCTGTGCCTGCAGAGTTTCCACGAGGCGGCGGCGTGCGCCTCGATATTCCTGCGGGTCTACTGCTCCAGCCACCACGACCCCGGATCGTGCAGCATGGCGTGATGAGTCACGTCCAGGTGCAGGGGCGTCACCGAGATGTAGCCCTCGCGAACAGCCATGAAATCAGAATCCTCGGGACCCGACCATTCGATAGACCCTCCGCCAATCCAGAAGATCTCCCTTCCCCACGGGTCGGTCATTCTCTTGATGGAGTCGGAGTAAACTCGCTGACCAAGCCTCGTGAGTCGAACTCCCTTGTTCTCGGACCGCGTAACGGGAGGAATGTTGACGTTCAACAGCGTGTTCGGAGGAAACGACGGCAGCGACGTCAGGTGACGAAGCAGGTCGGTCAGCAGATCGATTTGATCATCGAGCATCGAGACGTCAGCACGAAGATCCCCACCGGCAAAAGAAATGGCTATCGACGGAATTCCAATCGAGATTCCTTCCATTGCCGCCGCGACCGTTCCCGAATACAGAACGTCTTCGCCCATGTTCTGACCGTGGTTGACACCACTCAACACGAAATCGGGGCGCTCCGGCATCAACGCCTCGACTGCGAGCATCACGCAGTCTGTCGGGGTTCCGTCGAGTTGCCACCTTCGCTCGCCGCGTTTGATCGGCCGCACCGGGTGGTGCAGCGTCAGCGAGTGACTCGTCGCGCTCTGCTCGCGGTCTGGTGCCACTATTGTCACTTCGCCCAGGGGCTCGGCCGCCGCAACAAGGCACTTCAGTCCGTGAGCAAGAAATCCATCGTCGTTCGTACAAAGAAGTCGCATCAACTATCCTCGCGCGATAGCGCAACGGGTTTCGGGACCGGCTTGGAAAAAGCCCCGGATCTGTGTGACCACAGCACGCCGATCACGCGCATGGCATCCTTGACCTCACGGAAATAGCTGGGCGGGCCATAGATAGTTGAAATGGGGACATTCGTTATGCAGAAGCCGGCGTGCGCAGCGCGAATGATGAAGTCAGTTTCAAACTCATACCTGTCGCCGACAGCGTGAATTTCGTCGATCACTTCCCTGCGAATTCCGCGAAATCCAGACTGGCTGTCATTCACCGCGCCGCCCGAAACCAATCGCGTTGCGGTGGTCGACAGGAAGTTTGCCACTCGGCGGTGCTTCGGCATTTGCTCGCCTGTCAGGTCGCGCGTGCCGATTGCGATATGGCAGGACTCGAGCGCCGCGAGAACCGACGGCGCGAACGCCGGATCGTGTTGTCCATCAGAGTCGATCGTCAGCACTTCGCTGCAGTCGAGCTCGCGCGCGACAGCAAAGGCCGCCTGGAGCGCAGCACCCTTCCCTTTGTTCACCGGAAAGTCGATTGCGCGGTCACACACAGACCTCAAGAGAGAAGCGGTACCGTCTTCTGAGCCGTCGTTGACACCGACGATGTAGCCATCAGGCACGTATTTCCTGAGTCCCTTGACGACCGGCCCAAGCGTCGTTTCGGCATTCAGCGCCGGCAGGATGACGACTGTTCTGCTCATTCTTCCGGCTCTTCTCCGTCGAGGATCGCGGCGATGGCTTTGAGCTCAGCCTCCAGCGATTCAACGGTCTGCATGTCGAGTGCAGCACGCGCGACGCTGCGCAGCTCACCGCTCTTCTTGTACTCATCGATTTTCTGGCGCGCGCCGTCGATCGTGTACTTCTCGGTGTAAAGCAGTTGGCGAACGAGCATGATCAGCTCGATCTCGCGCCGCTGATACACTCTGTTGCCCGACCGATTCTTTGCCGGGTGCAGAAATCGAAACTGACTTTCCCAGTACCGCAGAACGTGCGGCTTGAGATCGGTGAGGTTGCACACATCACCCATGGAGAAGAATTCGCGAATCGGCTCGGCTGTAGCCATCAGTCAGTCTCCGATCGGAGCTCGCGCGTCATGAGAGCCCCGATGGCGTCGCGCGCCGGCTGATTCTCGAACAGGACTCGATGCACCGCATCGACAATTGGCATTTCGACTTTCTCCCGCGCAGCTAGCGCATGCGCACTTCGCGTCGTCACGACTCCCTCTGCGACAGTCTCCCGGCCGGCAAGAACCTCATCGAGCGGTACTCCCCTTCCCACCTCGACACCGACGCTCCGATTTCGACTCAGGCTTCCAGTACAGGTGAGGACGAGGTCGCCCAGTCCAGCGAGACCCGACAATGTTGCGGGATCCGCGCCAAGCTTCACGCCAAGCCGCGTCATCTCTGCAAGTCCGCGGGTAATCAGTGCTGCCCGCGCGTTGAATCCAAGTCCAAGGCCATCGGCTATTCCAGTCGCGACAGCCATCACGTTCTTCAGTGACCCGCCGATTTCAACGCCCGTTATATCCGACTGGGTGTAGACGCGGAAATGAACGGAACTGAATGCAGTCTGCGCCAGGAGCGCAGCGTCGGCATTTGCGGACGCGGCGACAACTGCGGTAGGTTGCTGCGCCACTACCTCGGTGGCGAAGCTGGGTCCCGATAACGCTACGACGATCGATTCAGGAATTTCCTCAACGATGATGTCGGTCATCAGGGAAAGTGTCTCCTGCTCGATTCCTTTCGATGCTACGACCACTGGAGTGCCTGCGGGAATCAGATCCCTCGACGCCCTGGCGATCGACCGCAGCACGTGGGATGGCGTTGCAAAGGTCACAAGCTCTGCGCCCTTCAATGCGTCAGCGACTCCGTTGTACGCGCGAAGCGTGTCGCATAGCTGGTGCCCAGCGAGGAATCGACGGTTCTGGCGTGATCGGTTGATGGTCTCGACGACGTCCCACTCGTATGCCCAGACGGCAACCTCATGCCCATTCCTGGCGAGCAGGTTGGCTAGCGCGGTGCCCCACGCGCCAGCTCCGATTACAGCACAGCGAGTCATGCCGGCTGCGCCTCGGTCTTTTTTCTTGTCACTTTCGGCTCGGTTCCGTTTCTGAGCCGCTCGATATTGGTGCGGTGCATGTAGATCACGAACAGTCCTATCGCCACGCTGATGACGAAAAGTGCAGTGAGCCCGCCGTGAAAAAAGAAGATCATCGTTGGAAGTAGTATCGCAGCGACTATCGACCCAAGACTTGCGTAGCGAGTTGCCGCGACCGTGATCACGAAACCCGCCAGCGCAATCAACGCCGGAATCGGCGCGAGCCCGAAGAAAACGCCACCTGCTGTCGCTACGCCCTTCCCGCCACCTTTCCCCAACAGGAATATCGGCTTGACATGCCCAAGAATTGCCGCGCATCCGAATCCGATTGCCCACAGCTCCGGATGCAGTGAATCAACTCTCGGCCCGAGCAGCAGAGGCGGGAGCATTCCCTTCAGCGTGTCACCCAGATAAACCAGACCGCCTATGCGCGGGCCAAGTACCCTGATTGCGTTAGTTGCCCCGAGATTCCCTGATCCATGCTTTCTGAGATCGACACCTTTGGCCCTTCCAGCCAGATAGGCGAAGGGTATCGAGCCCGCAAGGTACGATATCAGGAGCCCGAGATATGGATTCACTTACGCCGGTGCTGAAGCCGATGACTTCCGTCGCATCACGATCCGAAGCGGACTGCCGGTGAAGCCCCAGGCCTCGCGAAATCCATTGTGCAGGTAACGGATGTAATGCTCCTGAACCAGATCCGGATTGTTCCCGAAAACTGCGATCATGGGCGGTGTCGTCTCCACCTGGGTTGCGTAATTCAGCTTCACTTCACGACCGGCTGCCTGCGGCGGCTGACGACGAGCAAGGAGCTGCTCGAGGGTTGAGTTCACCTGCGACGTCGAGATCCGCTTCTTCCGCTCTTCATCGACCTTCATGATCGTGTCGAGAATTTTGGTGACCCGCTGGCCGGTAAGCGCCGACGTGAATATGAATGGGACGAACTTGAGGAATGGCGCCTTCTCGCCCGCGTCCTTCTCGAACTTGTACGCCGAGTTGGTCTCCTTCTCGGCCAGGTCCCACTTGTTCACGACAACCACCAGTCCCTTCCCTGCTTCCCACGCCAGAGCCGTGATCTTGAGGTCCTGGTTGTGGAGGCCTAGCGTAGCGTCAATCACTAGCACGCAGATGTCTGCCCGTTCAATCGCACGACGTGCGCGAAGCGAGGAATAGAATTCGATTCCATCGTCAACGCGTGCCTGACGACGAAGACCGGCCGTGTCGATGAACACGACCTCGCGGCCGTGATAGTTCATTGGAGTGTCGATTGCATCCCGAGTAGTCCCGGCTTCGTCATTGACGACGAGGCGCTCTTCGCCAAGCAGGCGGTTTACAAGCGATGACTTGCCGACGTTCGGACGGCCGATGACCGCGACCTTCAGGGCTTCAGACACTTCTTCTTCAGCGACTGGAATCTGATTTACGACGACGTCGAGCATGTCGCCCGAGTTCTTTCCGTTCACGGCCGATACGGGAATGACATCCCCGGCGCCGAGCGCGTAGAACTCGTAGAAATCGGTTGAGGTGGGATCGTCAACCTTGTTGGCAACGAGGACCCACGGCTTCCGCGACTCGCGCAGAAGATCAACTACTTTCGAGTCGCTAGGATGAAGTCCCGCCTTCGCGTCGACGACGAGCATCAGGAGATCGGATTCACCGATTGCCTCGATGACCTGACGACGGATCTCGAGATCCATTGGAAGATGGGGATCGTCGAGAAGGCCGCCGGTATCGACGAGCCAGAACTGACGTCCGTTCCATTCTGCCCGCGCAAAATGACGATCGCGGGTGGTGCCTGCCTGGCCACTGACAATCGCGCTGCCGTCTCCGACGATGCGATTGAAGAGGGCCGACTTGCCTACGTTGGGGCGCCCTACGAGGGCGACTACTGGAATATTCATGCTGCTACCGCGAGTTCTTCGCTGCCAAGAATGTCAATGAAATCGTACGACGGATGTACCGGCATCGGGAAAGTTTCCCTCAGCTCGTCGAAGGACACGTCATCGAGAAAGATGCGGTCTTCGTTAATCGACTCTGCCGGTATGAGGGCGAGGTCGAGGTCTGTTCTGCCCGCAAGAGCACGGGCTATGTCAGCGCCGACCAGCAGGCCGGCGGTTGTAATCGTTGGACCGAAAAGAGTGTTCTCGGTGGGTATCATTTCGAACCTTGCGCCGGTCCTCGCGGAGATCTTGTCGAGCAGGTCCGGCATCAGCGGCGCCATCGCTTTTCCGGTCACGATGCCGATACGCAGGCCGTCGAGTCTCGGCAGCTCGCTCAGGCCTTCGCTTACACGAAGTCTGAGCTGCGTGATCGAGCCAATTCCATTCTCGATCTGCGCGAATTCGCCATAGTGATCGGGACCCGGAAGCTCGACACCGGCGAGCAGGTAGAGCTCGTCAGATCCGAAGACCCACGTGTCGCCATCTCTTTCCTTACGGGCTCGGGCACTCCAGTGATCGACCTGCGCGATCAGCTCTTTTGCCTTTCCCGCGTTCATCGACTCGCCACTGTAAAGGTGCGAGAATTGAGTCAATCCCACTGGCACGACCGCGGCCGAGATGACAGCGTCTCCCAGATTCCAGAGGTCGCTCAGCGACTCCTCGAGGATTGCCTTGTCGTTCAGGCCTGGTACGACGACCATCTGGCAGTGAAACTGAATCCCGCCTTCGGCGAGTCGCTTGAGCTGGTCGACGATATTCGGGACACGCGGGTTATTGAGAAGGACCTTTCTCGCTTCCCAGTTTGTCGCATGCACTGACACATAGAGCGGTGACAGCCGGTACTCCAGAATCCGCGCGATGTCCTTTTCCTTGACGTTCGACAGGGTCGCGAAATTCCCGTACGTGAACGAAAGACGGTAGTCGTCGTCGCGGATGTAGAGGTTTTTTCTCAGCCCCTGAGGAAGTCCCTCGATGAAGCAGAATTCGCAGCGATTCGCGCAACGGCGGACGTTCGGCGGCTCGAGAGTCAGACCCAACGATTCGCCGTCCGGTCGCTCTATTTCGTAGATGACCGCTTCGCCATCAGGCTCGCGCGCTTCTACAACCAGCTCGTCCTCGGCCGACAAAAATTCCCAATCGAGGAAGTCAGCAATCGCGCGACCGTTCACTGAAATGAGCTCCGTTCCCGGAACTATTCCAATCTCATCCGCAATGCTTTCCGGGTATACGCGCGCGACTCTGACCATAGCTAAAGTAATTTATAGCTCTGAGAGCCGAAAATGAACCGTTGCCGTAGTTTACGCCTATACGGGGGAGTTCGCCGCGAGGGTCTCCAGCAGCTTGCGCGCACGCTCCGCGTTGAAGCCCCGAACCTTCGCAATTGCCTCTTCTCCGGCATCGCGAACGCCCTGCACACTTCCGAATTCCTGGATCAAGAGGCGGCGCTTTACCGGCCCGATCCCAGGTACCTTCAAAAGCTCCGAAGTAACGGTTCGCATAGTCCTCCGCTTGCGGTTGTACGTGATCGCAAACCGGTGCGCCTCGTCCCGAAGCTGCTGAAGCATCCTTAACGCCGTCGATCGGCGGGACATCCTTACGGGCTCGCTTCTTCCCCACACGAAGACTTCCTCATCGCGCTTCGCCAGACTGATGAGCGGGCGATCACCCAGCCCGAGTGCGGTCAACGCCTCATGCGCCGACGAAAGCTGACCCTTGCCACCGTCGACCACGACGAGGTCGGGGAGAGGCTTTTCGTCGTTGATTCGGCGCTGAAAGTACCGGGTAACTACCTCACGCATCGATGCGAAGTCGTCAGTGCCTTCAACTGTCTTCACCTTGAACTTGCGATATTCGCCGCGCTTCGCCCGGCCGTTCTCGAACCAGACACACGATCCCACGGTATCCGTGCCCTGAGTGGTGGAGATGTCGAAGCACACCATCGTGCGAGGGAGCTTCTGAAGGCCGATCTCCCGGGCGAGCTCATACACAGGGTCGCCGGCGCGAATGCTCCCTTCTGCGCTCGAGAGGCGAAGTTCCTCGAGCAGGTGCCGGGCATTCTGCTGCCCGAGCTCAATGAGCTCACGCCTGGGCCCACGTTGTGGAACCTGAACGCGTGTATGCTCCATTGACTGCTCGAGCAGATCGCGGTCCTCAAAATCGAACGGAACCAGGAGATCGCGTGCCTTATCGCTGATCGCGATGTAGCTGCCGGCCAGATATGCCGAGAGGATTGCGGGGTCTCCCTCGCCCTCGATGTTCTCGAGGAACCGGTGCTCGCGTGACAACAGCTTGCCTCCGCGCACTCGCAACAGGACAACGCAGGCGTCATCGGCATCGCGGGCGTATCCGATAATGTCGCGATCGCCTCCCTCGACCATCGACACAACTGTCGGCTCCTCCATTCGGGCCACGTGACTCAGTGCATCACGCAACTCGGCTGCCCGTTCAAAATCGAGAGAGTTTGAAGCATGCTCCATTCGATCGCGGATGCGACGGGCGACTTCCTGCGGCTTTCCATCGAGGAAAAGCAGCACCTCGTCGATCATCGCCCGGTAGTCTTCCTGGCTCTGGGCAAGAATGCACGGCGCCTTACAACGTTTGATGAAGTAGTCGAGGCACGGTCGCTCGGGCATTTCCCGCGGCATGTCGTAGTTGCACGAGCGAACAGTGAAAATTCGCTTCACCACGTTCAGGGCGCGCCGCATCTGCCCTACGTCGGTGTACGGGCCGAAGTAGCGCGCGCCATCGCTCTGCAGCTGACGGGTGACGTATACGCGCGGGAACGCCTCCTGGACGGTCACCTTGATGTATGGATAAGACTTGTCGTCGCGGAGAGCGATATTGAATCGCGGGCGGTACTCCTTGATGAGGTTCGCCTCGAGAATCAGCGCGTGCGCCTCCGACGGCACCACGATCGTCTCCAGATCGGCGATCTGCTTGACGAGGTGCCGGGTCTTCGGGCTTTCATAGTGATCTTGCGCGAAATAGCTGCGGACGCGCGACCTCAGGCGCTTGGCCTTGCCCACATAAAGGATTCTGCCGTCGCCGCCCTTCCAGAGATACACTCCGGGTCCATCGGGCAGGTGCGGCAGCTTGGCGGACACGCTGTCCGGAATGCTGCTCATATCCTCTAATTATACCAGCAGTCGCAATACTGGTTCGATCGAGAGGACGTTAGCGCGCTCTGCGCAGAATTCGGCGCGTCATCACTTCGGCTTCCTTGATCTTGAGCGCGGTGGTAAGTGCGAGATAAACCATGCCGAACGCCACGAGAATGAGCATCGAAAAAACGAGCCCATGCGCGCCAGTGAGCGTCAGCTTGACGCCCCAGGCGGCACCAGCTGCTACCGCCGCCGAGAACCACAGCTTGAGCGTGTAGATGCCTGAGACGTGAGTCGGACCAATCCGCTGAGCCATGGACCTGCGCAGCAGATAAAACTCCACCCATCCCGCTATGCCGGCAGTTGCGGTCAGTCCTGCGACTCCAAGCTTCGGATCAAGGCCGAGCGCCTTCGGCAGATACAACGCGGCGATCAGCCCGAGCACGCTTGTGAGGATCACCCGAACGACCGCGAACTTCAGCGGCGTTCGCGTATCGCGAAGTGCATAAAAAGTTGACGAGTAAAGGCGTCCCCAGGTTGAGGCGAGCAGCCCGACCGTTGACCCCGCCAGGATCTGCCATACCCACAGGCTGTCCTGACGCGTGAACTTGCCCGATTGAAAGAGAATGGCGGCGAGCACGTCACCGAGCGCCAGGAATGCAACCGCCGAGGGAACGATGAAGAAAGCGATTCTCTCGAGTCCACCATCGAGCCTGCCTCGCAGATAGCTCGCAACCTCTTCCGGAGTGCCAACCGCACTCGACATCACTGGAAGCTCGGCCGCCGAAACCGCCATGCCGAAGAGACTTACGGGCAGCGTGTAAAGTGTTTGCGAGTTTGCCAGTGCGGCGACGGCTCCGGCCGGCAACCAGCTCGCGATGAAGGCGTCGATGAACGCGCTGATCTGAACGACACCGCGGCTGATGAACGCGGGAATGAAATTTCGGAAGACTACCCGGGAGCTCAGGCTCTTGAAGTCCAGCAGTGGCCGCACACCGGGAACGAGCCTGAAAACCATAGGCAGCTGAACTGCGAACTGCAGCGCGCTTCCAATCACCGACGCCCACGCGATAATAACGGCCAGCTCTTTAAGCGGCCGGCCGGCCCCAAACCCGACGAGCGCCGCGATCATCGCAATGTTCCAGATGACCGGCGCCGTATAGCTGATGAAGAACTTGCGGTGGCTGTTGAGAATTCCGAGACACCAGGCCGAAAAGACAAGCAGGCCTGCGCCGGGAAACAGAATCTGCGTCAGCTGGACCGTCAGGTCCCGCCGCTCTCCAGTGAATCCCGGGGCAATCAGCCCAACCAGGTATGGCGCGAGAAGAACGCCCATAAGGACGATGATCGCTGCGACGAGAGCGAGGGCTCCGATGACGGCTCCCGCCAGCTTCGTTGCGTCTTCCTTGTTCTCCCGCGCGAGCAAGCCGGAATACTCGGGAATGAATGACGCCGAGAGCACGCCTTCACCAAACAGATTCTGGAGAAGGTTGGGAATTCGAAACGCCGCTGTGAACGCGTCAGCCGCGAGCGACAGTCCAAAGTAGTGAGCGAATACCTTTTGCCGGACGAGCCCGGCGATTCTGCTGAGGAATATCCCGACCCCGACGAGGAAGGCCGAGCTCCTTCCCTGGTCAATTCCCATCAGAGCTTCGCGGTGTGGGCTGTGATCTCTGACATCACCGCTGAGATTATTTCGTCGCCATAGCGAGCGAGGAGCGGGATGAAGTTTTGCGCTCTCTCCTGGGGCGCGCCTTCAGGAAACAGCGCGCCGCGCGCGATCGCCAGCTCGCGCAGGGCCTCGTTGCCGTCGCGCTTGACTGCTGCCGTGAAGCGTCGCTCGAGTCTCTCGATGCGGTGCCCAACGTTGTTCCTCAACCCATCGAGCACGGCCGGCGCGACGATGTTTGCTCCGGGCGCGGCCGAAAGATCAGCGACCGCTTTGTCGACACTCTTCCGGAAATCCTGAATGCGATTCACAAGATCCGGGGAAAGCGATTCTCGCGCCATCCTCGTCTCGACTGCGTGCGGATCGCGGAAATCTTCCGGCGAGAGATTGTACCGTTCCAGAATCCTTTCGACGCGTGGCTCGATTACCATGCCCGACCAGCGAGGAACGATAACCGGCCGTGTGACCTTCATCGCATCTGCGACTGCCGTCACCTGGGCGAAATACGCGACCTCGGCCGGCCCGCCGATGTACGCGACTGTCGGAATGATTGACCGCTCGACGATTGGTCTCAACAAGACATTGGGACCAAGGCTTGCCAGCCCTGCCCTTTCAGCAGTGCTCTCAGCGTCCTTCGCGCGAACCCTGTCGCGTGCGCCCTCTTTGACCTCGAAGACAAGCGAGCGGCCCTTCACCAGCTTCACCTGCGCGGAAAGCTTGTGCGTCTTCAGGTCGGCGGATCGGGCGAGCAGCGCATCCTCAATCGGCTGCAGCTGAAGCAGCGCCTGCCTGAGAATTGGCGATGCCGCCTTTCTGACCGCCGGGTGTGAAGCATCAATGACAGCGACACCAAGCGGTTCAAGAATTTTCCGCAGCAGCTCGACATAGGCAGATCCAACCGTGTGGTCAGCGGAATAGGCAGATCGAACGAGCTCGATGATCGAAGCGTTTGGTGCGGAGCCCGTGGCGGCGACCAGCTTCAAGAGCTGCTCGGATACGTCACCGAGACGAACCTCCGCCAGCGCGCGACCGTTGTCGTCAACGGGCGGCAGCGAGATGCGCTCGGCTCCAGAATGTGTCGAGACGACGGTGCCGGCCGCTTCGGCGTAGTCCGAATCGTCCGTTGCCGCCCAGAAAATGGGAACAACCGGAAATCCCGTTTCCCTCTCGAGCCTGTCGGCGAGCGACAGTGCTGTCAGCGCCTTCCACCACGTGTACAGCGGACCACCGAACAGTCCTGGCTGCTGACCAGCCGTGACTGCAATGCCTGACGCAGCAGCACGCTCGAGCCGACGTGCAGCCGCACCGCTTGCGTTGAACGCAGGTGCCAGTGGAGTCAGCCAGTCAGCCTGAATCAGCGAGCCCCGAATTGTCTCGGCGCGAGTCTTCCATTCCGCTGCATTGCGCGGCACCGTCTCGAACCACGGCGACGTCGCGTCCCTGTCCACTCCCACGCGCGTAAGTCCGGTTCCGACGATCGGAGTGCTGATCACGCGGAGGGTCACATCCGTGTCCCGAAAAGAATCACGCGGGGAGATTCGTGAGTAAGCGGCGTTGCGTCGTAGTTTCCGAATGAGCTCGTGACCTTGAATCCGGCGGCGCTCAGCATGTAGGAGAGATCGCCGGCTTCGAAAAGCCTGACGCGCTCGACGTATTCCTTGTCGCTGCCGCGAATACAGATGTGCTTGATGACGTACTTGTCGTCATCGGAAATCGAGCGCCGCTGCTCCACCACGCGATTGCCGATCACGCGCTCATCGTAAGGCACGAGCGTTTCGCGCAGATGGGCGGTGTTGAGGAAGTCCAGCACGAACGTGCCACCGTGTGCGGTGACGCGGGCAACTTCTCTCACGACACGGAGATGACTGGCATCATCGGAGAAATAGCCGAAGCTCGTGAACAGGTTGACGACAAGCTGAAACGCGCCGGCCTTGAATGGGAGAACCCGCATATCGCCGCGGACGAAATTTGCCTCTGTCGTTTCACGGTGCGCGATTCTGAGGAGTACCTCGGAAAGGTCCAATCCGGTAGTGCACCACTGGCGCGCCAGAACTTTAGAGTGGCGCCCTGCCCCGCACGCGAGGTCCAGCGTGCAGGCGTTGCGCGGGATCTTCGCTGTCTCCTCGATGAGCTCCACAACGTGCTCTGCCTCGGCCGCGTCGCGATGCGGATAAAGCGCAACATATTCTTCACCGAACCACGACTCGAACCACTCAGTTTTCACTGGCTTTCGTCACTTGTGGTAGGGCTCGCCGCGAACTATCGAGCCGGCCCGGTAGAGCTGTTCAGCTAGCACGAGCCTCGCTAGCTCGTGCGGAAGCGTCCATGGCGCAAGGGAGAGCTTCATCACGGCGCGCGAAAGGAGTGTATCCGAAAGTCCATAAGCACCGCCGATGACAATCGCAGTATCCCTGTCGCCTTCGCGTTCACCCTGGAGCCACTCGGCGAACTGCTCGGAGGAAAGAGACTTGCCCCCGGGATCGCACGCGACGAGCCGCGCGGACCCAATTCGCTCGGAGAGGCGCTCCCCTTCTTTTTCTCGAACGACCTTTGGCGTAACGCTCGACGCTTTTTCTTCACGCACTTCATGAACGTCGAGCGGCCAGTACCGCGCCGCCCGAATCTCGTAGTCATGAATTGCCGCTGCGATGGCCGCATTGCGCGGTTTCCCAACAGCGGCAACCGTCAAACGCATCAGGCGTAGATGCCACGCAATCTGTGAACAGTCGCGACGCGGCTGATGGCCAGCATGTAAGCTGCGGTGCGCATGTTGACCTTGTGCTGCTTGGAGAGCTTGAGCACGTCATGGAAGCTGTTGACCATGATGTCGTGAAGTCTCTCGTTCACAAGCTGCTCGGTCCAGAAATATCCGCCGCGGTCCTGAACCCATTCGAAGTAGGACACGGTCACGCCGCCTGCATTGGCAAGGATGTCAGGAATGACAAAAACTCCGTTCTCGTCGAGAATGGAGTCAGCCGCTGCCGTTGTAGGACCATTCGCTCCTTCGCAAACGATCCGTGCGCGGATTGAGCCTGCATTCTTCGTCGTGATGACATTCTCCAGGGCGGCAGGAACCAGCACGTCGACGTCGAGGGTCAGCAGTTCACTGCTGCTGATGATCTCGCCCTTGGAATAGCCGTCCAGTGACTTGTGCTTCAAGACATAGGAAATCGCATCGTCGACATCAATTCCGTCCTTGTCGTAGACGGATGCGTGCCTGTCGCCAATCGCGACGATCTTGCAGCCTTCGCGCTGAAGAAGCTGCGCCGCAACGGAGCCGACATTCCCGAAGCCCTGAACGGCTACCGTCGTTCCCTCGATCGGCATGCCAAGGTGAGCGAGTGCTTCCTTGGTAACGAACATGCATCCGCGACCAGTCGCTTCGCGTCGGCCAAGTGATCCGCCCATCTCGACAGGCTTGCCGGTGACGACTGCGGTTACCGTATGACCGACGTGCATCGAGTACGTGTCCATGATCCACGCCATGACACGCTCGTTGGTGTTTACGTCCGGCGCCGGAACGTCCGAGTCGGGACCGAGAATCTGGATGATGCCGGCGGTATAGCGACGCGTCAGCCTCTCGAGCTCCGCAGCGCTCATCTCGTGCGGGTCGCAGACGACTCCGCCTTTTGCCCCACCGAACGGAATGTTGACCACCGCGCACTTCCACGTCATCCACGCGGCCAGTGCCTTGACCTCCTCGAGCGTAACCTGCATGTCGAAGCGAATGCCACCCTTCGCTGGCCCGCGCGACGTGTTATAAAGAACCCGGTATCCCGTGTAAACCTCGACTTCCCCGTTGTCTCTAGTCACCGGAATGGAAACGATGATCTGTTTCTCAGGATGCCGGAGGACCTTATAAAGGCCTGGCTCCAGGTCGAGCAGCTCTGCCGCACGGTCGAAGCGGAGCATCATGGCCTCGAAAGGATTCTCCTCGTTGAGGAAAGTGTCCTTGTCGGGCTTGACGATTGTGTTGGTTGGTAGGCGCAGTTCGGTAACCATTTGAAAAGTGATCGCAATCCGGAATGGACGTCACCGGAAGTCTGTTTGAGGTCATTTTGCCGGCCTGAAACGTCCCAGCAAATTGTCTATGTTGGCCGCTCCTTTTTCTACATCGAGCGACTGCGAAACATACCATAATGAGCGTCCCCCGGCAGGCCAAATGGAACGCAATTTGACGGCATCCTTCAGCGTACAAACGACTATGTCATAATCGTTTGTACGCTTTGCGATGCGCTCGGCATCGTCGGCCAGAAACGGGTAATGGTCGGGAAATGAGATCGGGGTAACCTCGGCGCCAAGCAACGTCAGCTGGTCATTAAAAGCAGTGGGATCGCCGATGGCACTGATCGCCAGAACACTCCTCCCTGAGACGATGGAAAGCGGGCGCGTTTCTTCCGGGTCGGTGGCCTTCACCAGGCCGGACATTCTGAGCCTGACCGTTGCCTGGGGAAGCTCGGGCGCTATGTGCGCAATCGCGCGGGACACAGCGCTCACTTTCGCGAGCTCAGCAGCCTTTCGGGTTATGAGGACGACTGAGGCGCGCTTGATCGCATCGAGCGACTCTCTCCACGGCCCGGCGGGAAGCAGCCTGACTTTTCCCGTCCAGCTGTCCGCACTCACGAGCACTATGTCTGCATCGCGTTTCGCGCGCCGATGCTGGAATGCATCGTCGAGAACCGCAACCGTTGCGCCCTGTTCGGCCGCAAGACGAACTCCCTCCGCCCGATTCTTGCCAGCAACTACGGGCAGTCCCGGAAGAAGCTGCTGATGAACAAGTATTTCATCGCCGCCATAGCCGCGCAGGACGATCGCCGGCTTTGCGCCTTTCTCGCTCAACCGTTTAGCGATCCAGCTTGCCACCGGAGTCTTGCCGGTTCCCCCGACGGTGAGATTTCCCACGCTGATTACGGGGATCGAAGACTGAACCGAAGGCAGGACTCCGTGATCATAGAGCTGGCCCCGGACCGAGATCAATCCACCGTATAAGCCGGCAAACGGAAAAAGCGCAGCGCGAACGAGCTGGTCGGTGGCGGTCTCACCTGTCCAGATGTCGTCTACGAAGCGCATGCGACATCGAGAGCGTCTTCCATCAGGCCCTCGAACTTCGAGGTTTGAGTGGCCGCTTCGCGGGTTGTCGCTGCTTCTACAAACGTCGGCGGACCGTAGGCGATCGTGATTCGCGCGAATGGTTTGGGAATGACAAATCCATCCCAGCTCGATAACGTCCAGGCCCTGTCAACGTGAGCGAGCGTCGGAATTATCGGGGCTTTCGCACGATTTGCCGCGACGATTGCACCCTGGGCAAATCGCCTCGCAGGTCCACGCGGGCCATCGGGTGTTATCGCCACATCATTTCCTTCCTTGAGGGTCCGTACAAGGCCAAGGAGAGCGCGATCGGCGCCACGTGACGTCGAGCCGCGAATCAATTGATAGCCCATCCACTGGAGAATGCGCGCGATTATCTCTCCGTCGCTGTGTTCGCTGACTACAACCGCCACGCCCTCGTTACGGTGATACCAGAGCAGCGGGAGCATCTGGCCATGCCAGAGCGCGAAAAGAACCGGCTTGCCCGCCTTTCTTAATTCTTTGACGGGCTGATCACCTACCGCCCTGTAGCGCCACGTTCTGGACAGCGCGCGGAGTACATTTCCGCCGCCGATCACCGAAAGCCTGACCCTCCACGAAGGGTTCTCCCTGGTCGATGTCATCCCGCGAGCGAGCTGGCCATCTCTGCCACGCGCTGCGCCGCTCCGGGCGTTCCAAGCTTTCCCCGTACTTCGGCGAGGCCTTCCAATACTCGCTTCCGCTCAGGATCAGATGCGTCGAGCAGCCGCTCCAGCTCTCTGCTGACCCCGACGGGACTCAGGTCGTTCTGGACAAACTCGAGCGCGACTTCCCTCCCGGCGACCACGTTGACCAACCCGATGTGGGGGATCGTCACCATCAGTCGGGCGAGAAAGTAAGAGATGTCACTGGTTCGATAGGCAACCACTAACGGCGTGTCGGCGATCGCAGCTTCCAGCGTGGTAGTTCCACTTTTGCAGAGCGCGGCATCGGCCGCGCGCAGCACAGTGAACGACGCATCATGGACGAGGCGAAATGGGCAGCGCTCCGGATCGAGGTCGATTGTCGGAGCAACGCTGACTATTACCTCGAGGGCGGGGATTGCGTTCTGAGTCAGTTTGGCCGACTCGACGAAGTCGTCGATGTGACGATCTATCTCCTGTTGCCTGCTGCCCGGAAACAGCGCTAGAACCGAGGCCGAGTCTGATATGCCGAGCGTGCGTCGCGCGTCTTCTTTCGATGGAAGATTCGTCGCGCGATCGAGCAAAGGGTGGCCCACGAACTTTGCATCGATTCCGTGGCCACGCAGAAGATTTTCCTCGAATGGAAGAATCACCGCTGCCTTCGTCACGATCTTCGCGAGCCTGGGGAGCCTGTTCTCCCCCCAGGCCCAGACTTGCGGAGTTACGTAGTAGAGTACGGGAATTCCAGCGGCCTTCGCTGCAGCGGCGGCCTTCATGTTGAATCCCGGATAGTCGATGACGATAACGAGCGCGATCTTGTTTCGCTTGAAGCGCTCGCGCAGGGACTCGAGAAGAAAATAGTGTCGCGGAATGTGGGCGATAATCTCGACAAATCCCATCACTCCGGTCTCGTATCTGTCGAAAAGCTCGACCCCTGCCTTCTCCATCAGAGGGCCACCGAAACCAGTCAGCTTGAGATCTGGCCTGATTCGCCTGAGCTCTTGAGCGACACCGGCCGCGTGCAGATCACCGGATGACTCACCGGCGATTATGACGACCTCAGGCACGGGCCGCTGCGGCTTCTCCGGTAAAGGACGGCCGTGTTCGTTCTATCTCAGCAACGATGCGCAGCGCAACGGCAAGCGCACGTCGACCGTCCTCACCGGTGACCACGACCGGGCTCTCGCCGTGCACCGCAGAAACGAAGCTGTCGAACTCCAGTCGCAGCGGCTCGCCTTCGGGCGCGGTCAGCTTGATCCGATCGACGTAGTCCGTGATGTTGATCGGGCCCACAGGCGGGCGCGACGGGTCCATCTGCTGCTTCAACCGGAAGAATTCGCCCGTGCCGGCCGACAGGTCGAGCGAGAGATATCCGCTCTGTTGAAAGATTCGAATCTTGCGAACGCGGTCGCGCGATATGCGGCTCGACGTAATGTTCGCAACTGCTCCGGACGAGAACGTCACGCGCGCATTCGCGATGTCGAGCATCGGCGTCAGCACTGGAACGCCAACCGCGGAAATCTCTTCAGCGGTGTCGCCTACAAGCGTCAGGACAAGATCGATATCGTGGATCATCAGATCGAGCACGACAGCGACGTCCGACCCGCGCAGGCTGAAGAGCGCAAGCCGCTCGCTTTCGATGAAGCGCGGGCGGGACACATACGGCAGAGCAGCCCGGACCGCCTGATTGAAGCGCTCGACGTGACCGATCTGGACGATGCACCCATTCCGCTTCGCAACGTCGAGCAGCTCGTCGGCCTGTTCGAGAGTCGCGGCGATCGGCTTCTCGATGAAGACGTGCTTGCCCGCTTCGAGCGCGGCCTTTCCAACGGAATAGTGGGCCGGTGTCGGCACAACTATGGTGACTGCATCCACATCTCTCAGCAGAGACTGTGTATCCGCATATCTCCTGACCGCCAGCTCGGACGCGACGTGGGCCGCGCGCTCCTCATTGCTCTCGACGAAGCCGGCCAACGAGACCGAATCCATATCGCGCAGAATTCGAACGTGATGGAATCCGAGACTGCCGGCCCCGATCACGCCCATTCTCAATGGATTTGTCAGATCACCACTCCCCGCTGGCTGCCTTCGACAAATCGTATGAGCTCCTGCACTTCGGGAAACATCTCAAGCTCTGTCTCTGCACGCTGCATTGCCTGCGTAAGATTCAGGTCCGAGCGAAAGAAAAGCCGGTACGCGCGCTTCAGCTCGAGCACGACGTCTTCAGAAAATCCGCTCCGCTGAAGCCCGACGCTGTTTAATCCATAAAGCTTGAGTGGATTGCCGACAGCTTTCAGGAAAGGTGGAATGTCCTTCGACACGCGAGACATCCCGCCAATGAAGCTGTGGCGCCCGATGCGGGTGAACTGGTGAACCGCAGACAACCCTGAGACGGTCGCGCGGTCTTCGATCGTTACGTGGCCCGCGAGCTGCACGCCATTCGCAAGTATCACCCCGTCTCCGATGTGACAATCGTGTGCAAGATGCACGTAGGACATCAAAAGGCAGCGTGATCCAACGGTTGTCTTGAAGGACTGAGCGGTTCCGCGATTTACGGTGCTGAATTCCCGGATGACGGTCTCGTCACCAATCTCGACTGTCGTGTGCTCCCCCGCATACTTCAGATCCTGGGGAGCTCCGCCGAGCACTGTGCCAATCCCGACTTTTACGCCGACACCAAGCTTCACGTCCCGCTCGAGCGTGGCACGCGGCGCGATCTCACAGTCATCACCGACTTCGCAGCCTTCACCAATGATCGCGAACGGACCGACCTCGACCCTCTCGCCAAGCGATGCGCGGGGCGAAACTATGGCTGAGGCATGAACGCCGCTTCGCTTCACTTGTCCCGGACCATCGCAGCCATTTCGGCCTCGCAAACGACTTCGCCGTCGACTCTCGCTATTCCTTTGGTCTTGCAGACTGAGCCGCGAATCTGAACAATCTCGATTTCGAAAATGAGCTGGTCGCCAGGCTTCACGGGGCGGCGGAATTTCACCTTATCAAGCGACATGAAGTAGGCAACCTTGGAATCGGCGACTGCATCGCCCATTCCGCCCATCAGAAGCACACCTCCAACCTGAGCCATCGCTTCGATGATGAGAACACCCGGCATGATCGGATGCCCGGGAAAATGCCCCTGAAAAAACGGCTCGTTGATCGTCACGTTTTTCAACCCGACAATCCGCTTGCCCTCTTCTATCTCGAGGATTCGATCCACGAGAAGAAACGGGTACCTGTGAGCCAGCACCTTCATGATTTCTTCGATTCCGTAAACGGTCTTGCCCCGTTCCGGCTTGGTCTCTGTGTTTGTGCTCATTCCATTTCCACGGTTGATAATCCCCGTACGTGCAAGCTCCCTGACGAGCGTGACGGTTCCCCGATGACTTGGCTTTACGGCCACTATCCTCGCGCGAACCCTCGCGCCGGCCAGAGCCAGATCGCCAACACAATCCAGCGCCTTGTGACGCACGAACTCATCCTGCCACCTCAACGGACCGCTAACCACGCGGGCATCGTCGAGAACGATCGCGTTTTCCAGAGAAGCGCCCTTGATCAATCCGCGCTCTCGAAGCCATTCGACTTCGCTGACAAATCCAAACGTCCTCGCGCGCGACATTTCATTTTCGAAAACGTCGGTGCTGACGTTGAACTTCCTCGACTGCCTGCCAATCTGCGGGTGCGGAAATTCTATGGTTACGTCCAGCTGAAGATCATTTGACGGATATGCTTCGTAGACCGAATCGCCGTCGATGATCCTGACCGGTTCAGACAACGTCAGATAATCCGGCTCCCCTTCCTGCACCGCAAGCCCGGTAGCCTTCAACAGATCGAAGAATGGACTCGCGCTTCCGTCGACAATGGGCGGCTCGGGGCCATCCATCTCGATCTCGAGATCGTCAATCCCAAGGGCCGCGACGGCGGCAAGAACGTGTTCGACGGTGTGGACGGTATTATCCCCACTTCCGAGCTGTGTACGACGCTCGCTTGCGCTGACCTGGTTGACAGTCGCCGGGATCGGCTCTGAACCGGCAAGGTCGACTCGGCGGAACCTTATTCCCGAGCCTGAGAGCGCTGGCTTGAACGTGAGAGCGCATCGCTTACCAAGGTGAAGCCCGATGCCCTCGAGCGTCGCCGGTTCTGCGACGGTGAAACGACTCATTCCGATTCCTTTTCTTCCAGCAATTTTTCAAGTCGTTTCATCATGCCGGCAATCTTGAACGTCGCACCCGTCGCCCGCAACGACTCGCGGTGTGGCCGCGCCGGATAACCCGACCAGCTTTCGCCTGCCGGCACGTCTCCGAACACGCCTGACTGGCCGGCAATCTTCGCTCCCTTCCCGATGGTGATGTGACCACCCAGCCCGGCCTGTCCCGCGATCACGCAGCCATCCTCAATCCTCGCCGAGCCCGCGATTCCGACCTGCGACATGATCATGCACAAGCGACCGATCCGGACGTTGTGCCCGATCTGCACGAGGTTATCGATCTTCGTTCCAGCACCGACCACTGTGTCATCGATGCTGCCGCGATCGACAGTCGTATTCGCGCCAATCTCGACATCGTCGCCAATGATGCATCGGCCAACGTGAGGGATCTTGGCATGCGCGCCGTGGGCAAAGACGTAACCGAAGCCGTCCGACCCTGCGCGCACCCCCGAATGAAGTACTACCCTGCTGCCCAGCTCCGTGCCCGCGTACAGGGTCACGTGCGGGAACAGGCGGGAGCTGCTTCCAACCTTCGCGCCGGCCCCCACAACGACGTGGGGCCCGATAACAACATCGTCGCCAATGACCGCGTCTTCTCCGATGATCGAGTATTCGCCGATCGAAACCCGCGATCCCAATTTCGCGCGGGCACCGATGCGTGCCGTCTGCGCAATTCCCGGGGCTTGATCTCTGGGCGGATACAGCTTCGGAAGAAGTCCAAGGAGCGATTCCATCGGCTTCGCGACTATCACGCGTGCCGGAATGGCTCCCGGCGAATCAGCGAGCTCCGGTGTTATCAGAACGATCCCGGCCGAGCTTTTCCCCAGCGCATCGACGTACCGGCCGTCTCCCAGAAAGCTCAGCTTGTCGCCGGTCGCGCGGTCGAGTGCGGCTACTCCGTCGACGGTCGTACCGCCGTCCCCTCTGAGTTCTCCGCCAGTCAGGGCCGCAATGGCCTCAGCGGTGAGAGTGCAAGCACGCTCACCGCTGAGGGATTTCGGAACTGCGGAGTTGTCGGTCACCGCTTCGGTGATGTCACTCCAGCCGGCTTCGGCGTGAGCGACGAACCCGCCGGGGCTGCCGCTGTCGGCTTTCCGCCGGCCTTCACGCGCGCCAGCACCTTCTGAGTGATGTCGAGGTTCTTGTCGGCAGCAACGATCACGCTGGTCTGTGACGCGACGTCAAAGATCATTGCGTAGTTGTCTTCCGAGCGAACCTGCTCGATCACCTTCTGAAGATTCTCCATCAAGGGACGAATCAGCTCCGCCTGACGATTCTGCATCTGGTTGTCGAGCGCCTTCGCGCGGTTCTGGTAGTCCGCTTCCTTGGCAGCTATGGCTTTGCCGCGCGTTGCACGCGTGACGCTGTCGAGCGATGCGGCAGTCTTGTCGAACGTCGCCGCCATGGTCTGCAGCGAATCGCTCATTCGCTGGAGCTGCGCCTGATAGGCCGCCACTTCAGTCTTGAATTGGTTTTCGGCCTCGACGCGACCAGGCGCCTCGGCAAGGATCGCCGCCGAATTGATGAAACCAAACTTCGGCGTTGCCTGAGCCGATGCCGAGCCAGCCGTTACTGCACCAACAATTAGTGCGAGCGAAGCCGCACGAATCAATCCACGCATTAATACTCCAGAGTTAGAAGAACTGACCAAGTTTAAAATGAAGCTTCCAGCCCGGCGCCGACCTGCCCGCCGTGTCCAGACGATCCAATCCATAACCCAGGTCGATGCCAATCGGTCCAAGTGGGCTCACGATAGCGGCACCAAAGCCGAAGGAACGGAAAAGGCGAGTGGGATCGAACTGCCTTGGACTATCCCACACATTACCACCCTCGAAGAAGGTGTTGAGATACAACGCCTGATTTACCCGCAGACCCAGCTCTCCGGTCCCGGTAAAGAACGCGTTTCCAAAAGATGCTCGCGATACGCCACTGCTGCTTCCATCGGCGAACGCGTTGAATCCGAGAGGAGTGATGGAAAACTCCTCGTAACCTCGCAACTGCTCACCGTACTGCGTACCGCCAAGCGAGAACGACTGGCTGTAGAAGAACGGCCCGGGATCACCAAACAACGCTCCAGCCTTTGCCGACAGGCCAAGAACGAAAGTCATCGGTGCTGCGCCAAGTGAAGCAACGCCGATTCCGCCAATCGGCGCGTACGCCCTCAGCTCGGTCGTGTATTTCTGAAATTTCGCCGTGCCTCCGAGAGGCCCGCCGTTGAACTGGGCATTGAAGGTCTGGGATCCGCCTTCAGCCGCGAACGGGAGCCCAATCCGGGTGTCGTGCGAAGCTGTAAAACCGAGCGTGGAACGGAAGCAATTGTCGCATTGATTGGCAACGGTGCCAAGCAATCCGCCACCACCATACTTCACCTTCTCGCCACCATAAGACAGAAGGAGGCGGCTGTAAAGAGAATTTGGAACCGGGAATCCAACCTGGAGCTGCGCACCGGTACGCACCGACCGGCCAAGATCGGCGATCGTGTACCGTGACGCCGTGTGATAGGCCGTAATTGCACCTGAGATTCGCGTCTGGTTGATATTCGGGTCTGTGTACGTGCCGTTGAAGTCGTTGATGTAACGGCCGAACTGGTATTGCACCTGCGCACGCTTGCAGCGGCCGAGGAGGTTGGGCTGATCGAGGCCAACGAAGCCGCCGATACCCGTTCCCTGACCAGTCGAAGCACCGAAGTTCACGTTACCCGTGCGCTTCTCCTTCACGTGGAAGACGATATCCACGTCACCCTGATCGCCGATCGGACGCGTGTCCGGAGCGGGCATGGGGGATTCGAAGAAATTCAGGTTGGAGATGTTCTGGTAGCTGCGCAGCAGGTAGTTGCGATTGAACACCTGGCCCGGAGCAAGCACAACCTGCTCGCGAATGCACGACTCATAGGTGAAATCGTTGCCTTCGATATCGATGCGATTCACGATCGCGGGACTCGCTTCGTCAATTTCCCAGCGGAGATTCACGACGCGAACCGTGTCACCTCCGGGCTGGCGCTCCACCACGGGCCGGATGCGCGCGTAGATGTAACCTTCGTCGTTGTAGGCGTCGCGCAGCTTTTGTTCGCCTGATTCCCACTTGAGCTGATCGAACGTGTTCGGAGGGTTCTTGTAGCTTCGCTTTACAACGCCAACTGCGCGCTGCGTCAGCGTTGTAGTCTGCTCGGCAAATGGGTAGTAAGCCTGAATGTCCGTTGTCGAGAAGCGCTTGTTACCGAGAACTTCGAACGATCCGATTTTGTAGCGCGGGCCCTCACTCACGGTGAGCTCGATGACGGCTTTTCCCGCCTCGCGATCGATGATGAGAGAATCGCTCAGCAGGCGGAAATCGATGTAACCCCGACTCGCGTAAAGCTGCGGGATGTGCTCCTGCAGGTCTGTCGCGTACTTGGTGTCATCGAATTCGCCCTTGCGAAACCAGTAAAAGCCTTCGGGCTTCGATCCCATCGCTGCGGCGATGTCCGAAGATGAGATGTTCTTGTTGCCGTTCACCTGGAGGCCGGAGATGGCGAGTCGCCTGCCCTCTTCAACGGTGAAGGCGATCTTGACCTTGTCCCCGTCCTTTACGGTGTCCACGTGTATTCGAGCCAGGTAGTATCCCTTGGCGTTATACAGTGAGTCTGCCCGCTCGACAGCCAGCGCGAGCGCAGCCGGGTCGAGAGGCTTGTTCGTGGCGAGCGTCAGCCGGTCCTTCACGTCCTTCGAGGAAACGCGCTCAGGACCCGTCACGGTAACGGCCGACACCAGCGGCCGTTCGCGGACAGTGATCATGAGACTCGGTTTCGGCGATGCGGGAGGAACTGAGCATGAGATCTGAACGTCCTCGAACTGGCCGGTCGTGAACAGCGCCTTGATGGCTCTCTGGACGTCGCGAAAGTTCAGGGTCGTGCGTGCGGGAAGCCCCGCGCTGGCTCGAATTGTTGCATCCGAGACGCGCGAGTTACCGGCGATCATGACCGTGTCAGGTGTCGTGCAGGCACCGGGACCGCCGGTCTCCTGCGCAAAAGCGGAAGACCCGGCTGCCATGATGGCCAGCAGGGAAACTGCATACTTTTTCATCGCTGAAATATACACGAATCGGGGTTGGAGGGTCCTTCTGCGGGGTGTCCGGAAATTAGACAACGGGGCCGCGAAAGCCGTTGCTATTGCAACGCTTCCGCGGCCCCGCGGATGTTGGGAAAGGCCTGTTACGCCTTGGTCGTACTCGTGAGAACCCGGAAATCCAGCTTGTCGTTCTCCGGGCTGACGTCGACCTCGATCTCATCCCCCTTGGCAAACTCACCCAGGAGAATCTTCTCCGAAAGCGGATCCTCGATGTACTTCTGGATGGCGCGCTTCAGCGGCCGCGCTCCGAATTTCTCGTCATAGCCATGCTTCACGAGGAAGAGCTTGCCTTCATCGGTGAGCTTGAGCGTGAGCTCCTCGTCACCAAGGCGCTTCTGCACTTCCTTGAGCAGGATTCCAACAATTTCTCCGATGTGCTCCTCGGAAAGTGGATGGAAGACAATCACGTCATCGAGCCGGTTCAGGAACTCCGGGTTGAAAACGTGCGACATCTCTTCCTTCACTTTCTCGGCGATCCGCTCGAACGCGTTGCGTCCGTCCGGTGTTGCAAAGCCCATCGTCCGCCCCTTCGTGATGTCCCGCGCTCCGACGTTCGACGTCATGATCACGACCGTGTTCTTGAAGTCGATCACGCGACCGTAGTTGTCGGTGAGATGACCTTCGTCGAGAACCTGGAGCAGGATATTGAAGACGTCGGGATGTGCCTTCTCGATTTCGTCGAGCAGCACGACACTGTACGGCTTGCGGCGCACGGCTTTCGTCAGCGTGCCGGAATCTTCGTATCCCACGTAGCCGGGCGGCGCGCCGATGAGGCGTGACACCGAGAACTTTTCCATGTACTCGCTCATATCCACTCGAATGAGCGCGGACGGATCGGCGAACAGGAATTTTGCCAGGGATCTCGCCAGCTCGGTTTTACCGACACCTGTCGGACCCGAAAAGATGAAAGACCCGATCGGACGGTTTGGATCCTTGAGACCCGCGCGGCTTCTGCGAATGGAGCGCGACAGCGCCTTGATCGCTTCTTCCTGCGCGACGACCGAATGGTGCAGCTCCTCTTCCATCCGCAGCAGGCGGGCTGTTTCAGCCTCCTGCAGACGCATGACAGGAATGCCCGTCCAGCGGCTGACGATGAACGACACTTCATCTTCGCCGAGCACAGGGCGATGGGACTGGCGATGCTTCTCCCACTCCTCCTGCTTGCGGAGAATTTCGCCGCGAATCTCCTTCTCTCTGTCACGCAGTGACGCAGCACGCTCGAAGTTCTGATCGCGAACCGCGCCTTCCTTTTCCGCGTTGATGCCGTCGAGCTGAACCTTGAGCGCGGTGACCTCGGGCGGTGGCGCCTGGGTCGCGAGGCGGGCGCGAGCGCCCGCTTCGTCGATGACGTCGATGGCCTTGTCAGGCAGGAAACGGTCGGTGATGTAACGCTCCGACATCTTCGCTGCGGCAGTCAGGGTCGTGTCGGGAATCGTGACCTTGTGGTGATCTTCGTACTTGCCGCGAAGACCCTTGAGGATCTCAACCGTCTCTTCGACAGAAGGTGGCTCGACGATGACGGTCTGGAAGCGGCGCTCGAGAGCTCCGTCCTTTTCGATGTACTTGCGATACTCATTGAGTGTCGACGCACCGACGCACTGAAGCTCGCCGCGCGCCAGCGCCGGCTTGAGCATGTTGCTCGCATCGATCGCGCCCTCGGCCGCTCCGGCACCGACGAGCGTATGAAGCTCGTCAATGAACAGAATGATGTTCTTGTTCTGAGCGATCTCATTCATTACCGCCTTGAGTCGCTCTTCGAACTGCCCGCGATACTTCGTGCCGGCGATGACCGCAGCCATGTCGAGAGAAAGCACGCGATGCTCACGAAGGCTGTCCGGGCACCCGCCGTTCGCGATGAGCTGAGCCAGGCCTTCGACGATCGCTGTCTTGCCTACGCCAGGCTCGCCAATGAGAACAGGATTGTTTTTCTTGCGCCGGGTCAGGATCTCCATCACGCGCTCGATTTCCTTCGCGCGTCCGATGGTTGGATCGAGCTGCCCTTCACCAGCGAGCTGCGTGAGGTCGCGGCAGAAGTGATCGAGCGCCGGCGTTTTCGACTTCTTCTCGCCCTTGCCGGCAGAGCCAGGCACGACGGACGGTGCGCCCGCAGCCGGTGACGACGTTCCCCCCTGCGGCATGTCGGTGCCAAGAAGACGAAGCGTCTCGGTGCGAGCTGCGTCGAGGTTGATCCCGGCATCGGTCAGAACCTGGGCAGCGATTCCCTTCTCCTCGCGAAGAAGCCCAAGGAGAAGGTGCTCGGTACCAACGTAGTTGTGCGTGAGGTCGCGAGCTTCGGCCATTGCGAGCTCGAGAACTTTCTTGGCACGCGACGTATACGGCAGGTCGGGACCAGTAGCGGAGGCAGCTTTGCCCTTCTTTACCGTGTCCTCGATCTTCTGCTGGATCTCGTCGAGGTCGACGCTCAGGTTCTGAAGGACCGCCGCAGCGACTCCTTCACCCTCGCGAATCAATCCGAGCAGGATATGCTCGGTACCTACGTATTCATGACGAAGCCTCTCGGCCTCCTCTCTCGCCATTGCGAGAACCTTGCGAACACGTTCGGTGAAGTTGTACCCGTTCATCGTGTAGACCCCGTATCGTCGGCGAGTATTCGGCGCACGTACTTCGCGCGCGCAATGTTCGCTTCGCTCGTCGTCAGCTCACGACCCTCGGCATGCGCCAGGTGCGCTGACTGACTGAATATCAGGAGCTTGTTGAGGGTATATACACTCAGATCGGTGATCAGTTTCAGACCAACCGCCAGCCTTACACTGCTCAGATAGCTCATCACCTCGTCAAACGTGAGGCTTCGCGCGTAACGCAGCGTTCCATACGCGCGCCAGAGCTTGTCTTCGATAATATAACCCGCGTCTCTAAGCAATACTTTTCTTGCTTCTTCTTCACGCTGAATCACGTGAGTGACCACTCGCGTCAGGTATTCGAGCAGCTCCGGCTCGCTTCTGCCAAGCGTCGTCTGGTTCGAAATCTGGAAGAAATTCCCCACCACTTCGCTGCCTTCGCCATAAAGACCGCGATACGTGAGACCGACCTGCTGCAGCCCTGACAACACCTTGCCGATCTCCTTCGTCAGGACGAGGCCCGGCAGGTGGATCAGCACAGATGCGCGCAGGCCTGTTCCCGCGTTCGTAGGACACGCGGTGAGGTATCCGAACTCCTTGTGAAACGCATAGGGAACCAGCTCGCCAAGCTCTGACTCGAGTGCTTCGATCGAGTTGAATCCTTCGGCAATCCTCAATCCGGATTCGAGTGACTGCAGCCGGAGGTGGTCCTCTTCATTGACCATGATGCTGGAACCACGAGCAACATATACGGCCGAGCCGCTTCGAACCGGCCGCTGAGGATCGAGACCAGCCAGCTCCCGGCTCACCAGATGACGCTCATGCAGAAGCAGCCTGTCTTCCGGCGTCATCTCATCGACGCGCAGCATCATTCCGTTCCGCAGCCCGCCCATGGCGCTCATCGCCTGCTGGACCTGCGACAGAATTCTCAGGCGCTCGCCATCGCGCGCGCGGCCAGCGAAAGCGTAGCCCTCGATATTTCGCGCCAGCCTTATTCTCGTCGAAATCACGATGTCTGGATTGGACCCGGATGCGTCGAGCCAGCCGACGCCTCCATCAGGCAGCAGGGTCAGGTCGAGCATCAGGCCATCCCCCTCAGCTTGTCGCGAATATCCGCTGCCAACTCGAACTGCTCGGACTCGATCGCGCGACGAAGCCTGTCACGTAGCTCGTTCGCGGTTCCCCCGTCCGGGATCAACTCGTTCGCCGGGGACTGATAGAGGCGACCAACGTGCTTCGAGTTCCCGTGAACCCGGCGAAGCAGGTCACGCATGCTGTTCTCGAAGGCGTCGTAACAATGCGCGCAGCCAAGGCGGCCCGTCGACCTGAAATCGCGGAAGGTGGACGAGCAGAAGGTGCAGCGCGCAGCATCACCTTGCGTCGCCTGCATTGCCTGATGAACGCTCTGGAGAAAGTCGGTTATCTGGGCTTTCGGAGCGGACACTGTGGTCTCCACCCCGCGCTCGGCAGCGCAGCGCTCACAGAGATGCAGAAGGCGAACACCACTGCCCTCTACTTCAGTAAGCTGAATTACAGCATCCCCTTCTTTGCAGACATCGCAGATCATCCGACTCTCCCGCCCCTAACTCGTAGACGCCACATCCGTGTCGTCGCAACACACTCTATCTACTTACGGTAACACTCATACGATGGTGTCGCCCACTACTGTTTCACTCAGTACCCCGCCCTCGAGCAGAAGTACCCGGTCTGCCCGGCTGGCAAGAAGCCGGTTATGAGTGACGACGACCATGCCGATCTCGAGATCATTGACCACTTCGGTGAGGAGATCATGGAGCATTTCACCGTTGGACAGGTCCAGATTGCCCGAGGGTTCGTCCGCCAGGACAACCTTTGGATCCATGGCCAGTGCCCGCGCGACGGCAGTACGCTGCTGTTCGCCTCCCGAGAGCTCTGACGGGCGGTGGTGCATTCGCGCGCTAAGCCCAACCCGGGAGAGAAGCTCCTGCGCGCGACTCCTGGCCTCTGTTTCCGTCTTTCCAGAGATCCGGATGGGCATCATCACGTTCTCGAGCGCCGAAAATTCGCGAAGCAGGTGGTGGAACTGGAAGACGAATCCCACCGAGCGGTTTCGAAGCGATGCCAGCTGCTCTTCATTGAGTCCGTTGATTGGATCGCCACCGATCACGACGTATCCGCGTGATGGCTTGTCCAATGCCCCCAACACGTGAAGCAGCGAGGACTTTCCTGCGCCGCTCGCTCCGACGATCGCCACCATCTCGCGACGGTTCACTGCGAGATCGACGCCGGTCAGCACGTTGATCGTGCCACCGTCCCCACCTGTGTACGTCTTGTGAACGTCGTGCGCTTCGAGGACTGCCATGCTATTCGTGCCTGATCGCATCGATCGGATAAAGGCGTGACGCCTGAATGGCCGGATACAGAGTTGCGAGTCCCGCAGTTATGACACTCGCAAGAACTATCCATGCGACGTCAGCAGGCTGGGTCGCGACCGGCAGGTGGTCGATGAAGTAAATCGTCGGGTCGAGCGGGATGAACTTGTATTTCTCCAGCGCGAATGCGCCGCCAAATCCAACCAGCAGTCCAAGCAGAGTCCCGACCAGCCCGATCACAATTCCCTGCGCAAGAAACACCCGGCGAATCGATCGCGCCGGCAATCCCATGGCCTTGAGAATTCCGATCTCACGCGTCTTGTCCGCCACAACCATCGTGAGTGTGCTGACGATGTTGAATGCAGCGACCATCACTATGAGAAGGAGGATCACGCCCATTCCAAGCTTCTCGAGCTTGAGCGCCTGAAACAGCGAGCGATTCTGCTCCTGCCAGTCAACTGTGCGATACGGCCAGCCAAGACCCGCGGTAATGCGCTGCGACACTTTGTCTGCCGACCAGCGATCAGTCGTCTTCACCTCGATGCCGGTGACACCGTCACCCAGTGCGGCGAATTCCTGCGCACGGTCGAGCGCGACGTAGACGTACGTGTTGTCGTATTCGTACATGCCGGTCTCGACAACGCCGGTAACCTCGAACTGGAAATACCGCGGGACGAATTGGCCCGTCACCGCGTTGGGCTTCACGCCGGAAATGGATACGAGATTGATCTTGTCGCCGGGCCACGCGTTGTATCTCGACGCGACGAGCTTGCCGAGGACTACGCCGCGGTGCTGTCCATCGCTGCTGGCGAAACGAAAATCGCCGGAGATGACGTGCTGCCGGATTGTCGTCACGTCCGGTACACCGCGTCCCTGCGGCGTGATGCCGACGATGTACACGGCGCCGGCGTAATCGTGTCCGGCGTTCATACCGCCTTCCACGAGAACGAACGGCGCGGCATTCACGACTCCGGAGATTTTTTTCACCTTCGATAGCACGGACGGCCAGTCCGTGATCTTGAGATCTTCGCCGTAACTCAGGACCCTGATGTCGGGACTTCCAACGAGAATTTTCTCGCGAAGGTCGCGCTGAAGGCCGTTCATCACACCCATGATGAGAATCAGCGCGCTCACGCCAACCAGCACTCCACCGATTGCTATCACGCTGATGAGCGAGAGCAGACGTGACCCGCGGCGGCTCCGCAGATAACGCCAGGCAATGGAAAACTCGAGCTTGTTCATTCGGGACGCATCGTAGGAAATAGTATCACATCGCGAATATGTGCCGTGTTAGTCAGGTACATCAGGAGCCTGTCCAATCCTATTCCTACCCCGCCCATTGGAGGCATGCCGTATTCCATCGCGCGCAGATAGTCCTCATCAACGCCCGATGCCTCCAGGTCACCCGCTGCCTTTTGCTTTGCCAGACTCTCGAAGCGCGCTCGCTGATCGATCGGATCGTTGAGCTCGCTGAATGCATTAGCCATTTCCTTGCCGTTGACGAAAAGCTCGAACCTTTCCGTGAGGCCCGGACTTCCCCGCCTTGGCTTCGCGAGCGGCGATATCTCCTCCGGGTAGTCGATGACAAATGTCGGTTCGATGAGCTTCGACTCGACGAGCTCCTGAAAGATTTCATCGACGAGTTTCGGACGACTCAAGTCTTCAGGGTGCGGCACCCCAACGCGGCGCGACAGGTCCCGGAGCTTTGCGTCGTCGAGGGCCATCACGTCCAGGCCAGCCGCCCCGTTGAGTGATGGAACCCATTCGACTCTCTTGAACGGAGTCTTGAGCACCGGGATCTTCTCGCCGATTACCGCCAGGCCGCGAAGCGAATCGGCAACGCTGACGAGAAGTTTCTCCACACGCCCCATCATCACTTCGTAATCGGCATAGGCCTCATAGAACTCGAGCATCGTAAACTCAGGATTGTGCGTCCTGTCTATCCCTTCATTTCTGAAGTCGTGGCCGATCTCGTAGACTCGCTCGAACCCGCCAACAACCAGGCGCTTGAGGTACAGCTCGTCTGCAATTCGCAGGAAGAGCGGCATGTCGAGCGCATTGTGCTGCGTCTCGAACGGGCGCGCGGCTGCTCCGCCGTACAACGGCTGCAAAACGGGTGTCTCGACCTCGAGATAATCGAGTCCGTCAAGAAACGACCTGATTGACGTGATCATTCTCGAGCGCGCGATGAAGATCGATCGCACCTCGGGATGAACCGCAAGGTCTGCATACCGCTGGCGGTAACGCTGCTCGGGATCAGTGAAGCCGGAGTGACGAATCGTTTCACCGTCGACAACCTCTTCCTTCCCAAACGGAAGCGGCCGGAGCGACTTCGCCAGAAGCTCAAAACTCTCGGTGCGAACGGTAGTCTCACCTGTGCGCGTGCGAAACAGCGGCCCTGAAACACCAATGATGTCGCCGAGATCGAAGTGATCGAGCAGGCCGAACTTTTCGTCGCCGAGCTGGTCTTTTCGGAAGTAGAGCTGAATGCGGCCGCTGGAGTCAGCTAAATGGGCGAACACCGTTTTCCCGTGCGCGCGCCATGCGACGATTCGTCCTGCAACTGCGACATGCGGTCCATCGGCGTCTTGCGGGCCGGCAGCGGGCATCAGCGAAACGGCTTCTGCGGCCGTGTGCTCTCGCGCGTATGAATACGCGAAAGGATTCACACCGGCCGCTTTCAGTGCTTCGAGTTTTTCCCTTCGTGCCTTCAGCACGAAGTTGAGATCATCGGTCAAGAAGCATCTCCATTTGTCTGTTGCTTCAGGTATGCTCGAATAAATGGATCGATGCCGCCGTCCATCACTTTTTGTACGTCGGGAATCTTCAAATCCGTGCGGTGGTCGTTGACCATCGTATACGGCTGGAACACGTAGCTGCGAATCTGGCTGCCAAAACTTACGTCCTGCTTGTTCGCGTCGAGCTTTGCCTTTTCCTCTTCACGCCGCGTTATCTCGGCCTGATAAAGCTTGTTCTTCAGCATCTGCATCGCCTGCGCCTTGTTCTTGAACTGCGATCGCTGCGCCTGTGAGGCGACAACGGTGTTGGTCGGAATATGTGTGATACGCACGGCCGAGCTGGTCTTGTTGACGTGCTGGCCGCCAGCGCCCGACGCACGATAAACGTCAATACGCAAATCCTCTTCCCGGATCTCGATGTTTATCTCTTCGTTGACAACTGGATAGACAAACACAGAAGCAAAGCTCGTATGGCGGCGCGCGGCCGAATCGAACGGAGAAATTCTCACCAGGCGATGCACGCCGGCTTCCGGCCGCAGGAACCCGTACGCGTACTGTCCGCGAATCTCCAGCACCGCGCCTTTGATCCCGGCCTCTTCGCCCTCGCTTTCGTCGAGAAGCTCGAGCTCGAATCCCTTGCGCTCAGCCCAGCGGGTGTACATGCGCATGATCATCGATGCCCAGTCCTGAGCTTCTGTCCCGCCTGCCCCGGCGCTTATCTCGAGCTGCGCATCCCGGTGATCGTCCTCGCCGCGCAGCAGCGTCTTGAGCTCGAATGAATCGAGGTCTGTTTCAATCGCTTCGATTTCAGAATCGAGCTCCTTCTCGAGCTCGGCATCGGGGGTGTCGCGGAGAAGATCGTCCAGCTCTTTCGTGCTCTGGATCCGTCCATCGAGCTTGTCGAACGGCTCGATCCATCCCTTGAGCGCCTTGACTTCCTGCACCGCCGATTGAGCCAGCTCCTGGTTATTCCAGAAGTCCGACTCGGACATACGCGCTTCGAACGAGGTCAGCGCCTGGCGCTTGGCCTCGATGTCAAAGATACCTCCGCACTTCGGCCAGACGCGCCGATATTCCAGCCAGCGCGCGCCCTCGTTCCCCGGTCGTTTCCGCCATTCAGATCTGCTCGATTAGAAGATTTTCTTGCCGGCACCGAGAACCTCGTTCAACGATTCCTGGAAATGCGTTGTCGTGCGGGCATAGTCAGCTCCAACCTGGGCGACGTACTCGTCGTAGCTCTTCTTGATTTCGTCCCTGAAGAGCTCCTTGAGCGTTCCTTTTTCCAGGCCTTCGGAGTGCTTTGCAGGATAATAGGCCACCATGTCTGAAACGAGTGCGCGGGCGAGTCTTTTGGCACGAAGTCCGGGATCCCTAGCGAGGAACGGGTTGATCGGGCGTCGCTCGCCCGGCGCTGGCGGTGTCGGCGCCGCAGGTGTCGCCTGGGCCGGTGTTGCAGCACGGGCGGGAGCCACAGAAGCGCTCGGTGGAGTGATCGGCGGTACCGACACGGGCGGAACCGGCTTCGGAGCCGGTGGAACCGCGGTCATCGGCTGCCACGGCGTGCGCGGCGTGGCGGGCGTCGGCCGAAGCGGCGGAAGCGATGCGCCGAGGTTAGGCGATTGCAACGTCGGGGACACCGGCCGATTGGCCGGTGGAGTTGGCATTCGCGGCCGGGCCGGGGGTGTCGGAACGCGCGGCTGGGCGGGAGCCGGTGTTGGAACCCGCGGCTGAGCTACGGGAGTCGGAACGCGCGGCGCAGTTGGGGGCGTCGGGACAGGCGGTGCCTGCCGTGGCGTGTGTGTCGGAATGAATGGAGCCGGGCGCGGCGCAAACGCATCGCCAATCGGATCAGACGGAGTTTTCCTCGCGGCGAATCCCGCATCACCCGCGATTCCGATCGAGATCACTCCACTGCAGGTCGAGCAACGGGCGCGAACGCCGCCATGCGGCACCTTATTGGGATCGATCCGATAAACGGTCGAGCACTCGGGACAACTGACGTTCATTCCTTTTCTCCAGCCTCATCGAGTCCGGGGTTGGGCACCTCGAACACCGGAGGCCTGTCATCGGTTCGGCGATCGATCGAATAGACCGACCCTTCAAGCGTCTTCGCGTACGTTTTCATTTCCGTCGCCAGGCGACTTACCTGGCGGGGCTCTGTAAAAGTACGCTGTAAGTTGGTGACCACACCAATAGAAAGCGTCATCATTGGAACTCTGTCCAGGACTCCGCGGCGATCCTTGCCGAAGAAATATCCTGCCCGGCGGTCGATCTCAGAATACTGGTACGGCACGAGCAGGTCGAAAACCGACGTGATCTCGCCGCAGGTTTCGGCTATCGAATCGTACGGGATGATGAAAATAAAGTCATCACCGCCGATATGCCCGACAAATGCGCGCTCCCCGCAGAGGCCCTTCACTACGTCGTGCAGCAGCATCGCAAGGATGCGGATTACCCGATCTCCTTCATTATAACTGTAGCGGTCGTTGTATTCCTTGAAGTGATCGAGGTCGGCGTAACAGACCGCAAACAGGTCAGGCAATTTCAGCCGGCGACTGATCTCGGCTTCGATCGCGCCTGCCCCGGGTAGCCGCGTCGACGGGTGAACCCCGAGGTCGCGATGAGACCTGGAGAGAACAGCCTCGAGCCTCCTTACCATCTCATCGCCGCCGAGGCTCGAAACACTCGCTTCGTCGGCACCGGCGTCGAAGGCAGCGGTGACGCTCTCCACGCCGTCCTTGCAGAGAACAAACGCGGGAACGACGCACGTATAGGAATCGGTCTTGAGCCGGCTGCACGCCGTCAGCGAATCCGTACCCCGCGAGTCGAAGACGACGAAACGCGGTCTCGACCGGAGCGCGATGGCCATCAGCTCGTCTCCTTCACCGACGCGAATCACCGGAGTGCCCTGGCGCCCAAGCCAGCCCTCCAGGCTCGCCGGCAACGCCGACCCGTCAGGTGAAAATACGATTGTCGCCGGCGGTGAGACTGATGGACTCATCGGTTGGCGCGGTCCGTTAAGGGAAGCTTCTACCGGTCAGTAGAAGTAAAATGCGACTCCAATCAGAGCATATGCGATCAGCAGGAACGCCCCTTCGAGCCAGTTTGACTCAGAATCCTGCATGACAGAAGACGCAATGCCCACCGCAACCGCAACGCTCGCGACCTCCATTGTCGTGAAAGACAGGTCCATCGGCTTCCCCAGCACCACGCCCAGAAGAACCAGCAGCGGACCGACAAGCAGTGCAACCTGAATCGCTGACCCCACCGAGATCGATACGGCAAGGTCCATCCTGTTCTTCATCGCCATCATCACCGCCGAGCTGTGCTCTGCGGCATTTCCGATGATTGGTATCAGAATCAACCCAACGAACATCTGGGATAATCCGAGCTCTTTTACAGCCTCTTCGGTGGAGCCGACGAGAAACTCCGACAAAACCCCGATCGTCCCCGCTGCCCCGATGAGAACCAGAATTGATTTCCTGAGCGACCACGTCGGCGGAGCTTCGTGAGCGGAAACGTCACTGCCCTCACTGAACACCGCCTTGTGAGTTCCCATCGAGTACACGAGCGAAAGGATATACCCAAGCATCAGGAACAGTGCTACTCCAATCGACATCTTTACCGTTGCGACACGAAAGGGATCAGGATGCACCGCGTGAAACACCGCCGGCATTACGAGTCCGAGCACGGCGACGACGAGCAACGTTGCACTCATTCCCGCGAGATTCGGATTGATCTTCTGGGATTTGTATTTTATTCCGCCCGCGAGCTGCGCGGCACCAAGAACAAGTAGAAGATTCCCAAGAATCGAGCCCGTAATAGAGGCCTTCACGAGCTCGATCATTCCGGCGTTCAGAGCGAGTCCCGCAATCACCAGCTCCGCAAAATTACCAAGCGTTGCGTTGATCAATCCGCCCACCGTCGAGCCTGTGTGCCCGGCGAGCTCTTCGGTTGCGTGCCCTAGAATGCCGGAGAGAGGAACGATCGCCGCAGCGCTCAAAGCAAAGATTAAAAGCGGCGACGCGTGCATCAGCTCGGCCGCTACCGCCGCGGGGACGAAGATCAACAACAGCATCAGGTATTTCATGGTCTCACTTTCTACAAGTCAAAAGCCGAACCTCAAGGACACGTACGCCGGCGTCTTTCCCGCGTCCTCCGACAATCCGCCGAACGTTCTCGCAATGTCGAACGTCAGCCTGCCCGTTGCGAGGCCAAACCCGACTGACGCTTTCGCGCCGTCCGCGTCGTTCACGATGTATCCGCCACGCAGGTGAACGGTGTTTTGATAGGTAACGTCAGCACCGAATCGACCCGACGGATGATTAGCCGACTTGTCGGTTATCACGTCCGCGGCGAAACGTGCGCCGATGTCCGACACATACTTCTGTATCACGCGCGGGCTGTAGGAAATGCCGAGCTCGACGCGTGCGGGAAGCGGATCTGCATGCTCGCCGTCATTCACTTGCAGCTTCGATCCAACGTTCCTCACTGCTATGCCTAGCCGAACCGCGCTGTCGCCGGGAACGTCATACTGAGCGCCAAAATCCACCGCCGCAGCCGACGCGCTGAAGGTAGACACGTTGGTGCATTGGCCGGAACAATCGACGCGATACTGCAGCTCCTTGACAGTTATTCCAAGGCTCAGGCTTTTGCCAATCGACCCCGCGTAGGTTCCGGCGACGAGTATGTTCCTCGGCAGCACGAGACCAATCGGAGTTCCCCCCGGATCGGTTATCTGCTGGTTTCCGAAGTCGAGGAGATTGAACGAGAGCGCGAACGTGCCTCTTGCCTTGCTCGGGAAAACAAGACCGATGACGTCTCCCCGGGCAGCGATCGTTTCAGAATGATGAACCGCCGCCTCTCTCTTCGCCCCGCGACCGATTCCGGCGGGATTCGACCACACCGATTCGCTGCCGAGGCGCTCGGCAACAGCCGCCTCGCCGATACCAACAGTCTCAGCACCTATAGGCAGGAGCAGAAAGAGAGTTCCGCTTGCGGCCTCCGTCTGCGCTGACGCCTGCTGAGAAATCCCGACGCCAAGCGCGACGGAGAATGCCGCGATCGCGGCTGATCTCCGCCACGGAGTTCTCGAGTCGAGACGCACGCTAGAGCGGCGTCGCCTCGTCAATCAGCATGATCGGAATGTCGTCGCGCACCGGGTAGCGCAGCGAATCGGAGTGACAGATGAGGCTTGACTCGGCCTCACGATACTCGAGCTCGCCCTTGCACTTAGGGCAGACCAGAATTTCAAGCAGCTGGGGATCGAGGCTCATGCTCTTTCTTCCTTTCCGACGTGATATCCAAACCGCTCGAGGGCCGAAGTGCTGCGTCTCCAGTTGGGCGCGACCTTGACCCACAGGTCGAGATACACGCTCTCACCAACGAATGTTTCGATTTTCTTGCGCGACACCTGGCCGATCTCGCGGATTCGCGCACCGCCAGACCCGATGATTATTCGCTTCTGGCTGTCGCGCTCGACATAGATGACCGCACGAATGTACAACGGCGAGCGCCCCTCGCGGAACTCCTCGATGCCAACTGCTACGCTGTACGGCACTTCGTCGTGAAGCTGTTCAAGAACTGTTTCGCGAACCATTTCCGCGACAAAAAATCGGACCGACTGTGTGCTGACGTCGTCGTCGGGATAAAGGAACGGACTTTCCGGCAATGCCGCTTCGAGCTTTGTCATCAGGGCGTCGATAGAATCGCCCGTTTGTGCCGAGATGATCACGGCGTCCGGGTTTGACGCTTCGAGCTCAGCCCGGCGCGTCGGGTTTAGCTGGTCGCTCTTGTTCAGGACCGTGATGACGGGCGCTTTAGGCGCGTGAGGAAGTCCCGCGGCCTCGACAAGTGACACGGGCGGCCCGTTCGTCGCGTCCGCCAGATAGACGATCACGTCGGCGTCTGAAAGGGCGCGCAGTGACGTGGACCTCATCGATTCCTGGAGCGCGTATTTCGGTTCGAGAAGCCCCGGCGTGTCGAAAATGATCATCTGCATGTCGCCGGTCGTATGGATGCCGACGACGCGGTCGCGGGTGGACTGCGGCTTCTGGCTCGTGATAGCGAGCTTTTGTCCGATAATGCGATTCAGCAGCGTCGACTTACCTGCGTTCGGCGCGCCAGCGACAGTAACAATTCCGGCCTTGGTCATAAGGCAAGTTAATGGATCTTTGCCCCGGCTAATGAATCGGCGGGCAAACCCAGTGCGCGCCGGGCCGCGGCGGTCACCGCCGGCATGATCGAATCAACAATGCCGGGAATGGCTCGTTCGTACGTATGTCCGATCGCGTCTTCATAAACATCGAGCGAATCGTTCATGAAAATGCTGGTTTCGTCGATGAACCGTGACCCTGCAATGGGTCTCACAGCTGCTGAAATCAGCGGCGGCAACATCACGTGGAGGTCACGAATCTGCGGTAAATCCCACCGCGACAGCGCGTGGAGGAGATAGGTTTCCCTCACCGTGAGGGGCTTTTTCATGGTCAGAAAAACCGGCTGCCAGACATAGATGGGCTGGAAGCCGTACTGTCTGGAAAGTGCCTCAACGATGCCGACGGTCCCGGAATACGTGCTCACAATGCCTCGTGCAGCCGAATCGGTCGAGATGAGACTGACAGGCGCTGCCGACGGATGCATATGTCTGGCGATGCTCCGGACAAATTGTACCCGGTCAGCTGCGATCCGGAGAACGCGTCCGGCCCACTTGCGATCATTCGCGAGTCCCGGATCAGCAGCCTCGAACAGCTCCCTGCCGCGACGAAAATCTTCAGCACGATTGATTTCGTTGAGAGTAACCCCGGTCTGACCGTTATCGACTGCGGCAACAACTTCGTTGATTCCATCGAAAAAGACTACGACGTCAGGCCGCTCACCCTTCCGCAGCTGGAGTATGAGCTCGAAAACTTCCTGGGCGAAGACCCGGCCGGGAACGCCGAAGTTTGTCGGGTCCACACCCGCCTGCCCGCCAAGAGCATCCTGCAGGCGGCGAGATGTTTCGGCCGGTATGGTGTGCTCATTTCTCTGAAACCAGCCGAACGTCGTCGACCCGCCAAAGAAAAAAATCCGGACACGCTTAACTGCTGCTGACGGTGGAACCGGAGTGACGCGGTGTCCGAGGCTGTCGACCGAAATGACCTTACCGGAGAAAGTTGGGTTTCTTACGTACAGGTACGGCTCCCAGTCCAGGGTGCTTACAACCCGGCCGTGGTCGACCCAGTAGTCTTTCCACCAGGTTGTGCTCTCAAAGGGATTGGTGGGTCCCCGCGGTAGGTTTCGAGCGGAGCGGACCCTGACCCTATGCCTGATCTCGCTCTGCGCCCTGTATGCGACCTCGACAACCACGAAGAACACCAGCGCAATTCCCGCTGCTATCCAGAAGTCACGCAGGGCTCGCGCGATTGTCTTGCTGATTTTTCGCACGCTATTCATCAGCGGCCCACGACTCGTTCCGTCGACGTGGATGCAGCGCGGAACGAAGTGCTCACTGCATAGATGGACCCGGCCGCGTTGCTGAACTCTCGCGAGAAACCTGGAGTGGAATTCAGCTTGGCAATGGCCGCAGAGTCGGCGGCGTGGACAAAGAGCGGCCGACCGGGCACGTCGCCTTGAATGGCCTCCACAATTTCGACCGGCGGCTTGGTCCAGCCCGCCCCGAGAACTTCGGCAGCGAGCCGCTGCCGACGGGACATGTCGCTGTCGCGATGACGCACATGAAATTGCAGAAGGCGCATGGGTTCCACTCCCCAGCCGTCTTGGCCCCTCCATGGCGCGTCGACAACGATGTAGAGAGTTCGACGACCCAGAGGTGGTATCCGGATGTCCGGCGCGATGAATACAGCGTCTTGCGGCGTATGGGCCGCAACCCATTCGTAGAGCTCATCTGCACCCGGCTCCACTGCCCGTATGTAACGGCCGTCCATACGAACGGGGTCTGTAACCTTGAACCATGGGCGCTGTCCCAGAATCCGTCCGCCAGGCAGAAGAAGAAGAAAAAGAAGCGCCAGTGCGAAACCTCGCTGCGTATCGAGCAGGCGCCGCAGCGAAATCGCCATGATGACCGCTGCGGCGGGGACAAGCTGGATGAGGAATTTGTATTCGTTGCGCATTGGCATGCGGACGAAAAGATATGCGACTGCCAAAAACCCGATTGCAGACAGCAGGGTAATGGCGGCGCGGTTTCGTGAACGAAGCCAGCGGATCAGCTCTGCCCGATGCAGGTAAGCCAGAACTGCAAAGGTGACAAGAAAGAGCGCAAGATCCGCCACCTTTATTCGAAACGACTCGGTCGATATTCCCATCCAGCCGCCGGAGGATTCGGACGCGCCGACGGAGCGCAGATAACCCCAGCAGAGCGCGCTGGGAACTCCAACCGCAGCGGCGAGCATAATCGCGTGCCTGACGTCTTCACCTTCCCGCGCAACAAGAAGGATGAATCCCCCCACTGACGCAAACGCGAGCACACCCAGCCAGCTCAATGGATGGATCAACGCAGCTACAAGCGTACAGGAGGCGATGAGCAGGAGAAGGCGCCGCGCCGAGCCAAGGCCACAGACCAGTCGGACTGTCGCGGCCGCGGCGACTACCATCGCTGCGTACCCGATGGGTGCGGCGGTGAGATTCACGAACTTGTCGACGGGTACAACACGCGTTTCGAGCCAGAGAGGTGGGAATGCGCGTTGCAACGGCTCGGCAAAAAAACTCGAGTGAAAGACCGATATACCGTAGCCTGAAATAAGAGAGGCAAGCGCAATAGTGACCCGATCACGCGTTAGAGTTGACGCGAGCCAGGCGACAGCGCCGAGAAAAACAAGAAATGCAACGGCTTCCGCGCAAAGTGCGATGAGGTTTACGTTGGCACCGGTGAATCGGGATACCTGCGCGATAAGCCAATGCTCGACCCATGGGTAGCGCAGCGTGCCACCCGCGTAAACAGGGTCTTCTGGCGGGACGACGCCCCTCGCCATCATCTGGTAGATCGGCGACACGTGCATGAACGCGTGCCAGCCGACGAGATTGTACTGGGCCGAGAAGAGAGCCACGACCGGAAGGGGCACGTACGCTGCCGACGCTATCACCCAGGCGGCGGATCGGTGCCTGAAAGTCATCGCGATCAGAACCGTTATTCCCAGCGCGAAAGCAATCGCAAAAAGATCTGGTGGACTGAGCGACGGAAAGAACCTCGCAAGGCCCATTCATGACTCCATTGAAAGGAAACGACTGCTCAATATAGGTCCACCCTTCTTTAACGAAGGTCTGGAAGCGCGGACGGCAGATACACCTTTATCGGCCCGCGATCGAGCGCCAGAAAAAAACCCGGCGGAATATTTATCTGCTTCGGTTTGAAGAGATCCTGGGCGTACTGCGTGACGACCGCACACACAGCCGGCTCGCGCGCCACCATTCGTCCCAATGGCGGATATTCGGCGGCGGTGACGCCGACATTGAGAATCTCGAACGGGCCAGAAATCCGATTGCGCAGAACGACCCAGAGAAGTTCTTCGTGGTCTGCCCACGAGGTAATGAGGCCGATTCTACGGCAATTTCGACTGCTGATTAACTCACCAGCCGCGACGCTCGGCTCGTAAATCCCACTGGTCTCGATGAAATAGCGCTGCTCAAGCGGAACCCTGAATATCGGTGTCCTGGCGACGACAGGCCGTACTTTGTTCCGCAACAAAATCGGCAAGGATGCGACGAACAACAGCAGCGCTACGATTCTCAGCCATCGGCTGCCGAACGATCGCTCGAGCACGCAGCCAATCAGACCTGCTCCGATAATGAAAAATGGCACGTGAAGGCGGCTAACCAATGGCTGCCACTTGAGCACTATGCAGAAGAGCAGGAACCCTGATGCCAGGCAGAGAGCGAAGGCCAGCTCAGTCCCGGTCGACGACCGCCATCTGATCAGCAACGAAACGAACACGACGAACAGGAGCGCGAGGTGAAGAAAATTCCCTTCCATTTCCTCCGTCTGTGCGTTCGTTACGATCGCAAAATGCGTATTAGAGAAGCTGGTACGGGGATCGTTGTGGCTAAGTCCCATTGCCGAATGCAGCGAGACGATCACGCTCTGCTGAATTTTGTTTACGAGCGGAACCGGTGACCCCGTGTGAGCGCCGATGTTTCGAGCGATGTTTGAAACAACGACCGCTGGTGTGACGCTCTCGTTGACTACACCGGGCGCGCGGGGATTGGTGAATGGATTCCCGAACACTTCGTATGTCCGCGAGTAGTGTCCTACATTGATTCCAATCGCTATTACAATCGTGATCAGCGCGAGCGGCAGAGCCTTGAATCGCAGCCTTCTCACTGCCGATACCGAGCACCAGAGAATGAACGGCAGTAGAATCACGTAAGCTGTGCCCTTCGCCAGAACTGAGAGTCCGACGCACGCACCCAGGATTGCTGCTGACCCTGGCGTCACGGTTTCGATGCTTCGGAGGCGCAGGAGGAGAACTATCGAAGCTGCGATCCAGAACGCGGCAAACAAGTCGGCCTGGCTGCCTGACGCCTGTGCTATTCCCATAGGCAGCGTCGCCGCTGCAACAGCAGCGAGGATCTGTCCTTTTCTCGCGGCGCCGAGCTCCGTGGCCAGTTGGGAGGCGACGACGACGCACCCCACGGAAGACAACCACTGCACCATGTTCATGAACCGGTTACTACCGGTAATCAACTGCAGCTGGAGCGCAAAGAATTCGGCGCCGGGACTGATCCAGATCTGGCGGTCGATGTGAGTGGGATAGGGTGCAATACTGGCGTTCTGGATCCAGTGCGATATGCGTGGAGCGTGGTAACCCAGCGCATCCCAGGCACTCGGCGCGGCGACGAGCGCGAGGAAGAGATTTGTTGCCGCGGTGAACGCGATCGCGCTGATGGCAAGGCGCTCGTCGAAAGCCAGCGACGTCCATCTACGCCAGGGATTCGCACCGCCTCTATGGGCAACAGCATAGTAGAGCGCGAAAACAGCGGCCGGAATCCAGACAATGAGAGCCACTGTCTGCGTGAGAAGATGAGCGAGTGAAAGACCTTCGGTCAGCGCCACGATCAGAACGCCGACGATCGCGGCGCGTTCTATCAATCGGATTCGCAGTCCGTCACTCCGTACGGAAGGCGCGTTCAATATGGACGCGAGATGAGAGAGCTGGCGGGTGCGGAAAACCTCGAATCGCCGTTCATTGGCCGCAAATGTAGCTCAAGGCGACCAGCAAAATCAGGCGTTTCAAAATTTTCATGCAGCGGCTGGCTATCGACATCCATTGAACGAACTGAATGACTGAGAAGTGGAGAACTGCGAGCTCTGACTGAAGTGACTGAATTCCTGTGAACTGATGCGCATCAGTAGACAGTCGAGCAGTTACTTCAGTATAGAGTTCGCGGTTCTCCGGTTCTCAGTTGATCAGTGCGTAAAACAAAAAGAGGCGCCACACTGTGAAGTGTGACGCCTCTTAGAGGTGCCGGCGACGGCCTACTCTCCCGCGTCCTCTCGGACGGAGTACCATCGGCGCTGTAGGGCTTAACGACCGTGTTCGGGATGGGAACGGGTGTGGCCCCTACGCTCTAGTCG
>DATLDF010000077.1:0-30442 GCA_035525975.1 Gemmatimonadaceae bacterium
ACTACGCCAGCCTGAAGGAGCGTGCCTTCGGCATAGTTGGACGGATCGGCGATCATCGGCGCGTAGATCTTTCCGATCTGCAGGCTGTCGCCGGCGGCGATGTACATCTTCATGATGTTCGACACCGCAGTCGTTCCCCCAACATCATCCTTTGTGAGGAGCAGCGGCTCCCAACCCTTGATTGCTTCCTTCGCGAGGCTCTTCTTCTCGGGGCCTGTTGCTGCCTGGGCACGGAGGGTCATCGTCGCTGCGATGTCGTAGTTCGTGCGATCGCGAATGTCAGCGTAAACGCTGTCAGTGCCGGCGGCAGCAAGCGCCTGCCTGGCATACTCGAGCATCGTCGGGTAGTTCTTGCGCGCCTTTGCGACGCTGGCGAGAACGGTGTACGCGTACGGCGACTTGCGATCGAGCGTCAGCGAGCGGCGCGCGTAGATCTCCGCCGAATCGAGCTTGTTATCGTTGAGCGCGTTGATTGCCGCATTCGTCGCGTTGAGCCACGGCTTCTGCTGACGGAACGGTGCCATGTAGGTGACGCACCCGGGTGAGCTCTGCTCGACGATCGTGATCGCTGAATCGGCAGCTGCGAAAAGATCGATTGTGCTGGTCGGATCAGTCGCGATACCAACCGCACTTCGCGGCATTGTCGGCTGGATGGCCGGTTGATCGAGGAGCAGCACGTAGGCGGAGGCAAGCAGAAATGCCCTGCCAACCGGATTCTCATTCTTGAAGCCGGGTGCATTCAGCGCCGCGACGATGTCCTTGAGATCCTTTGTCGGATCGCCGCCCTTTGAAGCAGCCTGCGCCTTGGTGAGCGATAGCATTGCGCGTGCAACTGTCTGCGGCTTGCCCTGCTCGATCTCGCAGGTAGCTGTTGTCGCAGCACTGGCGGGCGCCGCCGCCTGCTGCGCGGCGGCAGGTGACGCGACTATTATAGTAGTGAGCGCCGCAACGCGAACGAAAAGCGACGGTGAGTAAGCTTTCATCGACTTGCTCCTAACGGTGGTGAAAAAATCGCCAAACAGCCGATCGAAACGAGGGGTCGGCCGCGCGAAGTACGGTAAATGTGGTTACGGGATGGCTAGTAATATACCCGTCCCTGACGATCGTTCCACAAAGGTACACGTCAGTATTGTGACAACGGCCGCGCTACGTGAAAACCCCCATGCCCGCTTCCCCAGAGCGGGGTCAATCGAGTATGCTGGTCTGGAATGAAACGAACCATAGCTGCATTTGCACTGAGCATTCTGGCCATTGGCTGCGGACCGGAGCCAAGCGAGCCGGCCGACACGAACCTCGCGGGAACGTGGAAGGCCAACGCACATCTCTTCACTATGTCCAATATCAGGCTCGAGATGATCCAGGAGCCACAGGGTATCGTGAGCGGAAGGTGGTATGCAGACGGAGATGGAGGGTTGGGAGGTTGTTTCCCGGCGATTCCGTGCAAGGCAAGCGGTCAGCTGATAGGTCGCAACACCGTTTCCCAAATTGACCTCCAGCTGCTCGGGATTGGGACATTCGAGGGAGTGCTGAAGACAGGCGGAACGATGCGAGGTGCGTTTGCTGTTGAGAATTCCTACGACACGATCACCTTCAATAGAACGTCGACCGCGATCAGTACGAACCACGTTTCAGGTAATTAGTTGAGCCCTGCGTCGCCACATCGCAAAGCGATCGAGCACCTCAGGAACGCCGACCCGATAATGGCGGACGTCATCGCGCGCGTTGGACCATGCACGCTGGAGCCGAGGGCCGAGTGGACGCATTTCGATGCGCTGGTGAGATCGATCGTGTACCAGCAGCTGTCAGGTAAAGCAGCCGCGACAATTCACGGTCGCGTGCTGGCTCTTATTGGCGATGGGGACCAGGCGCCCGGGAAGATTATCGCCACGTCTCACGATGCACTCCGAGCGGCGGGTCTGTCGAATCAAAAAGCGAGCTACGTGAGAAATCTCGCGGAACATGTTCTCGATGGTTCGCTGCCGGTGAATTCGCTTCATGAGCTGACTGATGATGAAATCATCGCCTCGCTGACTCAGGTGAAAGGCATCGGCCGCTGGAGCGCGCAGATGTTCCTGATGTTCCGCCTCGGCAGACCGGATGTGCTGCCTGATCTCGATCTCGGAATCCAGAAGGGGATTCAGAAGGCTTATCGAATGCGGAAGCTTCCTACGCCCAAGCAGGTTCTCTCCCGGGGAGCCAAGTGGGCGCCATACCGGACTGTCGGGGCTTGGTATATGTGGAGAATTCTTGAAGTTGAGTAAACGCTAAAGCTGAGTACTGTTACAAATGCCAATTACAAACTTTGACGCGCTGCCGGCTTCCGCGCGAATCTGGGTTTATGGATCTGAGCCGGCGCTCAGTTCAGAAAACGCGAAGGAGATGCTGGAAGAGGTCGACAGGTTTCTTCACGGCTGGAAAGCGCACGGTGTGCCGCTTCATTCGGCGCGAGATTGGGCCGACGACAGATTCCTGACTATCGGCGTCGACCAGGAGCAAGAGGGCGCATCGGGTTGTTCTATCGACGGGTTGTTCAGAACGTTGAAGGGACTCGAAGCGAGTGTCGGCGGACAACTCGTGAGGACCGGGCTCGTCTACTTCAGGGCGCGGGACGGAGAGATCAGGGCGGTTACGCGTGACGAGTTCACAAGCCTGAGCGAGAAAGGCGAGATCGACGGAAACACCGAAGTATTCGACCTGTCGGTGACGAACCTTGCTGAGTGGAAAGCAAGATTTCGCTCGCGCGCTGCGGATTCGTGGCACAATTCGCTTCTAACTGGTTCGTAGCACGTGAAGACACACACGTCTTATCTCACGTTCAACACGAAGAAGCGCCAGGAAATAATCGACATCACCGATGAGGTCGAGGCATGTCGCGCGGCGGCGGGAATCACCGAAGGGTTCGTCCTGGTGTCAGCGATGCATATCTCGGCCTCGGTGTTCGTGAACGACCACGAGCCCGGATTATGGAAGGACATTCTCGACTGGCTCGAGACGCGCATCGCTCCGTGGTCGCCTGAGGATTACAGGCACAACTCCGGAACTGGCGAGGATAACGCGGCGGCGCACCTGCGATCGCTGACCATCGGTCACGAAGTCATGATTCCTGTTACGAAGGGAAAGCTCGACTTCGGACCGTGGCAGCGCGTGTTCTACGGTGAGTGGGACGGGCAGCGATCCAAGCGCGTGATAATCAAGGCGATGGGCGAGTAGCTAGACGCGATGCAGATCGGCGCGCCAGTTCTTGACGGCCTTCTTGATATCTTCGGCTGACTTGAACTCTCCGGTCATCGCGCGCTCGGCGAGTTCGGGAACCTCTTCATCCGACGCGAATCTCAAAGCGACCAGCTGACGGGGCGTCAGACCCTGAACCTTGGCGTACTGCTCCGGCGCCATCAGTGAGGCAAGCCGCAGCCTTTCTTCGAGGCGGATGATGCGATCCTGTGCCTTGACCGCCATCGTTCTCGCCGTGAGCGCAAAGAGGACAAGGCCGATGGCGAGAATCAGGGCCCAGCCATTCTGGCTCGACTGGTCGCGGTAAAATCGCATTCCCTCGACAACGGCGTTGGCGATGAGGATCGGAAACGCCACGAAGTGAAATAGCGGGACGAACTGGCGGTGGGATTTGTAATCCTGGGTCTTCTCGGCCATCGGTATTCCCGTTTGAGTTGGCACCATTATAAGGCGGGGTTCCGTGGTTTGCTAACTATTGGCCTGTGCGTGCGCCGCGTACCGCTTTAGCCGAGTGATCATCGCATTGAGGCCGGATTCCCGGGCGCCGAGTCCGATGCTTTCCATCAGGGTTCGGACAAAGTCGCCCGGGATAGCGAGAGTCGTCGACGGTGGTTGTCCGTTGACCGCCTGAAAGATGATTGCCAGGACCGCCGCGATTGTCGGCGATTGCCGCACGTTGAGGTCGGCGTGGAAGTACATCTTGCCGTCGACAACTTCGGGTATGATATCGACACGGGTCTGGCACTCGGGCACAGTGAAGTCTGCGCGATCGAGATTGCGCAAACGCTCAGGCAGCGGCTCGAGCTTCTTCGAGTAGGAGATGAGCGCCTGCATCTTATCCTCGCGACTCATCGACTTGAATTGTCTGAGCACGCGATCGATCGAAGGCGGGATTGCGGGCGTAATCGCGTCGGTCATATCCCGAAATCTAGCGGGATGTTTTCGCGTATTGACGGACAGCCAAAGTGAGGACAAGCACGCCAGTCCCTGACAGAATCGTCAGCGGACGGACGATATCTGCGATCCCCGCTCCCTTCAGCATCACCGCGCGGAGAATCAGGATGATGTGTTTCACAGGATTCACTTCGGCCATCCACTGCGCCCACGCCGGCATCGACCGAACCGGCGTGAAGAGACCGCTCATCAGCAGATAAACGAGCATCAGGAAGAACGAGATGAACATCGCCTGTTGCTGAGTGTCGACCAATGTGGAAACCCAGAGTCCGATTCCGAGTGCGACGACGAGATAGACCGACGCCGTGAAGAAAACGAGCGTGAGACTCCCGCGTATCGGAACGTCGAACAGAAAACGGGCGACCAGCAGACCGATCGTCAATTCAACGAGCGCAATCGTCCAAAGGGGGATGAGCTTCGCGGCAATGAACGCGCTTCTCGGAATCGGCGTGACGTTGAGCTGGTCCAGTGTGCCGAGCTCTTTCTCGCGCACGATGTTCATGGCGGTGAGCAGGGTTCCGATCAGCGTCAGGATCTGAACAAGGATTCCGGGGATCATGTAATCCTTGTAGTCCAGCTCCTGGTTGTACCAGCCGCGCGTATGAATGTCGATTGAGGGAGTTGATGCGACCATCGGTCTCAAGCTCACTCCAAGATCGCTGGCGTACGCCGCGATGATCTGCTGGGCGTATGAGTTGGTGACGCCAGCGAGGGCCCCGTCCTCTGCATTGAAGATGAGCTGCACCTTCCCGGTTCTAGTCCGGACGATGTCGCTTTCGAAGCCCTGGGGAACGACAAGGATCACTCCGGCATCGCGACTCAGGATCGCCCTGTCTGCGAGATTCAGCGATGGGGAGGCTCCCACGATCGCGAATCGCCCTGATGCGCGGAGGTGGTCAACGAGACCACGCGAAGCAGTGCTGTGATCCTGGTCGACGAGATAAACGTTGGCGGTCTTCACCTCGAATGTCGCCGCGCTCGAAAGCAGGAGCAGCTGAATGAACGGCATCAAAATCAGCTGCCGCAGCATAAGCTTGTCGCGGAAGATCTGAAGGTACTCTTTTCGAAGTAACGCCTTGAGCACGCCTGTCATGCGACGCGAGGCTTGAAGGCCTTCATCGCGATCGTCATCAGAAGGACTGTCATGAATGCCAGCACCAGCGTCGGGCGCCAGAGGTAGTCCAATCCCACGCCCTTGAGCATGATTCCACGCGCTATGACGATGAACCAGCGTGCCGGCACGATGTTGCTGATGACCTGAAGGACCTTCGGCATGCTCGCAATCGGGAAAACCATTCCCGACAAGAGAGAGCTCGGCAGCATTGTCACGAGAAGCGAGATCAGCATTGCGACGCGCTGAGAGTCGGTGACGGCAGCGACAAACACTCCGAGTGACAGCGAAACCATCGAGTAAAGGAGGCACTCGAAAAGCAGCAGGATAAGGCTGCCACGAAACGGGACATGAAATATCAGCCGTGCAGCAAGCAGGGCAGTGACGGCGTTTGCGAAAGCAAGGCCGAGGTAGGGAAGCACTTTCCCGACGATGATCTGCCACGGTCTCAGCGGTGACACAAGAAGTATCTCGAGAGTGCCGCGTTCCTTTTCACGCGAAAGTGAAATCGCTGTCATCAGTGCCGACACGAGCGTAAGGACGAGCGCGATAAGTCCCGGCAGGAAGAGGTTTACGCTCTCCAGGGTTGGATTGAACCGCATTCGCACTTCAGGGATGATCTGCACGCCGTTTGCGCGCTGCGATGTGATCTCGCTTTGATACGACATTGTCACGGCGCGGGCGTATATCTGCATCGTCGTCGCCGTGTTTGGATCCGAAGCGTCAACTACAAGCATCACCTTCGCGGGCCCGTCCGACTGAAGGTGCTCCGCAAACCCCGGTTCGAACGCCATGATCACGTCTGCTTTTCCCTGACGAAACAGAGGCTCGACCGCATTCATTGATTGCGCAACGTCTATAATCTTGAAGCGGCGCCCTGCGATCAGGCGGTCGCGAAGCGCAATCGTTGCATAGTCGGGAGAAGGATCGACGATAACGAGCCTGACGTCCCGGACGTCGCTTCTGAGAGCAAAGCCAAAGAGAACGACCTGCACGAGCGGCATCAGCAACAGAATTATCAGCGTCTGGCGATCGCGCAGAATGTGGTGAAGCTCTTTTACGATGAAGGCGCGCAGTGTCGACGTCACGATGCTCGCGCGAGTCTGACAAAGAGCTCATCGATCGTATCAACTTTCCATTGTGCCTTGAGCTGGCGCGGTGAGCCGAGCGTGACAATTCGGCCGTCGACCATTATCGAGATTCGATCGCAGTACTCGGCCTCGTCCATGTAGTGGGTGGTGACAAAAACTGTTGTTCCTTTCGCCGCCGCCTCGTAAATCAGCTCCCAGAACTGCCGGCGCGTGATTGGGTCGACACCGCCGGTAGGCTCGTCGAGAAAAATGACAGCCGGCTCGTGCAGAAGAGCGACCGAAAAGGCGAGCTTCTGTTTCCAGCCGAGCGGGAGTTTCCCGACCAGCTGATTGGTGAGACCGAGCGTCTCGAGCATTGTCGACGACCTTTCGGCGATCAGCCTGCTGGTCAGTCCGTAGATGCCACCGTAGAGTGCGATGTTCTCGAGCACTGTGAGATCTTCATACAGCGAGAACTTCTGGCTCATGTAACCGATGCGGCGCCTGATCTGTTCTGTCTGTGTCGCGACATCGAGTCCGGCGACGTGTGCGGAGCCCGACGTCGGTGCGAGGAGGCCGATCAGCATTTTGATCGCTGTTGTCTTGCCCGCTCCATTGGCGCCGAGAAAACCAAAGACTTCTCCGGCCCCGACGTCGAACGTGATGTTATCTACCGCTGTAAAGTCCCCAAAGCGGCGCGTGAGATCCTTTACGGCAATCGCCGGCTCGTTCGTGGCGGGTTGCGTCACGAAGCCCGCGGAGTGCGCGATGTTATCGCCTCGATGAAGCTGTCCTCGATTCCCGCGGGGATGGAATGCGCCGTCGTATCCTCAAAGCCCTGTGCCTTCATGTATGTCTCGAGCTCCGCCGAAAGCATCGCCAGATCCGCGTTGGCGCGATCATCTGTGAAATGCAGCTCCGAGCCGAACGGGTAGACTGAGTGCGCGTGAGGAGCTTTTCGGAGAGCAAGCAGCAGTCGATACCGATCGTTGCCAGTTACGGCGAAGAGAGGCAGCGGATATTTGCGAACGATGTCGGCCGGCGCATCGATCTCCAGGAGCCTGCCGCCTTGAATGAGCCCAACACGATCGCACCTGATGGCTTCGTCCATGTACGGCGTCGAGACGACAACCGTCAGTCCCGATTCGCGCAGGTGGCCGAGCTGATCCCAGAACTCCCTGCGCGAGACGGCGTCGACGCCCGTTGTCGGCTCGTCGAGAAAAAGAATGTCGGGGCGATGAACCAGCGCGCAGGACAACGCGAGTTTCTGCTTCATTCCGCCTGAGAGTGCATCGGCCCGACGTTCCTTGAACGGCTCGATCTGTCGATAAATCGGCGCGATGAGCTGGTATCCTTTCTCGACAGTCGTGCCAAACACTGACGCGAAGAAGGTCAGGTTCTCTTCGACTGTGAGGTCGCCATAGAGCGAGAACTTTCCGGGCATGTACCCGACGCGCGACCGGACTGCCCAGAGATCCCGAACGACGTCGAGACCGAGCACGGTCGCAGTGCCGGTGTCGGGAATGAGGAGAGTGGTGAGAATGCGGAATAGCGTTGTCTTTCCCGCGCCGTCGGGGCCGACGAGTCCAAAGATCTCGCCGTGACTGACGTCGAACGAGATGTCAGTCAAAGCCTCGGTCGCCCCGAACTTCCGCGAGATGTTCCGAACTACGACAGCCGGATCTGTCACGTGCGCGGCTGCGCTGGTGGGAGGTCGACGTCCGCCGGCATTCCAATCTTCAGTCCACCGTCCCTGTTCGCCACGGCGATCTTCACACCGTATACGAGATCAGCTCGCTCGTCTCTCGTCTGCACGGGAGTCGGAGTGAACTCGGCCTTCGAGGCAATCCATTGAACCCGGCCAGGCAATGAGATCATCTTACCGTTGCCGCTGTCAACATGAACCTGAACAGTTGAGCCAAGCCTGATCGCGTGGAGCTGCTCTTCCGAGATGTACGCGCGAAGCGTGAGCGAGTCGAGGTTGGCGATCTTGTAGAGGGCCTGGCCGGGCTGAACTGATTCACCCGCGCGCGTGAACGTTGCCAGCACAGTCCCTGTTTGCGGATTGATGATCCTGGCACGCTTGAGAGACTCAGCGATCTGCGCGACTCGTGCGTCTCCCGATGTCGTCTCCTTTGCCGCCGACTGCTGCTGCGCGCGCACCGCGCCCATCTGCGCGACGAGAACCTTGTAATCTCTCTCAGCCTGGTCGAGCTGCTGGGCCGTCGCGGCTCTTTCGTTGAAGAGACGACGTGTTCGCTCGTAAGTGCGGAGGGCGATTGCCCGTTGCACCTCCAGAACGTTGAGCTGCTGCCCGATTTCTGTCACGTGAGATTGAATCGCCTCGCGTTGAGCAACGACCTGCTCGCGCTGCAGCGCGAGCTGAACCGTGTCTACCAGCCCGACGACTTCGCCGCGAGCCAGACGCGCGCCTTCGGTCGGAGTGAACGACTTGAGCTGACCGGCAGCTTGCGTTGAAACGACAACTTCGTTGGCCTCGAAGGTTCCGTAAGCGTCGGGCTGCCGGTCACGATTGCATGCGGCGAGGAGTGAAGTCGTCGAGAGGAGAATCAAAAAGCGTTGCATCAGCGAACCTCTATGCCCAGGGTGGTGAGCAGGTGTGCGCGTGCCTGAGCGAGCTCGACGCGGTGGGATGCGCGGCTCAATCGAGCCGCGAGTACGTCTGTCTGCTTGTCTACATAATCCGCCGATGTAATGACGCCCTCGGCGTAACGCTTTCGCGTCTCGGCGAAAATCTTTTCGCGCAGCGCGATGATCTCGTCGTCCTGGAGGAGCGCAGTGTCGAGCCGGTCAATCGACGCATTGTCCTGCTCGACTGAGCGTTTAAGGGCCGCAGTGAACGCCTTCTCTTCGGCCGTGACGAAATCACGTTGCAGCGAGTTGATCTGTCGGTCCCGACTCGTGAGTCCCCAGTTCCACGGTGACCACTGGAGTTGAATGCCGGTCAGCCAGTAACTATCGAATTTGTCGCTCAACGAGTTGAGTCCCGGTCTGCCATACCCGGCGCGGCCAAAGGCAGAGAGCCGAGGCTTGAGCTGTGACGAAAGTGCGTCTCCGGTTTTGTCGAGGACGTCGCGGGTAGCCTGGAATTGTTGGTACTCGGGACGGTCTCGGAGATCGGCGACGCTTCTCGCGGTGGCAACTGTTGTGGACAGATCAGGCGCGGCGAGCGGAACCGAAGGATCGATCGGCCTGCCGATTAGATCAGACAAAACCGCCACAGCGGCCTTTCGAGCGGCCGCGAGCTCTGCAACGGCTTGTCTCCAACGCAGCAGCTCTGCCTTCAGCGCGTCGCTTTCACTCGGCAGAGCGGTGCCGGCTTTCACCCGCGCATCGGCGACAGATATCTGTGCTTCGATGTCAGTGAGTGTCGTCTGAAGCTCGGCAACCTGCGACTGCGAGCGAAGAGCAGTGAAGAATGCCGTGTTGACTGATTCGCTGATGCTGTAAAGGGCGGTGCGAACGCGGGCTTGGGATTCGACAGTCTGCGCACGTTCGACTGCCCGCCGCGACGACAGCGACGGGTCGAAAATTCGCTGATTCGCATTCAGGCTGGCGTCGTATGTGTCGTGTGGGGGCCTCGGAACCGTGATGCCGGGAAGAGAAATCGGAATTGTCGCGACGTCGGACTGGTATTGGGCCTGGCTCTCGAATGAGAGTGTCGGTTTGAGGTCGGCGTCGATGTTTCGCAGGCGCAGGGCTGATTGAGAGGCGATCAGCTCCAGCTGGGCAGAGCGCGGATCGTGGCTCAGTGCGCTCGCGCGAATGTCGAACAGCCGCAGTGAATCGGTGGCCGTTTGCGACTTTGCCGTGAGTAAAGGCACTGCGGCGCTCAGGCAGAACAGAACGATTGGTTTCATGGCTTGATTGCGCTGCGGATGTAGACCGGCAGATCCTTTCGCCGCTGCTCGATGAACTTCGCGAAGTCATCAGCATCGAATCCAAAGGCTGCACGGAGCATCGGTTGGGCAGCGAAGGGGAAAATGCAGAGCGAGACGAGGTTCACAAAAAACTGTGGGGCGTTGATCCGACGGATGCGTCCCGCGCGCGCTTCGGCGGCAAGTTGTTTCTCGAGTCGGTCGAAAGCAGGCCTGGTGAGGGCGCCGATATCGCCGCTGTTGGTAAGCTGACCGAGGAGCTGACGGATTCGTTCCGGGTGATGATGAAGCTCGGAGATGACGTAACCCGGGATGAAGGGGGTGCGCGTCATCTGAGTGAGATACGTCTCGACGATGAGGTCGATCTTTTCGTCGAGGGATCTGTCGCTGCCGACTATCTGGATCAACGCGGGGAACATGCGACCGGCGGTATCGCGAAAGACTGCTTCGCTCAGTTTCTCTTTCGAGCGGAAGTAGTAGTGGAGAAGGGCCTGGTTGACGCCGGCTTCTTCGGCGATGTCCTGCATCCGCGCGCCGGACGTTCCGTGCCTGATGAAGACCGCTTTTGCGGCGTTCAGGATTCGCGTTTCCGTCTCCCCGTCGCGTTTTTCGACGGCCGATTTCCTCTTAACCATAGAGTTTAATTAAACAGTTAAACATTTGCGGGCAAGGAATTTTTTTGTTTGACCGCCCCCGGCGGTTAAACAGACCGATGGCGGCCGGGTTGGGAGCAGCGCTTCATTTGGCACGAATCTCTCTCCTGCATGTGATTAGAAGGTCACTTCAAATCACAGGATTTTGTAATGCCGACGAGAAAATCGAGTGCACGGTGGGAAGGCGGACTTAAGGGCGGGAAGGGCACGTTCAAGGGCGAGGGCGGGGCGATAAACGGCCAGTACAACTTCAGCTCACGCTTTGAGGAGGGCGTCGGTTCGAATCCCGAAGAGCTTCTCGCGGCCGCCGAAGCCGCCTGCTTCAGCATGGCCCTGGGCGGGGGACTCGAGAAGAACGGAACGCCACCGACCTACGTAGAAACGCAGGCTGCCTGCACGGTTTCACCGCAGAAGGAAGGTGGATTCCGGATCGTTACAATGGCGTTGACTGTCTCGGCATCTGTTCCAGGAATCGACGACGCGAAGTTCCAGGAAATTGTTCAGGGGACTTTGACCGGGTGCCCGGTATCAAAGTCTTTGCATGGGAATGTCGATATCACCGTCGACGCGAAACTCGTTTAGAGCTTTGCGATTACGCCAGAGCTCTGCGGGCCGCGTAGGGCCCGGGGACACGAAGGAAACGAAGAATAGCGAAGGACACGAAGAACTACGGAACTGCATTTAAGGTTAAACAGCAGAACTATGGATCGACCCCGATTTAGTGGACAGTGGTGGACCTGCGCGGCCCGCAACGATCCCGCGAAGTGCAAAGACCTCAAGCGATACGGTATTCCCCGGAATCCCAGACAACCCTCGCATCACACGCATCGCAGTTGCCACAGCTCCACGTAGATTCGACTTCCTCACCAAAGTGCTCGAGGATGAACTTCGTCCTGCACTCCGTGGTCTGACAGAAGTCCACGATCGTCCGAAGTTTCTTCTGATCGTTAGCGCGACGTTCCTCGTAGTCCGTGAGATCGTGGCTCAAATCGCATGACGTCAGGTTTCCGTGAAGCCGCTGCCATTTGTTGCCGCGGTGCTCACGCACGAGACCGTGGCGCTTCAACAGGGCGAAAACAATCTTCGCTTTTCTCTGGGGTACCTCGGTGATGTCGCTGATGTCGCCGAGCGCGACAGGCGTGTCGATCGGATACTTCTCGAGGGCGAGCGCGACCTTCGCCGCCTCTTCGACTTCCGGGTACTTCCCGCCGAGGAAGTAGGACTGAATCCGCTTGTCCTCAACTCGGTAGAGCATCGTGCACGTCGCCGGTTTGCCATCTCTTCCGGCCCGTCCCGCTTCCTGATAGTACGACTCGATCGAGCCGGGGAAGTGATAGTGGACGACGAAGCGGATGTCCTGCTTGTCGATTCCCAGTCCAAATGCGTTCGTCGCAATTATCGCTTTGAGCTCACCGCTCATGAACGCGTCCTGAACCTGCTTGCGCTCGGCCGCCGGCCGCTTGCCGTGATAGAGTCCGACGTTGTAGCGGTCCTTGAGCTGATCGTAAAGGCGTGTCGCCTCCTTCACTGTGGCGACGTAGATCACTCCCGTACCTGGCGTTTCGCTCAGGATCTGTTCGACGATTGTGTCCTTGAGCCCGTCGTTCACGGTGCGGCGAACTTCGAACCTGAGATTCGGCCGCGCGAAGCCGGTAATCATCACATGTGGCTTTTCCATTCCCAGCTGCCGGACGATATCGTCCTGTACTTCCTGAGTCGCAGTCGCGGTTAACGCGAGGATTGGTGGGCGGCCGAGCCGTTTCGCTATACCACCGAGGCTGAGATAGTCGGGGCGGAAATCGTGGCCCCACTGGCTGACGCAATGAGCTTCGTCGATCACGAAGAGTGCGATGTGCCGGTTAAGGAGCTTCTCGAAAAACTCTCGATCCTTAAATCGCTCGGGCGTGAGGTACAGCATGTCGCCTTCGCCGGCGTCAACCTGGCGATGGGCTTCGCGCATCTCTCCTGTCGAAAGATGCGAGTGCATCGCGACAGCATCGACACCCTGTGCAGACAGTTTGTCTTTTTGATCCTTCATGAGCGCGATTAGCGGGCTCACGACCACGGTAAGGCCGGGAAGGGTCAGTGCTGTCAACTGATATATGAGAGATTTCCCACTTCCCGTCGGCATGACGACGAGTGCGTCGCGCCCTTCCAGCAACGCGTTGATCGGCTCCCACTGCCCCTTCCTGAAATCGCCGTGGCCGAAGCGCTCGCGCAGCAGCTCGCGAACTTCGGCTTTCGAGTACTTCATCGGCGAGGTGTCTTCGCATGATCTATTCCTCCGCGACCTGTCCCGGGTAGGTTTTGATGGTGAAACAAAACGAGAGCAACGTTCGAGCAGGTCGTAAGCCGTTGGGATTCTTTGCGATTACCGCACCGGGTCTCGAGGAAATTCTCGCTTCCGAAATCGCGTCGCTCACCGGCCGGATCGGGGAGACATCGAGCGGCGGAGTGGCTTTCGCCGGCGGATTGAAGGACATGCGGCGTGTCAATTTGTGGTCACGCATCGCCAACCGAGTGCTGGTGCGCATCGACGAGTTTCATGCGTCGAGCTTTCACGAGCTCGAGCGGAGAGCCAAGGAGATCGACTGGAGCCGCTTCGTCAGTCCGGGTCAGCCGGTTCGTTTTCGCGTGACGTGCAGGAAATCACGCCTCTACCATTCGGATGCCGTGGCCGAGCGATTTGCCGCAGCAATCAATGCGAAGGTGGGCAAGAACAAGTACATCAAGACGCAGGACGCTGAAGACGATGAGTCGTCGGACGAGCCGCAAATGGCGGCAGAAAAGTCGTCAGACGCTCAGCTCTTCATCGTTCGAATCGTTGACGATGAATGCTCGGTCAGCGCCGACAGCTCGGGCGACCTCTTGCATAAAAGGGGATATCGTCAGGCCGTCGGGAAGGCTCCGCTGCGTGAGACGATCGCGGCAGCCATGCTGGTCGGCAGCGGCTGGGATTCGATATCGCCGCTCGTCGATCCAATGTGTGGAGCAGGGACGATCGCAATAGAAGCCGCGATGATGGCGAGGAAGATCGCGCCTGGGGCCAATCGCAGTTTTGCGTTCGAAAAATGGCCGCGACACGATGCGGAGGCATGGAAGACTGAAGTTGATTTCGCAAAGAGTGAAGCGCTTCCGAAAGCGTCGGGTCAGATCGTGGCGTCAGATCGGGACGAAGGAGCGATCGCCGCGGCAAAGACCAACGCAGAACGAGCGGGCGTCGCTGACGACATCCAGTTCGACGCGCATGCGCTGTCGTCGGCCCGGTTTCCGGATCAACCAGGCTTTATCGTCACGAATCCGCCGTACGGTCTGCGCGTCGGTGAGACCGGTGCTCTGCGAAACCTCTACGCGCAGCTCGGCAAGGTTATGAGGGAGCGGGCTAAAGGGTATCGAATCGCGATGCTTTCTGCGGATTCGGAGCTCGAGTCGCAGTTAAAGATCGATCTCGGCGAGGTGTTTCAAACGAGCAACGGCGGCATTCCCGTTCATCTGGTGACGGGCCAGTCGTAAATGACTGAAAAAGGACTCGTTTTTTCGGTCAACATTTCGTCGGGCGGCGTTCCGAAGCTGCCGGTGGCTGAGGCGATGGTGACGGTGAACGGTGTGGAGGGTGACCGTCAGCGGAATCTCAAGCATCACGGCGGGCCGGACCGGGCAGTGTGCATTTACTCGATCGAGCGGATTCTCGCTCTCGAGGAGGAAGGTCATCCAATCGCGCCTGGAAGCGTTGGCGAGAACCTGACTCTGTCTGGAATCGATTGGGACAACGTGGGACCGGACGCCATGCTCGAGGTCGGAGAGGCCCTGATGGAGATTGTGTCGTTTACCCCTCCGTGCCGGACGATTCGGCACTCGTTCCGTGAGGAGAAGTTTTCCCGGCTGTCACAAAAGCACTTCCCGGGCTGGAGCCGGGTCTACGCTCGTGTTCTGAGAGAGGGGCTGGTTCGCGAAGGAGATCGGGCGGTGTTGAGGGATCTGCCCTAGCGGGCGCTGACGGCTGACGGCTGACGGCTGACTGCTGACTGCCAAAAGCCAAACGCCAAGAGCCAAACGCACCGGCTGTTGTGCCCGCCCGTTCGGCTGTACCCGCACTTACGGGTAGCTGTTTTACCCGCCTTTATGGAGCGGTCCCACTTTTGAAAGGATAATTTCCCGAATCATGAGTTTTCCGGCCGGCTCGCAACGAGCCCGGACGGGCGTCAGCACATCTTTTGTTCAGGAGCGGCCGTGGAAATCGGCGATACAATCGATACTCAGCAGGACCCCGATGCGCCTCGTAAGCGTGGTCGCAGAGACGCGAGTACTGCCGTCGCTGACGTTGTCAGCGATTCTGGAACCAGGCGACGAGGCGGCGGAGCCGGGCGAACCCGCGGACATGGAAATGGCAATGGCGGCGGACCAAAAGACGCCGACCTCGCCAACCTTCTCGCCGCACTTCGTGACCTCCGAGACGGTGACTTCACCGTCAGGCTCGGAAGCTCAGACGACCAGATGCTCGACGAGATTGCGTCGGCATTCAATGGCATAGCCGAGCGAAATGAAAGGTTGATGTCCGAAGCGGTCAGGGTCTCGACGACGATCGGACGCGAAGGGCAGATGAATGAGCGCGCCTCAATCGGCCGGGCTACAGGCGGATGGGCAACGATCACCAGCTCGGTCAACGCGCTCATCACCGACCTCGTCTCGCCAACAACGGAAGTCGCGCGTGTCCTTACCGCAGTCGCAGAAGGCGACCTCCAGCAGAAGATGACGCTCGAGATCGACGGCAAGACGGTGCAGGGCGAATTCCTTCGCATCGGAACTACTGTAAACACACTCGTCGACCAGCTCGGCGCATTTGCATCTGAGGTGACGCGCGTTGCGCGCGAAGTAGGAACGGAAGGAAGACTCGGTGGGCAGGCAAACGTCCCGGGCGTCGGCGGAACATGGAAGGACCTCACCGACAACGTGAACTTCATGGCCTCGAACCTCACGGGCCAGGTGCGAAACATCGCTGACGTCACGACTGCCGTCGCGCGAGGCGACCTCTCCAGAAAAATCACGGCAGACGCGAAAGGAGAAATCCTCGAGCTGAAGAACACGATCAACACGATGGTCGATCAGCTCTCTGGATTTGCGTCTGAAGTAACACGCGTTGCCCGCGAGGTAGGAACGGAAGGAAGACTTGGCGGACAGGCCGACGTACCCGGTGTCGGTGGAACCTGGAAAGACCTGACCGACAACGTGAACACACTCGCCGGCAACCTGACGAGCCAGGTGCGAAACATCGCCGACGTGACGACAGCCGTCGCGAAGGGAGACCTGTCGCGAAAGATCACGGTCGAAGCGAAGGGCGAGACACTCGAGCTGAAGAACACGATCAACACGATGGTGGACCAGCTCTCAGGATTCGCATCCGAAGTAACACGCGTCGCTCGCGAAGTCGGAACAGAAGGCCGGCTCGGCGGACAGGCAAGTGTGCCGGGTGTTGCCGGAACGTGGAAGGATCTCACCGACAACGTGAACTTCATGGCGTCGAACCTCACGGGCCAGGTACGAAACATCGCCGACGTGACGACGGCCGTCGCCAAGGGTGACCTGTCACGAAAGATCACGGCCGACGCGCAGGGCGAAGTGCTCGAGCTCAAGAACACTATCAACACGATGGTGGACCAGCTCTCCGCATTCGCTGCCGAAGTAACACGCGTGGCGAAGGAAGTAGGAACCGAAGGAAAGCTTGGCGGACAGGCCGAAGTCGCGGGTGTCGGCGGAACGTGGAAGGATCTCACCGACAACGTGAACGCCATGGCCTCGAACCTCACGGGCCAGATCCGAAACATCGCCGACGTTACGACAGCCGTCGCAAAGGGAGATCTTTCACGCAAGATCACCGTCGACGTGCAGGGCGAGATCCTGGAGCTCAAGAACACGATCAACGCGATGGTGGACTCGCTCCGAATCTTTGCCGGCGAAGTAACACGCGTGGCGAAAGAAGTAGGAACTGAAGGAAAGCTTGGAGGTCAGGCAGAAGTGCCTGACGTTGCCGGAACGTGGAAGGATCTCACCGACAACGTGAACTTCATGGCCTCCAATCTTACAGGCCAGGTGCGAAACATCGCCGACGTGACGACAGCAGTCGCGCGAGGCGATCTCGGAAGGAAGATCACCGCTGACGCCAAGGGTGAGATCCTCGAGCTGAAGAACACGATCAACATCATGGTCGATCAGCTCTCTGCATTTGCCGCTGAAGTAACGCGCGTGGCTCGCGAAGTGGGAACCGAGGGAAAACTCGGTGGTCAGGCGAACGTGCCGGGAGTCGGTGGAACGTGGAAAGATCTTACCGACAACGTGAACACGCTCGCCGGTAACCTCACGAGCCAGGTGCGAAACATCGCCGACGTGACGACCGCAGTCGCAAAGGGAGACCTCTCCCGCAAGATCACAGTCGAGGCGAAGGGTGAGACGCTCGAGCTCAAGAGCACGATCAATACGATGGTGGACCAGCTTTCCTCATTCGCCGACGAAGTAACACGCGTGGCGAAGGAAGTAGGAACAGAAGGAAAGCTGGGCGGTCAGGCCAACGTGCCGGGTGTCGCCGGAACGTGGAAGGATCTCACCGACAACGTGAACGCCATGGCCTCGAACCTCACAGGCCAGATCCGAAACATCGCCGACGTGACGACAGCTATCTCGCGCGGAGATCTGTCACGCAAGATCACGGTCGATGTGCAGGGCGAGATTCTCGAGCTCAAACAGACCATCAACACGATGGTCGACTCGCTCTCGGTGTTTGCCGGAGAAGTAACACGCGTGGCCCGCGAAGTAGGAACTGAAGGACGACTTGGCGGACAGGCCAACGTGCCGGGTGTCGCGGGAACGTGGAAGGATCTCACCGACAACGTGAATTTCATGGCCTCAAACCTTACAGGCCAGGTGAGAAACATCGCCGACGTCACGACTGCTGTTGCGCGCGGTGACCTGACACGAAAGATGACCGTGGACGTCAAGGGCGAGATCCTCGAGCTGAAGAACACGATCAACATCATGGTCGATCAGCTCTCCGCCTTCTCGTCCGAAGTAACACGCGTTGCCAAGGAAGTGGGAACTGAAGGAAATCTCGGTGGACAGGCGGAGGTGCCCGGTGTCGCCGGCACGTGGAAGGACCTCACCGACAACGTGAACACGCTCGCCGGAAACCTGACGAGCCAGATCCGAAACATCGCGCTCGTTACGACGGCTGTCGCTAACGGAGACTTGTCGCAGAAGATCACCGTCGAAGTGCGCGGCGAAATTCTGGAGCTCAAGACAACGATCAACGCCATGGTGGACTCGCTCCGGCTGTTCGCGGACGAAGTAACCCGCGTGGCCAAGGAAGTGGGCACGGAAGGTAAACTCGGCGGACAGGCAGAAGTGCCAGGTGCTGCCGGAACGTGGAGAGCACTCACGGACAACGTGAATGCCATGGCAAACAGCCTCACGCTACAGGTGCGAGCCATTGCCGACGTGGCAACAGCAGTGACTCGCGGAGATCTCTCGGGACAGATCACGGTAGAGACGCAGGGCGAGCTCGATGAGCTCAAGAGCAACCTCAACCAGATGATCGCGAACTTGAAGGACACCACCGAGAAGAACACCGAGCAGGACTGGTTGAAGACGAACCTCGCGAAGTTCTCGCGGATGATGCAGGGCCAGAAGGATCTCGAGGCGGTGTCGAAGCTCATCATGTCGGAGCTCACGCCGCTCGTCTCGGCCAATTACGGCGCGTTCTATATCATGGAGAACGACGCTTCGCCGGTGCTGAAGCTGATTGCGAGCTATGCGTACAAGGAAAGGAAGCACGTCGCCAATCGCTTCCATCTGGGCGAGGGCCTTGTCGGCCAGGCAGCGCTCGAGAAGAAGCCGATCCTTCTCACGAGCGTCCCCGACGACTACATCCGGATAACGTCCGGTCTTGGTGAAGCAGTACCGCGCAACATCATCGTGCTGCCGGTCCTGTTCGAGGGCGAGGTAAAAGCAGTGATCGAGCTCGCATCGTTCCTGCCGTTCAGCCAGATCCACCAGATTTTCCTGGACCAGCTCTCGGAAAGCGTTGGCGTAGTGCTCAACATGATCTCCGCCAACATGCGCACCAGCGAGCTGCTCGAGCAGTCACAGCAGCTCACGCAGGAGCTGCAGAGCCAGTCGCAGGAGCTCAAGCAGCAGCAGGAAGAGCTCAAGAAGTCGAACTCCGAGCTCGAGGCGCAGACGAAGTCACTGCGAAGCTCTGAAGAATTGCTGCGCGATCAACAGGTCGAGCTTCAGCAGGTCAACGAGGAGCTCGAAGAGAAAGCCTCGCTGCTTGCTGAGCAGAACCGGAAGGTCGAACAGAAGAACGATGAGGTGGAGGCAGCCCGCCTCGCGCTGGAGGAAAAAGCAGAACAACTCGCGCTGAGCTCGAAGTACAAGTCAGAGTTCCTCGCTAACATGTCGCACGAGCTGCGCACTCCCCTCAACAGCCTGTTGATCCTGTCGAAGCTCCTTACCGACAACAAGGACAGGAACCTCACGCCGAAACAGGTGGAGTACGCACAGACGATCTACTCATCCGGAAGCGACCTGCTCTCGCTCATCAACGACGTGCTCGACGTATCGAAGGTCGAAGCAGGGAAGATGGAGATCATGCCGACCGACGTGTCGGTCGAGGAGATCAACGGGGCACTGCAAAGAAGCTTTACGCCAGTCGGCGAGCAAAAGGGTCTGACGTTCAAGGTCGAAGTTCAACCCGATGCACCGCGAGTGCTGTTCACTGATGGGCAACGACTCGAGCAGGTTCTCAAGAACCTCCTGTCTAACGCTTTCAAGTTCACGAACACCGGCGGGGTCACTCTCACCGTTCGAAAGGCGGACCCGAGCCGGAGATTCCTCAATTCCGCGCTAAACTCCGCGCAGGGAGTAATTGCGTTCGCCGTCTCGGACACGGGCGTGGGAATTCCTCAGGACAAGCAGCGCCTGATTTTCGAAGCATTCCAGCAGGCCGACGGGACGACGAGCAGGAAGTTCGGCGGCACGGGTCTCGGACTGACCATCAGTCGGGAGCTGGCACGTCTGCTTGGCGGCGAAATTCGCGTCGAAAGCTCGCCCGACAAGGGCAGCACATTCACGTTGTTCCTGCCGCTCAAGTACAGGGAAACTCCGTCCGATGCCGTGCCCGGCGCGCGAATGATGACGAACGTGATCGATGCGCCGGCTGCCCCTCGCGTCACTTCCAATCCCACCTGGCGTCCAACGCCTGCCAAGGGAGCGGCGCCCGCAAGCCCGGCCGTGCCAGAACGACGAGCGCCGCAGTACATCGTAGAGGACGATCATGAGTCGATCAACCCGGGCGATCGAACGGTGCTGGTAATCGAGAACGACGTGAACTTTGCGAAGGTCCTGCTCGGGATGGCTCGCGAGAAGGGCTTCAAGGGAATCGTCGCGCTCGACGGTGACAGTGGCCTCGCATCGGCGCACGAGCACCGGCCGGATGCAATCACGCTCGACATCGACATGCCGGGACTGGACGGATGGAAAGTCCTCGAGCGGCTCAAGCATCACCCGCAGACTCGCCACATTCCGGTTCACATCATCAGTGGAATAGAGAGACGCCAGCAGGGCCTCAAGCTAGGCGCAATGGCCTATCTCGCGAAGCCGGTCAGCAAAGAGGCACTGGATGACGCATTCGCTCGCATCTCGACCTTCATCGACGACGTACCGAAGCATCTTCTCGTTGTCGAGGATGACGAGACCCAGCGAAAGGCGATCGTTGATCTCATCGAGCATGAGGACGTCGACATCACCGCCGTTGACTCGGCAGAGAAGGCGCTGGAAGAGCTGTCGTCGTCGAAGCATTACGACTGTGTGGTGCTCGACCTCGGACTGCACGACATGAGCGGATTCGATTTCCTCGAAAAGGTTAAGTCAGATCCGACCAAGGCCGACCTTCCGATCATCGTCTACACGGGAAAGGAGCTTACGGCCGCTGAAGAGACGCGCGTGAAGAAATACGCGGAGACGATCATAGTGAAGGACGTTCGCTCTCCGGAGCGCCTGCTCGACGAGACGGCGCTGTTCCTCCATCGAGTCGAAGCCAAGCTCCCCGAGCAGAAGCGCAAGATGCTCGAGCAGCTTCACGACGCCGACGCTGTAATTGCGGGGAAGAAGGTTCTCGTCGTCGACGATGACGTCAGGAACATCTTCTCGCTGACAAGCGTGCTCGAGGATCACGGGATGGTCGTGAGGTTCGCGGAGAATGGCAAGGATGCCCTCAAGGCTCTCGAGGAGGACCCCGAGGTAGATGCCGTGCTCATGGACGTGATGATGCCCGAGATGGACGGGTACGACACGACGCGCGCCATTCGCGCAAAGAACGAATTCAAGTCTCTCCCGATTATCGCCCTCACTGCCAAGGCAATGAAAGGTGACAGGGAGAAGTGCATCGCAGCCGGCGCTTCGGATTACATCACGAAGCCGGTTGATACCGAACAGCTCCTGTCACTGCTCAGGGTGTGGCTGTACAAATAGACGAAGCCTCGCTGACTGCCTCGCTCGAGTCCGGGGCATATGACCCGGACCTCGAGCGCATCGAAATCGAACTGCTGCTCGAGGGAGTCTTCCGGCATTACGGTTTTGACTTCCGCTCTTATGCCTATGCGTCGATAAGGCGCAGACTGTGGAAGCGCATCGAGGCCGAGGGACTGTCGACCGTCAGTGAGCTGCAGACTCAGATTCTTCATCATCCGCCGATGATGGAGAAGCTGCTGCTCGACTTGTCCATTAACGTCACAGCGATGTTTCGCGACCCCAACTTCTACAAGGCGTTTCGGGAGAAGGTGGTGCCGCTATTGCGGACGTATCCGTACATCAGGGTATGGCATGCGGGCTGTGCGACCGGCGAGGAAGTGTACTCGATGGCAATCCTCCTCCAGGAAGAGGGGCTCTACGAGAGATCGCGGATATACGCAACTGACATCAACGAAGTCGTCCTCGCGCGAGCGAAGGAAGGGATCTTTCCTCTCGATCGAATGCAGGAATACACCGAGAACTACATCACCGCAGGCGGAAAGCGCGCCTTTTCCGACTACTACACTGCGAAGTACGGCGGCGCTCTGTTCAATTCGTCATTGACGAAGAACGTGGTGTTCTCGCTTCACAACCTCGTCACCGACAGGTCATTCGCCGAGTTCAACGTTATTCTCTGCCGGAATGTTCTCATCTATTTCGACAAGTCGCTGCAGGCGCGCGTCCATGGTCTCTTCTACGACAGTCTCGCCAACTTCGGAATCCTCGTACTCGGCAGCAAGGAATCGCTGCGTTTCTCTCCGTATGAAGACAGCTACGACCAGATCAACGGACCAGAGAAGATTTTCCGGAAGGTGAGATGAAGGAAATCGCGATCGCAGTTGTGGGCGCATCCTGGGGCGGCCTCGCTGCTCTCAGCCGCCTCATCAAGGACCTGCCGAGGGAGTTCCCGATTCCGCTGGCCGTCGTACAGCACAGGAGTAAACACGCCGATGACCTGCTCGCCAGCCTTCTTCAGGACCTGACGCCGCTGCGCGTGGTCGACGTTGAGGACAAGGAGCCATTTGAACCCGGAACGATATACATCGCTCCCGCCAACTATCATCTGCTGGTCGATCATGGGCATTTCACGCTGACGACGGATCCCCTTGTCCGGTTCAGTCGTCCTTCGATTGACGTAACGTTCGTGTCGGCGGGGGATGCGTACCCGAATGCAACGGTGGGCGTGATACTGACTGGAGCAAACGATGATGGCTCGCGGGGGTTGAAACACATCGTGGACCGCGGAGGCAGGGGAATCGTTCAGGATCCGGAGACGGCCGAGAGCAGAGCAATGCCGGCGGCCGCGCTTCGCGCCGTTCCCCAGGCCGAGGTGCTGCCACTCGACGCAATCGCCGCCCGTCTCGTTGGCATGACGAGCTCGCCGGGGAAAAAGAATGGAGCTCCCGCGAGATGACGGCTGATCCTCGCGTGAAGCTTCTGCTCGTCGATGACCGTCCCGAGAACCTCCTCGCACTCGAGGCGATTCTTGAACCGCTCGGGCAGACGCTTGTTTCGGCCCATTCGGGTGACGAGGCGTTGAAGTGCGTTCTTCAGCACGACTTCGCCGCGATTCTTCTCGATGTCCAGATGCCGGACATGAACGGCTTCGACGTAGCGCAGATCATCAAGTCGCGCGAGAAGTCGCGTTACATCCCGATCATTTTCCTGAGCGCCATCAACAAGGAAGACGCATATGTCTTCAAGGGTTATTCGATGGGCGCGGTGGATTACGTTTTCAAGCCGTTCAATCCCGACGTGCTGCGCTCGAAGGTCGCCGTTTTCGTCGACCTCTACCTGAAACAGGAACAGCTGCGCGAGCAGTCGGAGCAGCTTGCAGAAAGTGCTCGACGCGAACTCGAGCTTGAGCACAAAACGGAGCTTCTCGAGGCCGAAGCAAAATCCGCGGCAAAACTGAGCGAGCTCAACCGCCAGCTCCAGGACAGGCAGAACGAGCTCGAGCAGGCGATGGGCGTTCGCAACCGCTTCTACGCGTCGATGAGCCACGAGCTGCGGACTCCGATCAACGCCGTGATCGGATACAGCACCCTGATGATTGACAACATCTACGGGCCGCTCAACGAAAAGCAGCGGGAAGGATTGCAGCGAACGCTCAGAGCCGCCCGGCACCTGCTCGAGCTCGTCAATGACGTGCTAGACCTGTCAAAGATCGAGGCGGGGAAGATCGAGCTCGCACTGCAGCCCGTGAACATTCCCGGCCTGATCGACGATCTGTTCGTGACAGTGCGTCCCCTCGCCGACGAACACGGAAGCAGCCTGACGTTTAGTCATCCCGAGGAGCAGATCAAGATCGTCACCGATCCGCGGCGGGTACGACAGATTCTTCTGAATCTCCTTTCCAACGCGATCAAATTCGGTCGCCAGAAGCCGATCTCGGTTTCCTGCGAGCGCGATGAAAATGGTGGAATCCTGGTCAAGGTCGTTGACCAGGGAGAAGGAATCTCGGAGGAGAACAGAGGCAGGATCTTCGAGGAGTTCGTTCAGGTATCAGAAACCCAACAGGTAGGTACCGGCCTTGGCCTGCCCATTTCACGTAGACTGGCAAGCCTGCTCGACGGGACGCTGGAGGTGGAATCGGTGGTGGGCGAAGGCAGCACCTTCACGCTGAAGCTTCCGCCAGAGACTCAGGCCAAATCGTTCGATTTTGCCGATCAAACGGCAGAAAAACAAGCCCATGACGCCGCCGCCAGAGCGAGCGAAAATCCGTCCGAAAAGGGGCCTGGAAATGACGTGCCAAATGACGCGCCAGAAGGGGCGCAGGTGGCATAGACCCTGCCCTATACGGGTGTCAGGCCGCGCGGAGCGGCCGTCAAATCGGAGGATCCAAATGCGAAATTTCAAAATGTTGGCACTTGTCCCAGCGGCCATTTTGGCAGTGGCCTGCGGACCGAATGATAATAAGAAGGTCGACGAAGCCCTGAATTCGGATCTTACGCTTGCAGCCCAGGCCAGACCGTACACGGCCATGGACAGCATTTCGGCGGCTGAGCGTGCTTATGCGGCCCAGGGCCTTGCCCCGGTGGGTTATGCCCCGGCGGCGGCTCCTGCTCCAACCAGAACACGGGTTGTCTACCGCGATCGTCCGGTTTACCGCAGCTCCTCGTCCTCGAGGGGAACGTATTCGGCCCCAGCGCGTCGGACGACGGTTGTCAAGCACACCAAGCGTGACGCGGCTATTGGTGCCGGCGCCGGTGCAGTTATCGGAGCCGTGACGAGCAGGGATAAGGTCAAGGGTGCAGTTATCGGCGGTGTGGCCGGTGCAATCCTTGGCGGCGTAATCGGTAACAACGTCGACAAGACGCGCCGGTAAACGCTTCAGCAGTAAAACGGGCCCCTCGCGCTAATGCGCGGGGGGCTTTTTTTTTCGGCCATTCAGGCATGTCATAAATTCAGCCCTTTTTCAGGGCTCGAAAAGGCAGCTGTAAACAGTTGTCTCAGTGTCCATTTTTGACGTCCACTGAGCGAGACACGTCACAAAAATCGGGGGGTCCCGGAAGCGTAAATCACGCTGTGTGATGCTGTTCCAGACTCCGCTCTCGACATTAGATTAGAGCCCATGTCGAGTGAACCGATCACGAGCGTCTTCAACGATGGCTACATCGCCGAGGCTTATGAGTCGTTCCGGCGCGATCCGTCGTCGGTCGATGAGTCCTGGCGCCAATTCTTCCGGTTCGCGGAGTCCCTGGCCGGGACGAGCTCCACAACGGCAACGGCGGACCGAAAGTCGGACCCCACGCTGCTGCGAAAAGTTGCCAGCGCCGCGGCCCTCGTTCAGTCCATAAGGGCCTTCGGTCATCTGGCCGCTCATATAGATCCACTCGGCAACACGCCTCCGGGAACGCCCGAGCTCTCCCTTGAATTTCACGGACTCACCGAAGAAGACCTCGTTGCGATTCCCGGTGCAGCGTTCGGCTTCCCGGATGAGACCGCCTCAGATGCGGTCGATCGCCTTCGCAAGCTTTACTCGAGCAATGTCGGCTTCGAGTTCGATCATCTCGGTGAAGCTGATGAGCGCGAATGGCTGAAGGATCGAATCGAAAGCGGAAGCATTCATGAGCCACTGAGTGCCGACGAGAAGAAAGCAGTTCTTCGCCGTCTCACTGAAGTTGACGGATTGGAGCGTTTCCTCGGACGGGCATACCAGGGCTACAAGAGATTCTCGATCGAAGGAATCGACATGATGGTCCCGATGCTCGACGCCGCCATCGAAGCAGCGGGCAGGCATGGCACTCGCGAGGTGGGAATCGCGATGGCTCATCGCGGACGCATCAACGTTCTCGCGCACGTGCTTGGCAAGCCGTACAAGACGATCTTCGGCGAATTTGAAGGCAGGCACGCCGACGCCAACGCCGAGAGTGAAACCGGTGACGTGAAGTACCACCTCGGTTTCACTGGAGTGCGGAAAGTTGGAGATCAGGAAGTGACGGTGTCGCTCATTCCGAATCCAAGTCACCTCGAGGTCGCGAACCCCGTGCTTCAGGGCGTAGCGCGCGCGCGACAGACGCTCCTCTCGAGAGCAAAGGGACGCGATGAGAATTCGGCCGTCCCTATCTGTATCCACGGTGATGCGGCATTTCCCGGCGAGGGAGTCGTCGCCGAGACGTTCAACATGTCGCGCCTGCGTGGATACCGCGTTGGCGGCACGCTTCACATCATCGCGAACAATCAGGTTGGATTCACGACGGATCCAATCGACGCGCGGTCGACACATTACGCGAGCGACCTGGCCAAGGGATTCGAAGTACCGATCGTGCACGTCGATTCCGAGGATGCCAACACGTGCATCAGGGTGATGCAGCTTGGTGTGGAGTATCGCACGAAGTACGGCAAGGATTTCCTCATAGATCTCGTCGGATACAGGCGCCACGGTCACAATGAGACTGACGAGCCGGCATTCACGCAGCCGGCGATGTACTCGCAGATCAGGATTCATCCGTCGCCGCGCGAAGTGTGGGGACAACGTCTTGTCGAAGAGGGCGTTGTAACGGCCGAGGAGGTAACGGCGCTCGATACCGAGCTTGCTTCGTTCTTCGAGAAGATTCAGAGCGGCGCGTCGCCAAGTGACGGCGAGCGAGAGTCACCGGGTGCGGCAGTGAAGCCGACTGACGGGTCGAGTGCAGAAGGCACGACCACGCCGTTGCCGGGCGCTGAGCAGCTTGTCGCCCTGAACGAGCAGCTGCTGGCGTGGCCGCAGACATTCAAGCCGAATGCCAAGCTCGCAAAGACGCTTCAGCGTCGTCGTGACGCCATGGGCAAGTCGGGCGGGATCGACTGGGGGCACGCTGAGGCTCTCGCGTTTGCTTCGCTGCTCGTGGAAGGTCAGGCAGTTCGCATTACCGGCCAGGATGTTGAGCGTGGTACGTTCTCACACCGTCAGGCAGTCCTTCATGACGCCGAGACTGGACAGACGTACACGCCGCTCGAGCATCTGCCTGAAGCGAAGGCAAAGTTCGAGATATACAACAGCCCGTTGTCAGAGACAGCGGTGCTCGGTTTCGAATACGGATACAGCACGGCAACACGACATGCGCTCGTTCTGTGGGAAGCTCAGTTCGGCGATTTTGTGAACGTGGCGCAGCCGATCATCGATCAGTTCATCGTGGCCGATCATGCAAAGTGGGGCCAGGACTCGGGCGTGACGATGCTGCTTCCGCATGGATACGAAGGGCAGGGCCCGGAGCATTCGAGCGCGCGTCTCGAGCGGTTCCTTCAGTCGGCGGCCGAGTCGAACATGAGTGTCGCCTACCTGTCGACGCCGGCGCAGTATTATCACATCCTGCGCAGGCAGGCGTTGCGCGGGAAGCGTCGTCCGCTGGTTCTGATGCAGCCGAAGAGTCTGCTGCGCCTGCCGGAAGCGGCTTCGCATCTAAGTGACCTGACTGATGCCAGCTTCCGTACGGTGATCGATGATGCAGCAGTGGCAGACTCGCGCGAGAGTGTGAAGCGTCTGGTGTTCTGCACGGGCAAGGTCTATTACGATCTGCTCGCTCGTCGCGCTCCGCATGTGGCGCTTGTACGTGTCGAGGAGCTTTATCCGTGGCCGAACGCCGAGGTCGAGAAGATTGTCGATCTCTATCCGTCGGTTGAGGAAGTTGTGTGGGCGCAGGAAGAGCCGAAGAACATGGGAGCGTGGACGTATGTTGCTCCGCGTCTTCGTGTGTCGACGGGCAATTCGCTCATCGTGCGTTACATCGGTCGTCCCGAGCGTGCGAGTCCGGCCGAGGGTTATGCGTCTGCGCACAAGGCGGAACAGGAGCGGATCGTGTCGGAGGTGGTTGCTCCGATGGAATCGGTTGCTGGTTCCAGGCGCCGGAGTGCGGTGGCCGGTTAGTAAGTCGTGGTTCTCTCCAACTAAAAGAAGGTCATGAAGCGAGCAGTAATTGCTTTTGTGGCGTTGATGTCGGTAATGGCGCCGCGTTTTCTGCATGGTCAGGATCGCGGCGTTGTTGCGTCTAATTGTCTTGGTGACTGCGCGAAGGAACCGCGACGGGTGTTGGTGATTGCGGCGCACCCTGACGACGAAGATTCGCAACTGATTTCCTGGCTTCAGCGGAGCGGTCGCGCGAACACTGCGTATCTCTCCCTTACGCGTGGAGACGGCGGCCAGAACCTCATCGGCAATGAACTTGGCGAACCGCTTGGAGTGATTCGTACGGAAGAGCTGTTGGCTGCGAGACGCGTCGACGGAGCGCATCAGTTCTTCACACGTGCGTATGACTTCGGGTTTTCAAAGACAGCAGCTGAGACTTTTGCTCACTGGCCCAAGGATTCGCTACTCGAGGATGTCGTTACTGCCGTTCGGACATGGAGACCGCACGTAATTGTTGCGGTCTTCTCAGGAACGCCGAAGGATGGGCACGGCCAGCACCAGGTCTCAGGAATTCTTGCCAAAGAAGTCTACGAGACGGCGGCCGCGGACACTGTGCGGTTTCCCGTCAGTAAATTTGGTCCCGCATGGACGCCGCTAAAGTTCTACCGGCTTGCGTGGTTCGCTCCGGAAGCAACGACGCTCAAGATCAATGTTGGTGAGTACAATCCCAATATCCACAAGTCATACGCCGAGATCGCAGGAGAAAGCAGGTCGCAGCACAAGTCGCAGGGTTTTGGCGCGCTTCAGCGAAAGGGTGAAGTCTGGGATTCATTGACGAGGGATGGGACCCGGGTGAATGCCGGAACGCCGGCAAACTCTGAGACTTCGATCTTTGACGGCATTCCCAATCCTCCGCTATTCGGCCCGGCGTTGAAGCCGATGATTTCTCTGCTGAACGATGTCGCAATCGAAGCAATCGCGGATCGGCGGGATCTGGCGCTCGGCGATAGTGCACGGGTCACGGTAACGCTGTACAACAGGAGCCCTCTGCCCGTTGACGTGAATTACCCGACAAATGACCCGAGTCTGAGGTGGACTCCAGACCATGCCTTCTCCAAGGTGCAGACTGTTCGGGCGGACGGAACACTAACGTGGATAACCTATGTTCGTGGCACAGAGATAACTCAACCGTGGTGGCTCGCAACTCCGCGCAACGGTGATTTGTTTACACCGCGGCTGCCGGTGCCGACCGAGTTGATATCGGCGATGTTCATGTCGGAAGACTTGCGTGGCAGAAAGGACTGGGCGCAGGCGTTCGTCGGAGAAGAGGGCGACAATAAGCTGGCGCGATTTCAGGCACCCATTGTCTTTCGATACGTGGACCCAGTGCGTGGCGACACCCAGCGACCGCTGGCAGTTGTGCCAGCGTTGAGCGTAACGCTGGATCGTGCGATGGAGCTGGCGGAAGCGAACACTGAGCTCGACAGATATTTCAACGTCAAGCTGCGATCGGCCATGATGTCGAAGCGGCCAGTGACCGTCAGGCTGACCCTTCCATCGGGGCTCTCGGCTGATTCAGCCTCTCGCACAATTACACTCGACTCGGCCGGCTCGCGAACTGTCACGTTCCACGTTCATGGTAAGCTTGCAGCCGGAACGCACGCGTTGAGCGCCGTTGGGACGATGGACGGAAAGACCTACTCGAACGGTTACATCCCAATCGAGTACGACCACATTTCACCGGAGCGGATCTATCGTCCGTCGACGGTGAAGATCAGTGCGATAGACGCCAAGGTGCCGTCGAATCTCAGAGTCGCATACATCCCGGGCGTTGGCGATAACGTTGAGCCAACCCTGGTCCAACTGGGAATTCCGGTCACGATTGTTCAACCATCTGAAATTCCGGCTGTTGACCTGTCGAAGTTCACAACGGTTGTAGTTGGGCCGCGCGCTTATCAGGCGAGCAGGGAGCTCATCGACAACAACCCGTATTTACTGGCATTTGCGACGAACGGCGGCACACTCGTCGTCCAGTACGGCCAGTTCGAAATGACGCAGCCAGGCATGATGCCGTATCCGATAACGCTGTCGCGCCCCGCCGATCGCATTACTGAAGAAGTCGCGCCTTTGACAATCCTCGACGACAAATCCCCGGCGTTCAACTATCCGAACAGGATTACCCAGGCAGATTTCAGCGGGTGGGTGCAGGAGCGGGCTCTCTACATGCCGCGTACGTTTGATGAGCACTATCAGCCTCTGATTGGCGGCAACGATCCCGGTGAGCCAGTCAACCGCGGCGGAATTCTCGTCACACCGTACGGAAAAGGCTTGTACGTCTACACGACGCTGTCATTCTTCAGGCAGCTTCCCGCCGGCAATCCAGGCGGCACAAGACTGTTCGTCAATCTTCTCTCGATGAAGGCACCAGCCAGATGAAACGTGCGCTCGCTCTAACACTTCTTGCGGCAACTCTCGCTGGCTGCTCCGGCGACAAGCGCACCATCCTCACAGTCTACTCCCCGCACGGACCAGAGCTCCTCGGCTCGACGGAGAAGGCCTTCGAGAAAGCGCACCCCGAAATCGACGTGCAGTGGGTCGACATGGGATCGCAGGAGGTACTCGACCGCATCCGCGCG
>DATLDF010000085.1:0-19288 GCA_035525975.1 Gemmatimonadaceae bacterium
GTTGCCATCGAGTCGCTCCACATCGATGACGAATCTTCGACCGCGCCCGGAGTGAGCCACCGGATGTTCGAGATCTCGTTGCCGTGCTCTGCCATGTAGCGGTAATGCCAGTCGTGACCGGGAAATCCTTCGTGGATGGCCGTGTCAGCAACCGACGAGAAATTGTTCAGCTTCAGTGCGTCGGGATCGTTGTCAGTCGGCGTAAGGTAGAATCGTCCCACGCCGGATTTCTTGTACGTCGGTGCCGGGTAGTAGGCGGCGTCGATCGTGCTTCGGAGAACCGGTGGCGTAGGCACGACGTCGAGACGGTAGGTAGCGGGAATGTCAAAGAGACCTTGTTCGCGCCCGTACGCGACGGCCCGGGTGCCGGCGTCTCTGTACCACTTGAAAAGCTGGTCGTCGTTTTTCGGCGAGTCTTTCGAGAGGAAGTCCATGACTTTCTTCACGCTCGCGTAGTTGTCGAGATCGCTGCCGAAGGGGAGGTTCAGCTTGGCGGTCTTCGAAAACTCGCGTGCGACGTCGACGATCTTGCCGGTGTAGAGGGCGACCTGTGCCGCACCGTACTCGTAAAGCTCAGCCGCGCTGCGCGGGTCGCGCAGCACGTTATGGACGCGCCACTCGTATTCCGCTTCGCCCGAGGCGTAGCGATCGACGGTCTCGTTGGCGTCGTAGGCCTGCGTCAGGAAAACGGCGAACTGGTCCCACGCATTTGCCGCGATAGTGCCGGAGCTCATTATGAGTCGCATCATCGTCTCGGCGAACGGTCTCGATCCGATGAATTTCTGCGCTGATTTTCCGAGAGTCGTGCGGAAGTACTCCGAGTTCGCCTTGCTGCCGGCGATGCCGTCGCGCTGAACCATTCTGCGATCCGGAATTCTCCCGGCTTTCTTTCCTGCGAGCAGATTTTGCTTTGCGATCTCGAGGTACTCAGGAATTGCCAGAGACCGCGTGACTACCTGCTGCCAGTCGGCCTCAGTTCCAAGCATTCCTCCGGGAAGCTCCAGCATTTGCTGGATCTGCCAGTCGACACCGCGAAATGGCTCGCCCACGTACGTGTCGATCGCGCGTTGATGCTGCTTCAGCTCAGACTGCTGGTGAATGAGAAAGTCCAACTGCGCGGCCATCAGCTGCTGGTCCGCGCGCTCCCGGACTGTCAGCGATTCGGGAGGCACCAGGGCGATAGAAGCGCGGAGGTCGCGGTAGTACTTCACCTCGGCGTCAATTGACGCCTGCCGGAAGTCCCGCAGTCTCGTATTCGTTGTCGCGAGCAGCGGGCTGTACCCGTCGCCGCCGACGTACGTGGAGGTTACCGGATTTTTGTCGAGGTGAAACAGGAAGTACTGGTCGCGGAGCTCCGAGAAAGAGCCCGGCAGGATTGTCGGCGCGGGCGGACCGGCGGCTGGTCCGATCGAGGGGGCGCAAGCTTCGATGTTGCGAAGGATGCCGAGACCGGCAGCCGTAACCGAAGCGCGCTGGACGAACTTGCGGCGATTCATTTCGATTGTCTCGTTGCGAGTTTACGAATTGAGATAGCGATCGCGAAGGACAGCCATGTGATGTGTTTCGTGTCCGGCTATAATAAAGGCGAGTGCGCGAACCGAAATCTCGGCGTTGTTCGCAGCTCCACGGCGGGACAACGCTACGTCGTCGAGGTGCGAAAAGAACTGAATTGTGGCGCGCCGAACGTGTTCAAACTCGTCTGCCAGATCGGAGAGGCTGACTTGGGAATATGGACCGTTCGCGGCGTAATCGTTCTCCTCGAACCCTGGCACTGGTGTCGAGTCTGCGCGGGAAAACCGCAGGGCGCGGTACACGAAAATCCTTTCGCCGTCGATGACGTGCCCGATTACGTCGCGAATGCTCCATTTGCCCGGGGCGTACCGCTTGTCTCCGTCAGATTCGGAGATCGACCTTATGAGGGCGAGCGTTTCCGTCAGCTGCGTTGCGAGCGTCTCGATGACGTCGCCTTGCGGGACCCGATCGATGTACTTGCCGTAGTAGGGAAGGAATTCGCCGTCTGCGGGACGGGTCGAGCGAAATGAGGTCGATGTCATAATGCCATATAAAGCACCCGACTGGGGACCGGCGGCAAGCACGAGGAATGTTCGAAGTTTGCAAGCGGAGGCAAAAAAAGCGCCCCTTTTGGGGGCGCTTTTTCGTGCATGGAGCGCTTTCAGCTCGCCCGGAGTCGCTTGGCCGGCGCCTCGTACAGCACCGGGCTCTCCCAGACGTTGTCGAGCATCTTCTTGAAGCAGCGCTTCGGAACGATGTCGACTCCGGCGGACGTCAGCTTGCCGTAGCGGGCGAGCTTCTCGGGGTAGCGCGAGATCGAAGTGGCTTCGTAGTCGAGCGAAAGGAAGAACCGATCGCTCAAGCTGAGGGCGAAGATCTCGTTAATGTCGCGGGCGCGGGCGAGTCTTTCGACTCCGAGGACGACTTCCGTGCCCAGTCCCTTGCCATGCTCGGACTTCGCAACCGCCACTGACGACACTTCGGCCAGCGATGGCGAGTATTCATCGAGGGCTGCACAGGCCACGATGCGTGAGCCCTGGGCGGCGACAACGTAGTTATCGATAGCCATCGTAACCTGCGCGACGGTGCGGGGGAGCATGAGCCCCTCTGCCACGTAGCAGGAAATGAGCTCCCAGATCTGCTCTACATCTGCGCGTGTCGCAGCGCGGACGACCGGGTTGGCGGCCGGAGCGGGTGAGGAAAAGGCCAGGGTCATTTTCGAGTGATTATGCACAAGGAATGTATAATTAAACATCCCTTGATGCGCAATACCTTTTGACCCTTACGCCAGGCCCCGCCGGTGCCTCCTCTTCCAGATCAGGAAGCCAAGCCCGGCGGCGGCCACGCCCGAGGCCACCCATAGAATCGGCCTCGTGAGGCGGGCTACGGTCCCGAAATGGGCGCCGAGCTCCTCGCCGGCGATGGCGAGGAGGGCGCACCATATGAGTGTGCCGGCGAGGTTGGTGACGATGAACCATCCCAGATGCATGCGCGCGACACCGGCGGGGATCGAGATCAGGACACGAAGACCAGGTATGAGCTGGGAAAAAAAGACCGCTCGTTTTCCGTGGCGCTTGAAGCGGGCGTTGGCTCCCTCGATATCCTTCGCGCGGATTCGCAGCCACCGGCCGTGCGACTCGATCCAGTTGGCGATTCGTTCTTCACCGACTTTCCGCGCGATCCAATAGACCGGAAGAGCGCCGGCAACAGATCCCACCGAGCCGGCGATAATCACACCGGGAAGTGACATGTATCCGCGGCCGGCGAGAAATCCTGCCAGCGGCATGATGAGCTCTGACGGCAGAGGGAAGATGATATTCTCGACTGCCATCAGCAGCGCGACACCCAGGTAGCCCAGAGTGCCGACGAAGTGAGCGATCAGCGAAAGCATCGCGGCTCACTTCGCAAAGGCGCTACCAATGGTGATAATTACGGGCATGAAATCGATTGTTTTGTCATTCGCTTTGTTGGGCCTCGTGGAGGCCTGCGCGCCCGTCGCGGCAGTACACGTCAGTCCGGTTCAGGGTTCAAAAATAGCGTGGCCAGAGCGTGCCGTGAGGAGAGATGTCCCGCTTGGTCCCCAGATCAGGCGTGCCTACGCGAGAGGAACTCGCGATTCAACAGGCGCGCCGGGAGCGCGATACTTCCAGCAGAGCGTTGACTACAAGATCGACGCGACGATCGATCCTGCGTCGAACCAGCTTCGTGGATCGGAAACGATAACGCTGCACAACACGACTCCCGACACGCTCAAGACGATCGTCGTACGCCTCTACCAGAACTATTTCACGCCGACTGTCGGGCGGACCGGCTACGTCACCGATATCACAGATGGCATAACGATCGAGCGCCTTTCCGTGAACGGCGCTTCCATTGAGCTCAAGGATCGAAAGGCGTACAGAGTCGACGAGCGCGTCGCGACAGTGACGCCGGCGTCACCAGTGATGCCGGGTGCAGACGTGACCATCGAAACTGCGTGGCACTTCACGGTTCCGAACGTCGATACGACTGCGCGCGGCGAGCGAATGGGTCGCTTCGGGAACTATCTGTATCAGATGGCGCAGTGGTATCCGCAGATAGCGATGTACGACGACATGCGCGGCTGGGACACCGACCAGTACCTCGGCTCCGGCGAGTTCTACAATCAGTACGGCAAGTTCGACGTTCGGATCACCGCGCCGGGTGGTTGGCTGCTTGGTGCGACGGGCGATCTTCAGAATCCAGCCGAGGTTTACTCACAACGAACGCGTGACCGGCTGGCGCTGGCGATGAGGTCCGACAGCACAATTCATGTCGTTGAAGCGAGCGAGCGCGGCGCGAGCGCTACCACGCCAGGATCGACACTCACCTGGCACTTCACCGCGCCGCGCGTGAACGACTTTGCGTTCTCCGTGTCACGCGACTACGTGCTCGACGCAACGCGCGCGAACATTCCCGGTAAGGGATTCATTCCGGTTTATGCGTTCTACCTGCCGCAGCACACCGGGTACAGGACAAACAACACCGTTTACGGTGGCGCTCGTGCGCTCGAAGAGCATTCGAGATACGTGTTTCCCTACGAATTCTCTCAAGGGACAATTGCAGATGGTCCGGAGACCGGGATGGAGAATCCGATGATCATCTTCAACAGTGCCAGCATCAGCACTGCTGTTCATGAATTCGGACATCAGTGGTTCCCGATGATGGTGGGATCGAATGAAACGCGCTACGCATGGATGGATGAGGGCCTGAACGACTTCATCGACGTCTCGGCCATTGCCAACATCACGAAGCAGCCGCCGAACTATCAGAACCGATCCCCGGGGTATCTCGGAGTTGCAGGGTCGGAGCTTGAGCAGCCGATGATGTGGCCGACTGATTATGGCGGACCGAACAGCGGCGTCGCCGGTTACAGCAAGGCACCAATCGCTCTCTACGCCCTCGGTGCAGTCGTCGGCGATTCAGCGGTGAGAAAAGCTCTTTCGAACTACGCAGTAGAGTGGAAGTACAAGCATCCGTCGCCATGGGATTTTTTCATGTCCATGAACCGCTCGCTTGGAAAAGACCTCGGCTGGTTCTGGCACGAGTGGTTCTTCACTAATTACACGTTCGATCAGTCGATCGCGTCGGTGACGACTGAAGGTGCGAACGCTGTGATCACCGTGTACGACAAGAGCGACTTGGTGATGCCAGTGATTGCGAAAGTGGTTTTTGCGGACTCGACGTCGGAGACGGTCACGGCGCCAGCCGATGTGTGGTTCGCGGGGTCACGTAGTACTTCGGTGACCGTGCCGCTGCGTGGAAAGGCGATCAAGAGCGTAACGCTCGACCCGGACAATCGGTTTCAGGACATCGATCGCACGAACAACACCTGGCCGGCGAAATAATCGCCGGCCAGGAACGCCATCAGGCTGGGACTTTCTTCCCAGTTGCGTGCTGCCAGCCGATCGCGGCGCCGCGGCGCGCGGCAACCTGAGCGAGTCCAACAGCCACCGCTGAAGCGGCCGTCCACAGGAGCGCTTCGTTCCAGCTTGTCTTGAGCGAGTTGGGGCTGCCAGGCGGCTTTCGGTTAGTCGCCGCCTTCCATCCGGCCTCGAGCGACCGCTCGACCAGCGAGCTCGCGATCATCGCTGCCCCGGCGCCGACAACCATCCATGTGATTTTTCTTTTCGTGTTGTCGCGCTTTTTCATGCGGGTGCCTATCTCTGCGCGTATACCGTCGTGCGGCCAGCGCGGTCAAAGGTGAGAACGTTGTATCTCTCCTTAGTTGCACCCTCCATGCCGGGCGAGCCCTGAGGCATCCCGGGTACGCCGAGTCCGGCGATCGCGGGCTTCTCTTTCAGCATCTGCTTGATCAAGTCGGCCGGGACGTGGCCTTCGACGACGTAGTTACCGACCGTGGCGGTGTGACAGGCCTCCATCTCTGGTTTCACGCCGTATTTCTGCTTCACCATCGACATATCCGGCATGTCCATCGTCTCGACCTTGAATCCGTTTGCCTCGAGATGCTTCACCCACTCCTTGCAGCATCCGCAATTCGGATCCTTGTAGACCTTGATCGGGATCAGCTCGCCGTTGCTCGCGTCACGCGGATCGGCTGCGACCGTACCTACCGGCACCGCAGCAACCGTCACTGTTTGTGGGGTCGGCGGGTCTTTCGCGGTTGATCCATCCGAGCAGCCGGCAATTCCAAAAACCGTTGAAACAATCAGTGCTGCACGTTGCTGCCTAGTCGCATTCATTTTGTAATTTCTTCCACTGGAGCGTTTGCCTCGAGCCATGCGCGCCATCCGCCGGCCATCGAGTGCACGTTGGTATATCCCATTTTCTGCAGAGAGTCCGCGGCGAGTGCCGCGCGGTAACCCCCACCACAATACAATATCAGATAGTCGTCCTTGTCGGGGACGAGCGTCTCGATGTCGCGCTCGATTATTCCCTTGCCCAGATGCTCGGCCCCTTTTGCGTGACACTCCTGCCACTCGTGGTCCTCGCGCACGTCGATGAGCCTTGCCGCGCCGGCAATGTCGCTAAGCGTATCGTGCACGCTGATCTCGCGAACGCGCGACTTTGCGTCGTCGACGAGCCTGAGAAACCCCGGCGAATGCTGCGTGTGAGCCATCACTTCTTTCCGTCGAGCTCCTGAAACGTCTTCGTCGACGGCTGCCTTTGCTTTTGAAGTCTTACCGCGACCTTTTCCGCCTGCTCCAAAGCCCTGAGGACGTTTTCTCCGGCCAGCTTTCTCATGTCCGAATCAGACCAGCCACGATGCGCGAGCTCGGCGAAGAGATTCGGATATTTGGAAACGTCCTCGAGTCCCTGGACGTTCTCGGTGATTCCGTCGAAGTCGCCCCCAAGTCCAATGTGATCGATTCCGGCGACCTGCTTCGCATGCTCGATGTGGTCGATAACCTGCGACATCGTGACCAGCGGAGTCGGATGGGCGGCTTTCCAGGCATCGAGCTCCGTGTGCGCCGCTGCGGTGTCTGCGCCAAGACGATTGCGAATCTCGCGAGCTGCGACACCCTCGAGCTTGCTGTGGTCGAGCACAGCCTGCGAAGTGAAGCTCGTGACAAACGTGATCATCGCGACTCCACCGTTGGCGGGGAGCCGCTTGAGGATCGAGTCGGGGATGTTGCGGGCAACATCGACAAGTGCCCGCGAGTTGGAGTGCGAGAAGATGACAGGCGCTTCGGTTACATCGAGAGCGTCGCTCATCACTGCCGGCGATACGTGCGAAAGATCGACGAGCATGCCAAGCCGATTCATCTCACGGACGACTTCCTTTCCAAATTCAGTGAGTCCATCGTGTTTAGCCGAATCGAGCGCAGCATCGGCCCAGTCGAGTGTGACGTTGTGCGTCAGGGTCATGTACCGCGCGCCAAGCGCGTAGTACGCGCGCAGGGCTCCCAGCGAGTTTTCGATCGCGTGTCCGCCCTCCATTCCAAGGAGCGAGGCAATCTTCTTTTTCTTGAATGCGTCTCGAATGTCCTTTGACGAGAGTGCGAGCTGAAAATCGTTGGGGTACATCGCAATGACGCGGAGCGCGATGTCGAATTCCTCGAGCTGGATTTTCGCGAAACCGGAGTCTTTGACTTCACCCGGTACGTAGATCGACCAGAATTGGGCCCCGACCATTCCCTGCTTCAGGCGGGCAAGGTCTGTCATTCCAGTGGTGTGCTTCCTGAGATCGTAGGCGGCTACGTCCATCGGGGCTGTTTTGCTTTCCCGGATCGCCCATGGGAGGTCATTGTGGCCGTCGATCAGCGGTGTCGAGGCGAGAACCTTCCTCGCGCGCTCAAAATCCTTCTCAGTAGCTTGCGCGGACATTGTATTTGCGATCGTGACTGCGGCGACCAGTGCAACAAGGCATTTCATAGCTCGTTCCGGGGGCTGAAGACTCAAGGGGAGATCGCAAGTATAACCCGCTGGACTCACCTACTCCATCCGAGTAGAATCTGCGCATGAACCAGCCAGCCGTAAAAGATCTCGACTTTGGCGACCAGCACTCACTCGACGCGTCACTTTCGGTCGTTGCGCGCGGGCTGCACGAGTCGGGAATCCTCAAAATCACCAGGCAGATCAGGGCGATGATCGCTCGCGGTGAGACGGTCGTGAATCTCACCGTTGGTGACTTCGATCCACGATACTTTCCGATTCCAGAGAAGCTCGCTCGCGGGATCCAGGATGCGGTCGCCCGCGGAGAGACGAACTACCCGACTCCCGAAGGCATGCTTGGACTGCGTCAGGCAATCTCTGACTATGTCGCGCGAACTGCGGGCGTTCGGTACCCGGTCGAAGCGATCGTGGTGTGCAGCGGAGGACGTCCCGTACTGTATGGTGCGTACCGCGCGATCATCAATCCGGGCGACAAGGTTCTGTTTGCGGTTCCCTCGTGGCAGAACGAGGGGTACTCGTGGCTAACAGGGGGTGAGGCGATCGTCGTCGAGTCGTCTCAGGCCGCTGGTTTTCAACCGACTGCCGAGGACTTTGCCCCCTATTTGGCGCGGGCGGCGATGCTCTGCATCTGTTCGCCGGGAAATCCAACCGGCACAGTGATGTCAGAGCAGCAGCTCGGCGACATCCTCCGCGCGGTAGTGGCGGAGAATCGAGACCGTGAGGCGAACGGAAAGCGGCCTTTGTTCGTCCTTCACGATCAGATGTACGGCGCGCTCGTGTCGAATGGGCAGAAGCATATGTATCCCGCTGCGGTAGTTCCTGAGGCGGCGCGATATGTCATCTCTGCCGATGGTGTATCCAAGGCGTACGCCGGCACCGGACTTCGTCTCGGTTGGATGCTGGTTCCCCCGGCCCTGGGTGCGCGTATTCGTGATCTGCTTTCGCACGCCGGTGCATGGGCGCCGAAGGCGGAGCAGAATGCGGTCGCTGCTTTTCTGAATGACGAAGAGGCGATCACCGAATTCCGGGCAGAGATGGACGCGCGTCTAGCCGAGCGTTTGAGCGCAATGCACGAGGGGTTCGCGGCGCTCAAGGCCGAGGGATTCCCGGTGGATTCCATAAATCCGCAGGGGGCGATTTACTTCTCCGCGCAGTTCCGGCTGCATGGCAAGACGTTGGACGGCCGGTCGCTGGAAACGGATGACGACATTCGCACGCTTCTTCTGGAGAGGGCGGGTGTCGCTGTCGTGCCGTTTCAGGCGTTCGGGATTACGGCGCAGACCGGCTGGTGCCGATTGTCAGCCGGGTCGGTTTCCATGGATGAGATCCGGGAGATGTTCCCGAGGATTCGTTCGCTTCTCCTGGAACTCTGAAACTTCCCCGTGCCCCGATACGTCCGGTCAAAATGTTCGATCCCCGCGCTCTCTTCATGCTCGCAGTGCTGGTCGCCGTTACCGGATTTGTTGTCAAGAATGTGATCGTCGCGATGCATCGCCTGAAACAGGGCGAGCAGTCTCGCGCCGGAACCAACGGGATGGCCGAAATGGACGAGCGCCTTCGGAATATCGAATCGGCGACTAGCAGTCTCCTTGTGGACATCAGCAGCATCAAGGAGAAGCAGCGGTTCATGGCCCGGCTCCAGTCGGGCGCGGGTCCGAAAGAGACCCCGGCGACCCAGCGAAGCGCTGAAGGCGATGTATCGCCCATGGTCACTCAGAGCGTCCCCATCATTCCGCGCGTGGGGAATCCGCGTTACTAGCTCTCCGTCTTTCGCTTTACCAGCGTCAGGATCGTGTAGACAGCAACTGGCTCGGCGTCCTGGTTCGTGACTTCGACATCCCACGCGACAACGCCCTGCGGAACGACATCTGGTAGCGTGTCCTTCGCGGTCTTCTGCTTGCACGTCAGTCGCGCCTGAATCGTATCACCGACATAGACCGGCTTCACGAAGCGCAGGTTGTCCAACCCGTAGTTAGCGAGCACCGGGCCAGGTGCGGGATCGACGAACAATCCGGCGGCGGCAGACAAGACGAAATATCCGTGAGCGACGCGCTTCTCGAAGAGAGAATCCTTCGCCGCGATGTCGTCCATATGCGCGTAGAAGAAGTCGCCGCTGATCCCCGCAAAATTCACTATGTCAGCTTCAGTGACGGTTCGTCGATGCGTCACAAGCGTCTCTCCGATTTCCAGCTCGTCGAAATACTTTCTGAACGGGTGGATGCGATCGGTCGGAGTGGCAGCTCCCTTGATCCATTCGTGTGACACGCTGGTCAAAGTCGTCGGCGAGCCTTGAAGAGCGGTGCGCTGCATGTAATGGAGAGCGCTGCGAGCGCCGCCGAGCTCTTCGCCGCCGCCCGCGCGTCCAGGCCCGCCGTGGACGAGACCGGGAAGAGGCGACCCGTGACCAGTGGAAGACTTCGCGCTTGTCTTGTCGATCATCATGATGCGGCCGTGATGTGACGCGGTGCCCAGCACGATGCTCCTTGCGACGTTGTCATCTGACGTAAACAACGAGCCGACAAGACTTCCTCGGCCGAGCTTCGCGAGCTCGATCGCTTCGTCGATGGTTTTGTACGGCATGACCGTGTTCACAGGGCCAAACGCTTCGATGTTGTGCGGCGCGTCGGTTGTGAACGGCGAGTCGCAGTAGAGAAGGGTAGCGGGGAAGAATGCGCCCTTGTTCTTGTCACCTGTCGCGACCTCGAAGTTGTCGGGATCTCCGAAAACTAGGTCTGAGCCATGCTTGAGGAGTTCGACGCTGGCTTTCACGTCACGCACCTGATCCTTGCCCACGAGCGGGCCCATTCTGATGCCTTCTGTCTGCGGATCGCCGACTTTCACAGTGTCAAGTCGCTTGCTGACTGCTTTGATGACGTCATCGACCATCGATTCGTGGACGATCGTTCTGCGAATCGCTGTGCATTTTTGTCCAGCTTTCACTGTCATTTCGCGAACGACTTCCTTGACAAAAAGATCGAACTCTTCGGAGCCCGGCTTGGACTCCGGGCCAAGCATAGAGAAGTTGAGCGAGTCCGCTTCCTGGTTAAAGCGCGTTGAGTTCTCGATCATCGCCTTGCCGGCCTTGAGCTTTCTTCCTGTAGTTGCTGATCCGGTGAATGTGACGACGTCCTGGCCAGTCACGTGATCGAGAAGATCGCCTGTGCTTCCAACGATCAGCTGCAGCGCGCCTTCGGGCATGATCTTCGATTCGATCATTGCTCTCACCATTCCCTCAGTGAGATACGAAGTAACTGTCGCCGGCTTGACGATCGCCGGCATTCCGCCGAGGAATGTGGGGGCCAGCTTTTCGAGCATGCCCCAGACAGGGAAGTTGAACGCGTTGATATGGACTGCGGTTCCTTCAAGTGGAACGCAGATGTGGCGGCCGACGAAACTGTTGTCCTTTGAGAGCGGCTCGACTGCGCCTTCCATGAAGAAGGTCTCGTTCGGGAATTCGCGCCGGCCTCGGCTCGAGTAGGCGAAGAAGGTTCCGATTCCGCCTTCGATATCAACCCATGAATCGGTCTTCGTCGCGCCGGTTGCTTCGGAGAGTTTGTAGAACTCGTCTTTTCTTTCCATCAGGTACTTCGCCATTTCCTTGAGCATTCGTGCGCGCTCGTGGAAAGTCATGGCGCGGAGCTTTGGTCCGCCGGTTGCGCGCGCGTGCTCGAGCATGCCCTTGAAGTCGAGACCTTCGCTCGATACTTCTCCGATTACTTCGCCGGTGACGGCGTGGACGAGCTCGACGGCTTTGCCCGTGCCTTCGACCCATTCTCCCTGCGCGTAGCTTCTCAGTCTAGTCGTCATTGGTCTCGTCGTTCCTTCCATGTTTTATAGCTTGTCTGCTGCGTCGGTCGATCTGCTTCGACCTCGCGCAGAGGCTCAACTGCCTTCAGTGATTTGTGAAGCTGTCCGGGAAGCTGCTGATAGATCTTCGTTCCTTCCGTTTTCCATGCGATCATTTCATCGCTGACGTCTTTCACGATTTTGGCCGGATTTCCAACGACGACTTTGCGATCTGGAATCTGCATCTCGGCCGGTACGAAGCAGAGTGCACCGATTATGCACTCGACACCGATTGTGGCGTTGTCCATCAGGACTGCGTTCATTCCGACGAGCGAGTTGCGTCCGACGCGTGCGCCGTGGACGATCGCGCCGTGTCCGATGTGAGCGCCTGACTCCAGGAGGACTGTCACCCCCGGGAACATATGCACCGTGCAGTTCTCTTGTACGTTGCACCCGTCTTCGATGATGATGCCGCCCCAGTCGCCGCGAATTGCCGCGCCCGGGCCGATGTACACGTCGCGTCCGATTATGACATTGCCCGTCACGGTCGCGTTGGGGTGGACGAACGCGGACTCGTGAACCACCGGGCGGAAGCCCTCGAACTCGAAGATGTTTGTCTTGCTCACACGCGCTCGATGATTGTCGCCATGCCCTGGCCGACGCCGATGCACATCGTGCACAGCGCGTACTGTCCACCGGTTTCGTGCAGCTCGTGCGCGGCGGTGAGAATGAGCCTGGCGCCGGACATGCCGAGCGGGTGGCCAATCGCGATCGCGCCACCGTTGGGGTTGATGCGAGCATCATCATCGGCGAGTCCGAGTTCGCGAATGCATGCGAGCGACTGCGCGGCGAACGCTTCGTTGAGCTCGAAGACGCTGATCTGGTCGAGGGTCAGCCCGGCTCTCTCGAGCGCTTTACGTGAGGACGGAACAGGTCCCATTCCCATGATTCGCGGCTCAACGCCGGCGGCGGCGGATGAGACAATGCGTGCTATTGGTTTCAGGCTGTACTTCTTCACAGCTTCTTCCGAAGCGATGAGGAGTGCGGCCGAGCCGTCGTTAATGCCTGAGGAGTTGCCGGCGGTGACGGAGCCTTTGCCGTCCGTGCGGAAGGCGGGTTTCAGTCTGGAGAGTACTTCTATAGTAGTGTCGGGGCGCAGGAATTCATCTTTCGCGAAGATTGTCGGCTCTTTGCCACGCTTCTCGGCTCGAATCGAAACCGGGGCGATTTCGCGGTCGAAGCGTCCTTTTTCTCGTGCGGCGGCGGCTTTCTTTTGCGAGTTTAGCGCGAACTTGTCCTGATCCTCACGGGTCACTCCAAACTGCTCGGCCACGTTTTCCGCGGTCTGGCCCATCGAGTCGATGCCGTACTGGTCGCGTATTTTTGGATTGACGAAGCGCCAGCCGATGCTCGTGTCGAACAGCTCGGCATTTCGTGCGAAGGCCTGAGCGGCTTTTGACATGACATACGGAGCGCGGGTCATGTGTTCGATGCCGCCGGCGATGTAGAGGTCGCCGTCGCCATTGGCGATGGCGCGTCCGGCGTTGACGACGGCGTTCATGCCGGAGGCGCAGAGGCGGTTGACCGTCTCTCCGGGGACTGACGTTGGCAGGCCTGCGAGGAGAAGAGCCATTCGCGCGACGTTGCGGTTGTCTTCGCCTGCCTGGTTCGCGCAGCCGAGTACGACGTCTGCGATCTGGTCGGGCGGAATTTCCGGGTGTCGCCGCATGAGCTCGGCGACCGAGTGCGCGGCGAGGTCGTCAGCGCGGACGGGGGAGAGCGATCCGCCGAAACTGCCGATGGGGGAGCGGACTCCGTCGATGATGAATGCGGTTTTTGTCACGAGTGAAAATCTAAGGTGGCGTTGGAGTGGATGCTGGCGTGCAGAAACGTTGCGGGGTGTCCGGAAAATTCGGGCCAGTTTTCGGCTATGCCGCTCCCACCGATCCCGAAGTCACACTTAACCGGCCCTCCCGATCCAGAGCGGAGGTATCGCCTGATGGAAATCGTGGGGCGGGCGATGCGTGAGCGCCGGTTCAGTCCCCGTACGCAGGAAGCTTACAGGGGTTGGATTCGCCGATACATCGAGTTTCACGGTCGGAGGCATCCGAAGGACCTTGATGCCGCGGATGTCGCCGCGTTCCTGTCGAATCTTGCGGTGGAGAAGCGAGTTTCGGCGTCTACGCAGAATCAGGCTTTGGGAGCTCTCAGCTTTCTCTATTCGGGGGTGTTGCGGCGTCCGCTCGCGTCGTTGCCTGGTGTTCAGCCGGCGACGAAGCCGAAGCGGTTGCCCGTAGTACTGTCCGAGAGGGAGATTCGGTCGATGTTGCAGCTTTTGCGAGAGCCTGATCGGCTCATAGTGTCGCTGCTTTATGGAAGTGGGCTGAGGCTGATGGAGTGCATCTCACTGCGGGTGAAGGACATCGATGTCGATCGCCGCGAAATCACCGTGAGGGGTGGAAAGGGTGACAAGGATCGCCGAACGACACTCGCCAAGTCGGCTGTTGCGGATGTCCGGCGTGCGTTGCGTGAGTCGCGGGCGCGATGGCAGCGTGACCGTCGGCTTGATGTTCGAGTGACAGGAGTTGACGGGGCGTTGGCGTGCAAATTACCGAATGCAGATCGCGATTGGTCGTGGTATTACGTTTTTCCGGCGACCAGAACTTTTCGTGATCGATCTGGCGTAGTAAGGCGGCATCATCTTCATGAATCGCAGGTTCAGCGTGCGGTAAAGGATGCTGCTCGTGCAGCGAAACTCTCCAAGCGCGTCACGTGTCATGCGTTTCGGCATTCGTTTGCTACTCATATGCTCGAGAATGGCGCTGATATTCGGACGATTCAGGAGTTGCTCGGGCATTCGGACCTGCGTACGACGATGATATACACGTACGTGTCCAAACTCGGCGGGCTTGGGGCGCAGAGTCCGGCTGACAGGCTTTGAGCGGCGGGTGGGCATCGATTGAGCGATGCTCCGCCAAATTTTAGAGGTCAGCGAGATTAGACTGCGAAGCCTCGCGGCCTATCCCCGCGCCTTCCGGATTCCGCCATGTACAAACCGTTGTCGCATAGAGACTTAGTGATATGCCCCGATTTATCAACCGCGGATAGGCCGCGAGAACAGGTTGGTATTTATTCTCCTCGCGGCCTAATTTGACAGTCTAATTGGCGTTAGGAGGATGCCCATGGCTCGATTGATCTTTCCTCTAAAGCTGTTCTTAATGGCGTCGACGTTCATTGCTGTCATCGCTATCGTCATAGGGTCGCCGACTAGAATCGTAGCCGATTGGAGTGCACCTGCTGTTATTGGCGCTCAATCTAGCCTTGCCGTATTACTGATCCCCAATGTCTTGACATTCATGGTGTTTGCTCTTTTAGCGAAACGACACTGGGTATCTCTGCGAATTCCGCAGATCTTGGTTGTTAGTTTCATTTGCGCCGTCATCACCGTGGCTCTGATGCTCGCCATTGGCTTCTTGTTCAGCCCGTTGCTTGGGACCTCACAGGTTGCGGCACTTGCGGCAATCCTGGCGATGTTAATACCTGGCATTCTCGCCGCTCAAATACTCAAGTTCAGAACTATGAGCGATCCTGTCCCCGCACCTCCTAACACACGCTGAAGCTGACAAGCGATTCAACGAAGCTCGCTTCGCTCGCATTTTATATGATTCGTTTGCAGCTTAGCTACAGGCGTTAGACGGCTGAACATGCGCAAACCAGACTCAAAACAATTCCGAACCAAACAGCGCTCGTGATGGTCTTGCTCCTCGGATATGCCGCCACCGCCGCGGCTCAGCGCGAGCCAAGGACGTTGACACCAGCGACGCCGCGCTGTGATTCGGTGGCAGACACTCTGTTGTCGGTTAACCAATCGGTCGACGGACTCGAAGGTCGATATCGATTGGTTCTGGTTAAGACAGACAGCGTGCGTTTACCGACAGGGATTTTCAGTGGTCGGCTTTTCCTTTGGCCAACTTCGCCGAAAGATTCGAGCAGAAACGGTCGGAAGCCGCACCCGACATTCGACGGGTACAATCACTATTTCGGAACGACAAACGTCGACATGGATGCGGCTGAAGCATATGCGCACAACGGCCCCGACTTCTGGCACTTCGAGTCAATCCCCAACCGAGCCGATATTGACCCCATTCGTCCGCCCATTCTCGGTTTTGTGCTCAAAGGAGTCAGCAACGGCGGTCCCTGGCAAATGTTCTGGCTTGCCATTGGAACGCTCGCAAACTCAAGGGATACTGGCGGCGGTCTAGATGGGATGGGCATTGGACTCGATGTGAAGCGAATCAATTCCAAGGGATTGTTTGGAACGTGGGGACCGTTTGGAATCGTCAAGACGGGTCGCGGATATTTTTGCGCCTATCACGACGCATCATGATCGAATTTGTTGCGGCCGCCGCCTAACACTCGCTGAAGCTGACGAACGATCTGATGAAGCTCGCTGCGCTCGCTATTTATATGGTTCGTTCGCAGCTTAGCTTAAGGCGTTAGACGGCACGGCATATATCCAATGAATACTAAATCGCCGGACCAGCAGCACATTCATGACTGTCGTCGGCTGCTGCGAATGATTTCGGAACTTCACGTTCGCGGGTACCAGCGCCTTCGCGTCATCCCGCACCTGTATTCGGTCGGTACGTGGCGATGCGGAATTACTGACGTCGACAACGTCCTCTCGAATCACGGCGCTCTTCCTTGCAACTGGGATTTTGCTCACGTGCCTCAACACACCAGTGCAGCGGGACGCGAGTGCTTCGGCTGGGGGGACGCGAAGCAAGCATCACCAAGTCGCCTCGCCAGCATGTTCCTGGAGCGTTTCCCGGACGTGAGTCGGCGAGGGCTCGGACGAGATTTTGAGTATGCGGGATGGTTCAGCTGGATGCTCCACGAGACTTATCCAGACTGTTTACCAATAGCACAGGGCGATTACGTTGAACTCCCGCCAGGCGGTCTTACAACGATCGGGGGGCGGGAATTTCGCCTTAAGCCTCCACCATTTGGGAACGGCTGCAATTCCCAATGAGGTGCCGTCTAACACTCGTTGAAGCAGACGTGCGATCTAATGAAGCTCGCTTCGCTCGCATTTTATACGATTCGCACGCAGCTTAACTGAAGGCGTTAGTCGACTTCGAAGGCTCAGCAATACGCTCGATTTGTTGATCCCCGAGAGTACAATTCAGGACCTGATTCATCACCACTGGAGACGTTCATGCATTTGCGACTTGCTGTTGCCGTTCTGGTTGTCACAACGGTCGGCGGGTGTAAGACTGAGGCGCCTCCGGCGCTCGTGATGCGCAGTGACGTCGGCGTGTGTGAACACGTGAAGGACGCACCTGTTATTGAGTTGCCGGCAGATGGCAGCTACCATCTGAACCACGCGTCTTTGACTCGCGCTCAGCTAGAGAAGCGAATGACCAGCGGCGAATCACTACCCCTGGGACCGCATACTGGGACTACGAAAGGCACTACCCTCGCGTCGGATCGTCTCGTTGTAGTGCGCTTCGACTCAACACGCGGGCGGGAGCTGTCGTGGATCATTCCCGCCGTCAACAAGATTGGTGGCGAAGTGGTATCGCCACCGCTATGCCCATCGGAATCGCCCCCGTCCACCAACAATTGAAGCATTCTCTCCCGCCAGTCGACTAACACTCGCTGAAGCAGACAAGCGATCTATTGTGTGCTCGCTTCGCTCGCATTTATATAACTCGCTTGCTGCTTAGCTTAAGGCGTTAGAACGCCGTTCATCGCGACCGCAACCTTATCTAATGGCGAAGATTCGTGGAAGCTGGTTTGGTAGAACTGCCGACAGGTTAATCAACTTCTTCTCGGGAGAGTGGATACTCGAGTGGTCGCCCTACACCGCGAATGGTGGGACAGTTGTCGCTATCCGTAGCCTTTGGCTGACGTTCTGGGTTTTCTTTCCTGCTTTTGTTCTCAAAACGAGCCTTGGGGAGGGAAAGATTGCAGCCTTCGATCCGAGGCAAGGCGCTGCGGACTTTGTCGAGTCACTCCCCTGGATTGCCGCAATTTTTGCTGGCGTGTATGTAGCGTTGTACACCCGGTTTTCTTCCCAATGGACTTATCTGGCAAACCTCTTCAACCAAATCGTTCAAGCGCAGCTTGCCTTACCTGAAACTCCGCATGGAGGGTCAGTTAGAAACAATGGCATCTTGGAAAGCAGCGTTCATAGAAGATGCGGAAGATCTTCATCTGGCGTCGAAGCCTATGTTTCTCGTTGCTGTACACGACTGGGGCACCGATGCAAGAGTTGCCAGCAAATTCGTTAGAAATACGGTCGGCGGAGGGACGAGGTTGAACGCTCTTCTTAAGCGGCTTGAGCTAATTCGCCAGCAGGCCGAAGGCGCGAAGGGACCAATCTTGACTGCACCTTCGCCAGAATCACAAGACTCTCTCACGCTTCCAGGCACTCACTGAGCTGACCGGATATGACATGACTGACCCGATTTCCGTTACAAACGCACTAAGCGCGTTAAAGACCGCATCCGAGATGGTGAAGCTGATTCGCGCAGCGGACGCCAGCCTCGATAAGGCGGAGTTAAAAATGAAAATCGCGACACTCGCAGAAGCTCTTGCCGACGCTAGGCTCGCTCTTCTCGAAGTTCACTCCGAAATCGACGGCCTTCGGGCAACTATCGCAGAGATATCAGCCATCAACGTTGATCGCGCTCACATAGAAAAACGCGACAATGTCTATTGGATCAATGATGAAGGATCGAAGCACGGCCCCTTTTGCCCGCGCTGCTTTGAGTCCGATCATAAGCGGATGCCCGTCACTGAAATGCCGCATGCCATGCGCCAGTTGGGTCACTATCGCTGCCCGCAGTGCAAAGCAACCTACTAACCCTCCGCGTTCTAACACTCGCTGATACTGACGGGCGATTCATGGAAGCTCGCTTCGCTCGCATTTTATTTCATTCGCCCGCAGCATAGCTTAAGGCGTTAGGTGACTTCCGAGCAGCAATCACGCCACCTGTGGAACGCGAACATCGACGTGGACATCGGCCCTGGCGAGCATTTCAACCAAGGTGTCGATCGAGAATAGATCGATCTTTCCGCGTACAAGATCGCTTATGCGCGGCTGTGAAACACCAAGAAGGGCCGCTGCGCTTGATTGTGTGAGCTTTCGCACCTTGATCAGTTTCACAATCGCCGCCATCAGCGTTGAGCGGATTTTCAAGTGCTCAGCTTCCTCCCGACCAAAGCCGAGATCCTCGAACACATTTCCGCTAGAGCGAACTACTCGAACTTTCTTATCGTTTGCCATTTAACGCCTCCGTCCAACTGTCCGTCGCTGTTCATTCAATGCACTTAGCCGTTGTCGAGCCAAGTTGATGTCTGCCTGCCGGGTTTGCCTTGTTGTTTTCTGAAATGCGTGTAACACGTAAACACCTTCTGCATGTTTGCTCACATAGAGTATCCTATGCTCTACCGAGGTGTGTATCCGAATCTCGTAGACACCTGGCCCGACCGAACTCATCGGCTTCCAGTCGTGAGGATCCTCTCCGAGTTGAACTAAATGCAGCTGATGGCCAGCCTCACGACGAGCGTCCTCCGGGAAGTCGCGGAGCTCGTCCAACGACGCACC
>DATLDF010000087.1:0-10269 GCA_035525975.1 Gemmatimonadaceae bacterium
CCCTTCTGCACGTTGTTGATCAACTCCATGATGACGACGGTCTTCCCGACGCCGGCGCCGCCGAAGAGTCCGATCTTTCCACCCTTCACGAACGGGGCGATGAGATCGATGACCTTGATTCCTGTCTCGAAGACTTCCGTCTTCGGCTCGAGATTGGCGAACTCGGGCGACATGCGGTGGATCGGCCAACGCTCGACATCCTCCGGAATCGGCGGACCGTTGTCGACCGGCTGACCAATGACGTTGAGGATTCTGCCGAGCGCGGCGGCTCCGACAGGAACCGTGATCGCCGAGCCGGTGTCTTCCACGTCCATGCCGCGAACGACAGCGTCGGTGGAGGACATCGCCACCGCGCGCACCTGGTTTCGTCCGATGTGCTGCTGCACTTCGACGATGACGTCGATCTTCGCGCCGGACTCGGCGGTTCCGCGAATGCGGAGCGCGTTGTACAGCTCGGGAAGGTGTTCAGACTCGAACTCGACGTCGAGCACCGGGCCGATGACCTGCACGACTTTTCCGATGTTCACCTTTTTGGCCTCGGCGGCGGGCGCTTTTTTTCTCTCGGTGCGGACGGCTGTTGCCATGATTACCCCTGTAACGCAGCAGCACCACCGACGATTTCGGCGATCTCCTGCGTGATCTGCGCCTGACGGGCGCGGTTGAATGTGCGTCTTAGAACGTTGAGCATCTCGCCGGCGTTGTCCGTCGCGTTCTTCATCGCGGTGCGACGGGCGCCCTGCTCTCCCGCGGCGGTCTCGACGAGCGCGCGATACACTGAATTGCGCACGTAGGACGGCAGCAGCTGGGTGAGAATGACCTCGGCCGAAGGCAAAAGGATGTAATCCGGTTGCTGACCCTTTCTCTCGGGTGGCGTAACCGGAAGGATCGTTTGTGTCGACGGCGGAGTGGAGAGCGCGGAATTGAATTTCGCGTAGACCACGTGCACCGCGTCGATCTCTCCCGACGCGAAGCGCTGAATGAGCTGATCGACCAGCTCCGCCGCGTTTTCAGCGGTGGGACGATCGGTGATGTCAGTGCGACTCGAGGCGACTGTGCGGCCAACGTAACGGAAGTAGCCAAGTCCCTTTTTCCCGACGACGTGCAGCTCGGTCTCGACGTTTTCCTCCTTCAATCTCTTGAGGAGATTTCGCGATTCCTTGAGCAGATTCGCGTTGAATGCGCCGGCAAGTCCACGATTGCTGGTAAGGACGATGACCGCGGCCTTTCTGATCGTCGCCGGCTGACGCAGCAACGGAAAACGCTCGGCCAGCTCGGGTGTGTAAAGGTTCGCGATGACTTCGCTGAGCGAGTTGGCGAATGGACGAGCCGCGACAACGCGATCCTGCGCGCGCTTCATCTTCGACGTGGCGACCATCTCCATCGTCCGCGTGATCTTCCGCGTGTTCTCTACGGTTTTGATCCGGCCTTTGAGCTCGCGACCCTTTGCCATCTGTTAGCGCGTTTCCGTGGGCTGATTGGAACTGCGCTGCTTGTTACCGCCACGCGACTGATTGAAGCCTTCGATCGCCCTCTTCAGATCCGCTTCGCTCTCCTTCGATAGAACCTTCTCGGAGCGGATGCGTTGAGTGACCTGCGGGAACTGTGATTCAACGTATTCGAGGAAGCCGCGTTCCCAGTCTCTCAGCTCTGGCACCGGAATCTGGTCGAGGAATCCGTTGGTAACCGCGTAGATGATGAGCACCTGCTGCTCGACGGCCATCGGCTGGTACTGGGGCTGCTTGAGAATTTCAACGGTGCGCGCACCGCGCTCGAGCTGCTTCTTGGTTGCGGCATCGAGGTCGGACGCAAAGGAGGAAAACGCTTCGAGCTCGCGGTACTGAGCGAGGTCGAGACGCAGTCTTCCGGCAACGGAGCGCATCGCTTTGACCTGCGCAGAACCTCCAACGCGTGAAACCGAAATACCTACGTTCACAGCCGGTCGTACTCCGGCGAAGAACAAATCCGCCTCGAGGAAGATCTGGCCGTCGGTGATCGAGATCACGTTCGTCGGGATGTAAGCCGAGACGTCGCCAGCCTGAGTTTCGATGATCGGGAGCGCCGTGAGCGAGCCACCGGGCTTCAGAATGTTGGTGCCATCGACGACCGAATTGTCTTCACTCAGCTTCGCTGCTCGCTCGAGCAGGCGTGAGTGGAGATAGAAGACATCGCCAGGGAACGCCTCGCGGCCTGGCGGGCGGCGAAGCACGAGCGACAATTGTCGATACGCTGCTGCCTGTTTCGAGAGATCATCGTACACGCACAGAGTCGGAAGACCTTCGTTGTACATGAAGAATTCCGCCATCGCACAGCCCGAGTAGGGAGCTATGTACTGCATGGGCGCGGGATCGGACGCTCCCGCGACGACGACGATCGTGAACTCCATGGCACCAGCCTGGCGAAGCCGCTCAACGACGGCCGCGACGGTCGAGTTCTTCTGACCGATCGCGACGTACACGCAGATGACGCCGGTTCCCTTCTGATTGATGATAGTGTCGATCGCGATTGCGGTCTTGCCAGTACCGCGGTCGCCGATGATCAGCTCACGCTGGCCACGACCAATCGGAATCATCGAATCGATTGCCTTGATCCCAGTCTGGAGAGGCTCCTTTACCGGCTGGCGAACGATGATTCCCGGTGCTTCAGACTCGACTTTTCGCGTGCCGCTGGCGTTGATCGGGCCGGCATCGTCCAGTGGGCGGCCGAGCGGATCGACGACACGTCCAATCAGCTCACGGCCGACGGGGACTTCGAGCACGCGTCCGGTTCGGCGGACCTCATCTCCCTCCTTCAGCTGGAGATAGTCGCCGAGCACGACCGAGCCGATGTTGTCTTCCTCGAGGTTGAGAGCGAGGGCGGTGATTTTTTCGCCGGTCTCTGATGAGCTGACCTCGAGCATCTCGCCAGCCATCGCCTTACCGAGCCCGTAGATCCGGGCGATACCGTCCTTTACCTCCAGAACGGTTCCAACTTCCTCGACGTTGAGCTCCTGGAGGTCAGCAGCTTCAATCTCGCGGAGGAGAATGTCCTTGATTTCGCCGGGGCGAAGAATCGTTTCTGTAGCCATGTAATTGAGCTCGGAACGTGGGGCGGGCTTTGGGCTTAGGAGCCATTTAGCCGGGGGAATTTTTGCTTGTGAAATTTATCACAAGCGCCTTTCGGGTGCAATGCGGCTGTCATCTGGAATTCCCGGGCCGCTGCGATCTGCGGACTGCGGATTGCGGACCACACGGCATTGCGGACTGCTGACTAACTACGGATTAGGGGACTAACTGCGAACTGCGAAACTGTTAGCTACGACTCCGCAGTCGGTCCGCAGTTCCCGCAATGCCAGACGGGAACAGTCCGTAATGCGGAGTTAGTCTCCCAATCCGTAGTTAGTCAGCAATCAGCAGTGCCGTGTGGTCCGCAGTCCGTAGCCGTGAGTTCGCAATACGCAGCTACGTTCGACTACGAGTGCGCCCTTGAGCAAAACGATCGATGAGATCGGTAGTTCTCAGTCGAGCCAGCGACGCTGGGCGCGTGCCGAAAATCCTTTGCGCGGTTACGGCCAGGTGCGACGAAGACGCGAAGCCGAGTATGCGGGCGATGTCACGCACGTCGTGTCCCGGATTCTTGGCCAGCTCGGCCGCCGCAATAAGCCTTACGAGATCGATGACGCGCTTCAGGTTTGGAGCGCCCGGCTTCGCGAAGTTGCGGCTTAGATGCTCGCGGCTCAGTCCAACTTCCCTGGCGAGCTCGCTCGTCGTGACGGGACGGCCGGAGGCGGCGACGATGACTTCCCAGGTTTTCTTCTGAAGCGTCGTGCTCAGCCCGAGCGTGTGCGGAGGCTCGTTGAGGGCTTGGCGGAAGCGGGTGGAAAAAGCGTATGGCGTGACCAGATCCCTGGCGGTGTTGTCGTCGATACCGTCGACGATCATCTCGGTGAATCCGAGGCCGGCTGCGCGCGCGAGCGTCGCCGTGTCCGTCGGTCGCAGCGGCAGGATACCGAAAAAAGGTGCGCTCGGAAATTCGCCAGCGAAGGATGCTGCTTTCCAGATGTCCTCGTCCGGCGCGCCGATGTCGACGATCGCCGCGTCGACCAGCGATGACCGGAATACGGACTCCATCTCTTCGGCATTCCGGGTGGAGACAATCCGCCAGCGTCGTCTCGGAAACGCCGCGCGCACCAGCGAGCGCGCTTTCTCACGCTCCAAGCGAACGACAATGCAGGGCAAATTGGTGCCGTTACCCTGACTCGCCGTCATCAGACGCCCACTTCCTCCAGGTCCGGCTTTCCCTCGATGAATTGCCTGACGACGGGATCGTGGGTGTGCTGAATCTCGTCGACGGTGCCCACCTGGCGGCATTGTCCTTCGAACAGCATCGCGATGCGTGACCCAACCGTGTACGCGCTGCGCATGTCGTGGGTGATGACGATGCTCGTGACCCCGAGCTTTTCACGCATGCGGATCATCAGCTGATCGATGATCGCGCTGGTGACAGGATCGAGTCCCGTGGTCGGCTCATCATATAGTATGTACTTCGGCTGACGTGCGATCGCACGCGCGATGCCCACGCGCTTTCTCATTCCACCCGACAGCTCGGCGGGAAACTTCGATTCGACGCCGGGAAGATCCACAAGCTCGAGTGCTTCACCGACACGCTTCATGATGTCGCGCTCGTTGAGCCGGCCCTCCTTGCGCAGGCCCATCGCAACGTTGTCGCCGATGTTGAGCGAGTCGAAGAGCGCGGCAAACTGAAAGACGTAGCCGATGTGCGATCGAAGCTCATACAGCTCGGCACGCGTGAGACGCGGAACTTCCTTGTTATCGACGAACACCGTTCCGCGGTCCGGCTCGAGCAGGCCGACGATGTGCTTGATGGCCACGGATTTTCCGGTACCCGAATACCCTATGATGACCATCGTCTCGCCTTCGTTGACGTCGAGAGTGAAGCCCTCCAGGACTTTCTTGGCGCCGAAGGCTTTGTGTACATCGACGAGCTTGATCATGTCACAAAGTTGACGAGTGTGGGGCTGGACGGAAGGGGGGAACTGCAACGGCAAACTGCGTGGTGCGGGCTGGTAGAGGCATAGCTGGGAGCTGACTGTGAGCTTGCACCTGCGCCTCTGACCGCCCGCACCACGCAGTTAAAAAGAAAAGGGACGAGCGTACGCTCGTCCCTTCCTTTGCTGTTCCCAGAATCGTTACGCCGCGAACGACCCCAACGCACGGCCAACATCACCTTCACGAAGCCGCTTCAGCGCACGGTCGCGAAGCTGGCGAACGCGCTCGCGGGTTACCCCGAGCAGCGAGCCGATCTCTTCGAGCGTGTGCTCCCGTCCGCCTTCGAGTCCGAAGTAAAGCCGCAGCACCTTTGCATCCCGCGGGGGAAGCGTCGACAGCGCGGTCTCGATCTCGTCGTTGAGGAAGCGATTCATTGCTTCTTCTTCGGTGTCGGGCATTTCGTCGGCGACGAAGCGCTCGATCAGCGAGCGATCGCCTTCCGGATCCATGGGCGCATCGAGCCGCACGTCGCCGGTGTTCAGGGCGGCGAGCGACTGCACTACATCAACCGAAAGGCCGGTGAGCTGCGAGAGCTCCTCGGGAGTCGGCTCACGACGCATCTTCTGGCGAAGAATCTCCGACGCCTTGATGATGCGTGAGAGATCGGCGGTACGGTTCAACGGTACGCGCACAGTACGGCCCTGACGCGCGAGCGACGAAAGAATCGCCTGGCGAATCCACCACACTGCGTACGAGATGAACTTCACGCCCTGATCGGGATCGAACTTCCGGGCAGCCGTGAGAAGACCGACGTTGCCTTCACCAATGAGATCGATGAGCGGCATACCGCGGTTCTGATATTTCTTGGCAACGGAGATCACGAAGCGCAGGTTTCGCTGCACGAGCTCCTGGAGAGCGTCAGGATCGCCCGCGCGGATCCGGCGAGCGACATCGATCTCCTCGGTACCTTTGAGCAGCGGATAAGTGCTGACTTCATAAAGGTACTGATCGAGAATGTCTCTCTCGGGCTCCGTTGGAGCTATTCCGGCGACGGCCGTTTTACGGCGACGCTTTACTTCTGTCATTGGTGAAAACCTCAGAGGGTACTGCTGTGAAAGCCTATTCGAATGCAGCCTTTTTCAGGCACGCAATGCGAGCGAATTAGTATTGCCTCGACAACCTGTCAGCGCGTGTACATTTGCGCTTCTCAGTGATCGAAAAATTCAGGTTGTAGAAGCGCTGCAAGATACTGGCCGCTGCGTATTTAGCTAGAGCGTTTTTCTTGACTTAGGTTCTACCCTTGGATATCCTTCGCGGTTCCTGCCGGACCAGTTCGGACGTCGGGGAAATGCCGGGGGTGTAGCTCAGTTGGGAGAGCGCTTGAATGGCATTCAAGAGGTCAGGGGTTCGATTCCCCTCACCTCCATGGCAGCAGCATTGAGAGAACGGTTGTTTGTTCGCGGGAATAGCTCAGTTGGTAGAGCACAACCTTGCCAAGGTTGGGGTCGCGGGTTCGAGTCCCGTTTCCCGCTCTCCGTGCGATGGGAAGCTGGGGCGGTTAGCTCAGTTGGTTAGAGCGCCACGTTGACATCGTGGAGGTCACAAGTTCGAGTCTTGTACCGCTCACTCAAGGGGTTTGCGCCCGTAGCTCAATTGGATAGAGCATCTGACTACGGATCAGAAGGTTGGGAGTTCGAGTCTCTCCGGGCGCGCTGAAAAAAGGACGGGCCATGCGCCCGTCCTTTTTTTGTTTCGACTTTTGCGCACGCGTCAGTACGTACTTGCCGTAAAACAGATGTAACCGCGCCGACCTGAAAACCGTATAGGTCTCCATGCAAGCACCCACTCAAACCCAGGCCACAGCAGCGCCGGCCGCAGCGCGAAGTCCGATCGCGATCACGACGGTCGGTCAGGACGGTAAAACCCAGACAATCAGAATCCCTCGCACTCAATCAGACGTGGATGCGCTACAGGCCCAGCGCGAGGAGATCTCCGATCAGCTCACGAGTGTGTCTTCCCGCCGCCGAGAGCTCGCTGAGGAAATTCAGCAGACGGCAGTCGATGCGGTGAGGCCAGGACTTCAGGAGAGGCTTCGGCTTCTGGACAATCGCATTCTTCAGCTTGAGTCGGACCTCGGTGTCATAGGCCGTCAACTTTCTGCGGCGCCGGCCGAGCTCACGGCAGAGACCGAGGTCCGATCAGGTCCTATGGGTGCCGATACCTATGAGGAAGGTGTCGTTATCGGGGCCGGCTCGATGCTCGCGTTCGGCGTGCTAGTGCTCTTTGCGCGCCGCCGCTGGCGACGTTCACGCGCTGGCGCAACACCGCAGCTGAGAAACGAGTCGGCCGAGCGCCTCGCACGTCTCGAGCACGGCATGGAAGCAATCGCCATCGAGATCGAGCGCGTGTCAGAGGGACAGCGCTTCGTTACAAAGCTGCTGTCCGAGTCTCAATCAGTCCCGGCGGAACAGCGACGATAGCACCCCGCCGGTGACGCCACGCTCGCGATTCACCCGCTGCAGCTGCTCGAGCTCTCCCGCATCCAGCCACATACCGTCGCACTTCGGGCACGCATCCATCTTCACGTGATTCGTTTCCTTCTCGACCAGCGGGACGGCGCAGCGCGGGCAATTGAGGTGCGCTTTTTCGGCGGCGGCTTTCCTGCGCTCGGCGTCCAGCTTCGCGCGCATCTCCTTGATCATATCCGCGTTCTGACGGGCGAAGTACTCGTCTTCGTTTTTGCTGGGCTTTTCGTTCACGGGCTTCATTACCGCTATCTCCAGATCAATTAGTTAAACACCGACAACGGCACTCCGCCGTTCGAGCAGAACGTTATCCCGCCAGACTCCGTTCATCGCGCCAATTCTCTCGCGCTGTCCGACAACGCGAAATCCGCACTTTCGGTGCAACGCGATGCTGGCTGCGTTTTCCGGAAAGATACTAGCCTGCAACATCCACACTCCGTTGGCCTCTGCGACGTCGATAAGCCTGGACAAAAGCATGCGGCCAATTCCCCGCCCGCGCGCGCCGGCCGAAATGTAAACGCTGATTTCGGCCACGCCGCGATAGACGTGTCGCCTGGAGGTGGGAGAAAGAGCGGCCCAGCCGAGCAAATTGCCGCGCGAGTCGCGGCAAGCGAGACGTGCAAAAGGGTGATGGGCGGCGTCCCACGCGTCCCATTCCGGCGCTGTCGTCTCAAAAGTGGCGTTGCCGGTAGCAATTCCTTCGAGATAGATCGCGCGCGCTACCGGCCAGTCTCCGGGACGCAAATCGCCCACGTGAAAATCCACGTGGGCGATTTCGCTCGATGGAGAGGCGGGGCCTATCTCTCCCACCTCAGGCGCGCGTAGATGAAGCGGCCGTTGAATCCGAACGGAGAGAAGCCAGTGTACGGAAGAATCCCGGAGTTGCTGTTGCCGGCAATGTTTTCCGAGGGATACACGTCCGCAATGTTGTTGACGCCGAGGGTGGCACCGAAGTGCGCAAGGAGTGGAAAGCCGAGGTTTGCGTCGGTGATCCATCTCGCCTTGTACGGCTGATCCAGCGCCGGGTTGGCGAAATTCCGCGTCCATATTTGCCCGTAGCGCTGGGTATGAACCGTGGCGTTGAATCGCCCGACACTGTGGTCGAGCGTCATAGTGAAGGTGCGGTGCGGCTGCGCTTCCTCGATCTTGGAGCGCTCGAAGCGGTCGAACAGCACCGAGTTCTGCGTGCTCAACGCCGGCGGCGTCGGATCGACGTGGGTCACGACGGTACCGGTGCGATTGAATGCGCCGGTAAATCCGGTCACGCCGCGGTCGCCCCAGTTCATCAGATACCGACCGATGATGTCGATGCCATTGGTCCGGGTGTTGATCGCGTTCGTGAAGTAGCGTGCGCTTCCGACGCCCGGGTATCCCTGCGCGGCGAGGAAGTCTCTCATCGCCTGCCCCACGAAATTTCCGGACAGGACGATTCGATCCCTGATGAGAATGCGGTAGTAGTCTGCCGTTAGTGAAAGTGCCTGGAACGGCTGAATGGCGACGCCGGCGCTAACGTTCTCCGACCGTTCAGCCCGCAGCGGCTGTGCGCCAAGCGCCACGGCCGGTCCACTCGTAACCGGCAGCGATCTCACCTCGGTGGCGGTATTTACGCCGTTGATCACGATGAAATTGGTTGCCGTGGACGAAAAAAATTCCTGACCGAGCGACGGCGCGCGGAACCCGGTGTTGTAGGCTCCACGAATGGACCAGCCCGGGAAAAATTCCAGCCTCGTCGATACTTTGCCGATGGTGGCTGACCCGAAATCGCTGTAGTGCTCGGTCCGGCCAGCGAGTCCAATCAGCCACCTGGAGATCGGGCTCGCCTCGAGATCGATGTAGCCAGCATAGTTCGATCTGCTGTGATTACCAGCGTCGCTGGGCTGGAACCCCGGAAATACCTGAGCGCCGGGCGCGGGTTGAGCGCCCGCATTCGGTCCATCGAGAACCTTTACACCACCGTCCCGATAAGAGTCCGGCTCGCCCGCAATGATTCCGTAAGAATCCTGGCGCGCTTCAAGACCGACCGCGATGTTGAGCGGCTCCGCGAGCATCCCGATTGGAAATCCACGTGAGAGATCGAAGTTGCCCACGAGCTCCCCGACTTTCAGCGAGCCCGAGTAGAAGCTGGTCGGACTCGCTGTTCCGAGCGTGGCGTTCTCGGAGTTGGTGATAGTAAAATCGAACTTGTTGTGGCCGTAAACGCTGCTCAGATCGTAATTCCAGCCCTTGATCCCGCCCTTGAGCCCCAGGGTTCCCGAGTAGTCGTCGATTTTGCTGTTGATCAGCGGCAAAAAGCCGTCAGGATAGATCGCGCGGACGGTGTTGTTGTTGAGAGACTGACGCCAGTTGCCGGCTCCCTGGCCGTTGCGCCGGCCAATGCCGCCGAATGTGTAGACCTGGGCACCGTTGCTGAAGCCCGGGAGTGCACCGTTGAAGAAAAATCCAACGTCATTGACGTGTGAATCGCCCTGCCGGAAATCAATGCGGTTGTTCCACGCCGGATCGTTAAGCTTCGGATTGCCGGCGAGATACTGAACGCGGGTGTCGGGAAGGGATCGGTTGGTCGACCCGCGGTTCTCATACTGGCCAGTGACGTGTAGAAAGCCGCCATCCCTGAAGATCTTCCCCGCGTTCGCCGAGACCGCGCTTACATCACCGTCGGTGATTTTTTCGTCGGGGTTGAGCCGGTTGAAGGTGGTGTAGTTCGAGCCGATCTCGTACTCCGCATCCGTCGATTCGTCGGATTTGTGAATGATGTTGAT
>DATLDF010000048.1:0-4288 GCA_035525975.1 Gemmatimonadaceae bacterium
TTTTTCGACAAGCGGCATCGCCAACGCGCGATCGGCTATTCGCTCGCATACCTCTTCGAGGAAACTCGTGTGGCCGTCGGTGACGACTTCCTCCACCACTTCGTACACCCGCCGGTAATCAACGATGTCGGACGCGCTGATTTTTGCGCCGCGCCGACGCACCCACAATGACACGTCCACATCGATCGACTGGGCGATCTCCGCTTCATGCGGCAGTACGCCAATTCGCGCGTGGAAGCGCATTGCCTTGAGTGTCACTTCATAACGGACGGTAGACCGTTCGATCACATCGGAGTACCGGCTCGGCTGTGGTTTCGGAGAGTGCGAGCTATCCATCGAGCGCCGCCCTCAGAGTACGTGTCAGATCTTCCACGGCGCGCGCGCTCTTTTCAGCCGCTTTCACGAGTGCACTTCCGACGACGATCCCGTCCGCAATGCTTCCAACGTTTCGGGCATGCTCGGCCGTCGAGATCCCGAATCCGACGCAGATGGGCAGTGGTGTGGTTGAGCGAAGACGTTGAATCGTCTCGGGAAGCGATGCATCCGTCGATTGGTGCGTTCCAGTTACTCCGAGACGCCCAATGAGGTACACAAATCCGCTGCCGTGTCGGGTGATCTCCGCCATTCGCTCCAGAGGTGTAGTCGGCGCAACCAGCCGGATAAAAGCAAGCGGGCTGTCGCCCAGCCATGCCTCCCGCTCAGGATCGGCGCCCACCGGAATATCCGTGACGAGAATTCCGCTCGCCCCCGAGTCTGCAGCACGGACAAGAGCGTCCTCTCCCGCGGCGAGAACCGGGTTGAGATAAGTAAAAAGAACTACCGGGACATCGAGATGTGCCGACTCCAGAAGCTCGAGGGTCTTATCGAAAGACATTCCGTTCTCGAGTGCCCGTTGCGAGCTCGCCTGGATTACAGGGCCATCGGCAATCGGGTCCGAAAACGGGACACCGAGTTCGATGATGTCGGCGCCACCGGATTGCAGCGCGTGCAGCGTTTCGAGCGAGCGATGCAGATCGGGATGCCCGGCGGTGACATAACACACGAGGGCGCGGCGTGACTTCTCTTTCAACGCGTCGAAGCGACGCGCGATCGCGTTAGATGAGGTAGTCGCCGACGGTGATGCCATAACGATCCGGGTCAGCCGTCTTGATGATGGTTCGAGAGAATTGTCCGCCAGCGTCCGGAACGGCGAGGTCCACCTGTAGCGGCGGCCTGATCGCGTTGCCCATTGCATCGCTGATGATCTTCACGATCGGACGCGATAGCGCTTCGGGGTTCGGGTTCGCGGCGGAAACGATTGCGAGCTCAAAGGTATCGAGAACCACCACCGTCCCGACAGGATAGATGCCGAGAAGATTGATGAACGCCTTGACGAGAATGGGATCGAGGCCGCGACGCGGATTGTCGCGCATCTCCTCGAGAACAGCGGACGGGGCAAGTGGCTCGGTCTTATAGACCCGCCGCGAGGTGGCGGCATCGTAGCTGTCGGCAATCGTCACGATTTTGCTCAGAACACTGAGCTGCCTTGACCGAATCGTCTTCGGATAACCCGTGAGATCTATTTTCATATGGTGCTCATGACACACGGTCATCGCACGGTACGAGAGCTCGTCCTGTTGCCGGCGAAACTGAAAAAGCACGAGCACGCCGAGCCATGGATGCGCAGTCATCCACTTCCACTCCTCGTCGGTGAGCGCGCCCTGTTTTTGAAGCATGTCCAGCGGGACGCGAGACTTGCCAATGTCGTGCATCAGAGCGGCAAGGCCCAGCTCGTACAACTGCAGTTTGGTCATTCCCAAACGACGGCCCAGGGCGATGGAGAAGATGCACACGTTCACTGAATGCGTGAATGTGTACTCGTCATAGTCGCGAATGGCAGTCAGACCGATGATCGAAGTTTCCTCGTTGAGCACCTGATCGACGATTCCCTGAACCACCCGCTTGATCTTCCGGATATTCGGCGTTTTGCCGATACGGACGGAGTTGATGACGTCCTTTGTCACCGCGACGGATTGCGAGTACGTTCGATTCGCCGCCGCTTTCGCTTCCTCGTTGAACTCGCGATCGTTGGCGGTTTCGGTTGGCGCATCGAGCTGGAAGAGCTCTATCTTCGCCTGCTTCAGCCGCTCGATGATCTCCTTGTAGCGTTCGGCCGGGGAGGCCTTGGTCTCTCCACCAAGAAGCGACAGAAGGAGAGTCCAGTCCCGAGGCGTTCCATGGTTGCCGACGTGAATCGCGCCGATGCCGGACGCCTTGCACAGCGTCAGGATGTGACCGAACGTCGCATAGTTGCTGAGATCCAGTCGAAGGCGCGTAGAGTTGATGAAGATGAATTCGCCGGAGATTCTGAACTCCAGCTCCCCTTCCTCACCGCGCATCTCTTCGGCGATTTGCGCGAGCTCGGCGAGGCTCTTCTGAACCGCGCTGTGCTCGAGGGGATACAGCTTGATTGCGCGCAGGGCAGCATAGAATGCGACCATGAAATTCCGGCCGCCGCGTCTGACGTTCGCGCCGGATTCGCGATCGCTGTCCATGCTGGTCGATTTCACACCTGCGCCGCCGGTCACGCTGGGGCCCTGCGGATTGCCCGGCTGACCGCGTTGCGCACGATGACGTCCTTCTCGTTTGCCGCGCGGTTCAACGATTCCATTGCCTTGGTTGATCCGATCTTGCCGAGCGCCATGGCAGCGCACGCGCGCATTTCCGGATCGTCCTTCTTTCCCATAAATCCTTTGGCGTGCAACAGTCCATCGAGCAGCGGAATACCCCCGTCACCGCAAAGGACGCCATAGGCTTCGAAGAACGCCATTTTTTCCGTCAGGTTGGTCTCGCGAAGCTCCTTGCCCTTCAACGCAAGCTCGAGCTTGGGGAGTGCGCTTCGTGTCATCTTCGCCGCGATCGCGCGGACGGCGACGATTCGAACCTCACGATCCTCGTCCGACAGCGCTCGTTCCAGCATTTGCATAGCTCCCGGCGATCCGATTTCCGTCAGAGCTGTCACGGCCGCGACGCGCATCTCCGGCTCACCGACCGTCAGCATCTTTCCCAGCACCGGGACGGCGGCTGGAGACTTCAATGCCGCTGCACGGCGAATTGCTTCGAGGACGACCGCCTCATCGTCCGCGCCGATAAGACGAATGAGCTCAGCGCTGTTCCCCGCGGCCAGGCGGCCAGCCGCCAATTCGAGCAGCATCTTGAGCTGTCCGTTCTTGCTCCGTCCAATCCAGCCCAGAAGCGTTTCGAGAGCGCGGGGCTGAAGAATGCCAAACAGCTCGTCGAGCTCCATCTGCGGAGCGCGTAGCGGCGAATCTTCGAGTGCCTGAAGGAGCTGACCGAGTGGTTTCGGGTCGCTCATTAGCTCGCCAAGCTGGGTGAGACGCTGTTTCTGCGGTTCGAGGAGGTCGGGGGCGCGCCCGGCGGTTACCCCCGCTTCGCGGAGCAAATAGGCCGCGTTACGGTACTGCGCGGTCGAGAGTAGCACGAGCAGGAAGTAATCGAGCAGTCCACAGATTTCTTCTCTGACAGTCGGATCCTTGTGCAGCTCGAAGATATCCAGGAGCGACGCAATTACCGCAGGTCTCAGGTCGGTAGAGAACTCACGCTTGATCTCGGCGTGGAGGTATTCGACCTCACCATCGTCGAGGAAATAGAGAGCTGAGTCGAAATCGTCCATCTTCGCCAGCGATGACGAGGTCGTGGACTCCGGGCCGCTCTCTGCTTCACGGGGGGACAGGAGCTTGTCCTTCTGCTCGGCGCGCTCCATTGACTCGACGCCCGGACCGCTTTCCACGGTAAGATCGACATATCGATACTGAAGCGTCTGGAATTCGCGCTCCCACATCAACGTCAGCAGATCGTCGTCGTCCACATTTGCCTTGCGAACTCGCTGCAGGATGTCGAACAAGGTGCCGAGGTCTTCCTTCTCGAAGCCGGCAAGCATCGTCAGCTCGCGAATGCCATCCTTGTAAAACAGCCATGCAACGTTGTCGCTCGTACGATCGCCTTCGTCGAGTACGACTCGACCTTCCCATTTGAGACGCGTTTCATCGACCTGAAGAATCAGCTCGTCCGTCTGGGTCCACAGCGTTGCGAACGCATCCCTGACGGCCTCGAGCGATCGCGCGTGCATCGGGTTGTTCGGGAGGTAAAGCTGATGCGCGCGCACAGCCTTCACAAAGGCCTTCAACAGATCGGTAACGTGAACGATCGGGAACGACGGCTCTGCGAGCGCGTGCTCCTCGACCTTCGGTGGTACCGAGGTTGTCATTTGGGAAGTAGGCCCATTTCA
>DATLDF010000092.1:0-13848 GCA_035525975.1 Gemmatimonadaceae bacterium
CCGTCCGAGTACACCAACGCGATGAAGGTCAGCGGCGCCGGGCTCCTGCGTTTCGCCTTCTTTCTGCGCAACGAGGAGAATCAGCTTGTCGGTTTCAGCAGCGGCTTCGATCGCAGCCAGTGACGGCTGCCGGCCGACGAGCAGGGGAATTACTACATACGGAAAAATGACGACTTCGCGAAGCGGCAGGACTGGAATGCGGGCTTCCACCTGCAGCTTTTCGCCGTCACGTGAGAATTCGTGGGTCAATGTCTTGATTTATTGAGGGGCAACCGGATTCCGGTGCCCCGTACCCGGCACCGGGTTTACGCTTCCTTCTTGCGCCGAACCGGCGAAATCTCGAGAAGCGGCTGAGTGCCGTTGGTGATGCAGGATTCGGTGACTTTCACCTCGACGACATCCTCGCGGCTAGGGAGATCGAACATGACCTCCATGAGAACTTCCTCGAGAATCGCCCTCAAACCGCGGGCACCAGTTCCACGCTTGAGCGCCTTGTTGGCGATCGCGGTGAGCGCGCCTTCGTCGAAAGTAATCTTCACCTCTTCGAGGCCGAAGAGCTTCGTGTATTGCTTGGTCAGAGCGTTCTTCGGCTCCTTGAGGATCCGAACGAGCGACTTCTCGTCGAGCGACTCGAGCGCAACGGTCACGGGCAGACGACCAACCAGCTCCGGAATCATTCCGTAGCGAAGCAGATCGTCCGGCTCGACCTCGGCGAACATCTGCGTGGGGTCGGCTTCCTTCTTACCAGTCAGGTTGTTGAACCCGATCTGCCTGCGTCCTGTGCGCGCCTCGATAATCTTCTCGAGACCGTCGAACGCTCCGCCGCAGATGAAGAGGATGTCCTTCGTGTTGAGCTGGATGTATTCCTGCTGCGGATGCTTGCGTCCACCCTGGGGCGGAACTGAAGCGACCGTTCCCTCGATGATCTTGAGGAGCGCCTGCTGCACGCCTTCTCCCGACACGTCGCGGGTGATGCTCGGGTTCTCCGACTTGCGGGCGATCTTGTCGATTTCGTCGATGTAGACGATGCCGCGCTCACACTCGGCGATGTTGAAGTCACCGGCCTGAAGAAGCCTGACGAGGATATTCTCGACGTCCTCGCCAACGTAGCCGGCTTCGGTCAGCGTGGTGGCGTCGGCGATCGTGAACGGAACGTCGAGGATTCTGGCCAGTGTACGGGCCAGAAGCGTCTTGCCCACGCCCGTCGGGCCGATGAGCAGGATGTTCGACTTGTCGAGCTCCACATCGTCGTCCTTGAGGGACGTCGAGTTGATTCTCTTGTAGTGATTGTAGACTGAAACCGACAGCGCCTTCTTCGCCTGTTCCTGGCCAATGACGTACTGGTCGAGGACGTCCTTGATCTCCTGGGGAGACGGGACCTGCGTAATCGCCTCGGAAACCTCTCTTTCTTCATCCTCGGCAAGGATTTCGTTGCACAGAGCAATGCACTCATTGCAGATGTACACGGATGGACCGGAAATGAATTTCCGGACCGAGTCCTTCGATTTCCCGCAGAAAGAGCAGCGGAGGTGTTTATCCTGCGACATAGGCTTCCGGAGACGCTAGAGAGGCAAATGGTTGCTATTGAACAACTAACAGCGGGCTACGCGATGGTCAAGCAAAAAAACCGGGGAAGACCCTTACTTCTTCGAAAGGGCCTCTTCCATCTGTCCCCGGTGGGAAATGACGTTATCGATGATGCCGTACGACTTGGCCTCGTCGGCGGACATGAAGCGATCCCTGTCCATGTCCCGTTCGATCTGTTCGACGGGCCGGCCGGTGTGTTTGGCCATTAGCTCGTTCATTTTGGCCCTGAGGTAGAGAATCTCTCTAGCCTGGATCTCGATGTCCGAAGCCGTGCCCTGCGTCCCGCCACTCGGCTGATGGATCATGATGCGCGAGTGGGGAAGGGCCGAGCGCTTGCCCGGGCGACCGGCAGAAAGCAGGAACGAGCCCATGCTTGCCGCCAGACCCATGCAATTCGTGTTAACCGGCGACTTCAGGAACTGCATCGTGTCGTAAATCGCCATTCCGGCCGACACGCTGCCACCGGGTGAGTTGATATAGATGTGAATGTCACGCTCGGGATTATCTGCCTCGAGGAACAGCAGCTGCGCAATCACAACATTCGCCACGTCATCATTAATCGGCGTGCCGAGGAAGATGATGCGGTCCATGAGGAGGCGGGAGAAGACGTCGTAGGTCCTCTCGCCGCGGCTCGAACGCTCGATTACGTACGGTGTGTACAGGGTCGGCATTTTGGTCTCAGCTCTCGGTTTGAACTTCGTTTTTGTCGAGCAGCCACTTGAAGACTTTGTCTTCGGTGAGACTGCGCTCGATCTCCTTCAACCGTCCGCTTTTCTCGAGCTGGGCGTAGAGCTGCGCGGGATTGATTCCGCGCTTCTCGGCCTGCTCGGTAATGCGGTCATCAAGGTCCTTTTCCGACGCAGCAAGAGACTCCTTCTCGGCGATCGTCTCGATCACCAGGTCGCGCCTGATCTGACGCTCGGCCATCGAGCGGAATTCCGTGCTGAACTTCTCGCGGTCTGCTTCGGGTATCTGGTACGCTTCCGCATAGTTCTGGGCAAACTGGCGTACCCAGCTTTGCGGTACGTCGAACGGATTTGCGCCAATTATTTCGTCGATCAGCTTCTGACGGACTTCTGCATCAGCATCACGGGTAGCGTGCTCCGTGAGGTCGGCGCGAACTGCCGCCTGAAGTGCATCGAGAGACTCGAAATCTCCGACTTCGCGTGCAAACGCGTCGTCGAGATCCGCGGCTGATTTGCGCTTCACATCCTGGAGCTTCACGCGGACGGTCTTCGTCTGGCCGCGCTGAGTCTCATCCGGGAAATCATCCGGCCAGCGAACTGGCCGCTCCACTGTTTCGCCCGGTGCTGCTTCCATGATCAGCTCTTCGATGCCGGGAATCGCCTGTCCTGCACCAAGGACGATTGGATACGAGCTGGCGTCGGTATCCAGCTTGTCACCGGCCGAGATCTCGACATTGACCATGTCGCCTGGCTCGGGCTTGCCGTCTACGGGCGCCCAGGCAGCGCGTTGGTCGCGGATGTGCTCGATCTGCTCGCGGACATTCTCGTCGGTGACCGAAACGTTCTTCCGGGTAACGCGGAAGCCCGATGTGCGGGCCAGGTCAACGTTGGGCCGGAGCTCGAAATGGAGCTCGAACGTGAGCGGCTTGCCGTCCTCGAATTTCAGGTCGTGCACGTGGGGCTGCGAGGCGACCTTGAGGTCGTCCTTTTCGATGACTTCCTTGTATGCCTCGCTGACGATTGATTCCAGGGCTTCCTGACGGATTGCCTCGGCGAATTTCTTACGGACCATCGTCGCGGGAGCCTTTCCTGGGCGGAAGCCCGGCAGTCTCACCGATGACGCGTAGCGGCGGGCGGCTTTGTCTTCGGCTTCCTTTACCGACTCAGCAGGTACTGATACCTGAACATGGCGGTCGACTCCGGAGCCCTCTTTCTGGGTAATGTCGATCTTCATCCACCTAATATAACAGTTGGTGCTACCTCCTTTGGGCGGTTGAAGAGGAGTAAAGGCAGGCCCATGGCCAGGGCTCCGAAGATGGCTGCCCACCATAGGCCGTGGCGGAGGCAAAGGGCTATGGGCAGGACGCCATTAGCCGCGTAGACAATTGCCGGCAGAGGGCTGTTTGAGACTCTCTCGGCGACCTGCCGCGGTTGCACGATGGCCAGCATTGCCCGGGCGACTATCGACCCCGTCAGGAACCAGCCGACCCAGTTGCTCAGGGGCATACCATAGAAGATTCCGGGGGTGTGCCACTGCCAATGAGTGGTCGCGCTGGACATGGCAGGGTCCATCGAGACATCCCAGGCGGTGAGGATAGCCCCTGCCGAGAGGGCCCACGCTGTCCTGCTTCGTTCGGTGTTGCGGACTGGCAGGATGCGGCCGGTGAGGGCGAGGCTCGAGTACACCATATAGAACCACGACAGAGGGATCGGGAACGGCACGAGGCCGGCGATCCGGTAGCCGAGGAGGGTTGTGTATGAGTAAGGGCCGAACGGCAGGCCTGTGCTGGTTCCCAGAATCTCCGATGCGAGGGAGATCCCGAATCCGGCCGTTAGCAGGGCGACGGCTTTTCCCTGCCCAAATCTTTGGGCCGCGTGCAGGAAGATTGCCGCGGCGCCCAGGATCACGTAGGTCGGCCCCGAGAGCATCCAGCCATAGTGGTAGACCGTCTGCGCGGGCTCGGTGCCCAGCCATGCAGGCGGAGTTCCGGCGAGGAATGTCGTCAGAGCATACGTCGAAAACAAAATCAGCACGACGTGTGCAGCGAGCAGTGATCGGGATGCGCGTTCCATTCAAGCCATCCCTATCATGTCGGCGACGATCTTGCCCGAGCTCAGGACGCCAGGGAGTCCCGCGCCCGGATGAGTTCCCGCGCCTGCGAAATAGAGGTTGGAAATGTCTTCACTTTGATTGTGCGGTCTGAGCCACGCTGATTGAGTGAGAATCGGCTCGACTGAAAATGCGCTTCCGAGATGCGAATTGAGCGTCTCGCTGAAGTAACGTGGGTCGATGATCCTTTCGGTGACGATGTGTCTGGAAAGTTCAGGAAGATAATGCTGCTCGAGATACGAGACGATCGCGTCGCGGTACGGCTTTGCCGCTGTCACCCAGTCTACATTCCCACCGAGATGGGGAACCGGAGAAAGCACGTACCATGCGTCGTGTCCGGGCGGAGCAAGCGACTGATCCGTTGCAGTGGGGCGGTGAAGGTAGAGTGAGAAATCCCGGGCAAGAATCTTCTTCGAAAAAACATCTTCGAGAAGCTCGCGGTAGCGCGGCCCCATGAGGATTTCGTGATGCGCAATGTCGTCGTATTTGCGGTTTGTCCCGAAGTACATGACGAACAGCGACATCGAGTACCGAAGCGACTTCATCCGCTTGTCGGTGTTCTTCTTTCGCGCGGACGATGCCACGAGACTCATGTATGTCCGGGCGACTTCCGAGTTTGCGACGATCGCGTGTGCCTCGATGAAGTTTCCGTCCGCGAGAGTGACACCTGTTGCCTTCCGGGTGTCGGTGTCAAAATCAATGCGCGCCACCTCTGCTGACAAACGAACGGTGCCTCCGATGTCAGTGAAGAGCTTCACCATTCCGCTCACAAGGGAACCTGTTCCACCCATTGCGAACCACACTCCCCACTTTTGCTCGAGAGTGTGGATCAGGGCGTAGATCGAAGTCGTCTGGAAGGGATTTCCACCAACCAGCAACGGATGAAAGCTGAACACCTGTCGCAGCCGCGGGTCCGAGATGAAGCCGTTGACCATCGATGCTACGCTCTTGTGCGAGCCAAGGCGCGCGAGGTCGGGTAGCACGCGCACCATGTCGGACAGACTGCTGAATGGCTGGTCGATAAGGGCGAATCCGGTGCGGAAAATCTCTTCGGCGCGTGACTCGAATTTCAGGTAGCCGTCGACGTCGGCGGGATTGATCACGCGAATCTGGCGAATGATCGCCTCGCGGTCACCACCGTACGAGAACACGGTACCGTCCTCGAACCGCACCTTGTAATAGGGATCGAGCCGCACGAGCGTGGCGTAGTCCGAGAGTTTCTTCCCTGCCGCCGCGAATAAGTCCTCGAAGAGAAGCGGGGCGGTGAGGATTGTCGGTCCAGCGTCGAAAGTGAATCCGTCCTGCGCGAAAACGCGCCCACGTCCGCCGGGGTCAGGAAGCTTCTCGAGGATAACGACATCGTGTCCCCGGGCGCGAAGGCGAATCGCGGCTGCGAGTCCACCGAAGCCGCTGCCAATTACGACGATGTTCAATCGTTAGTCAGGCCGATTTGATGCGGCGTTTAAAGTGCCAGGCGTCCCACAGAATTCCAATGCGGGCGAGTTTTCCCACGGACGCGCGGGTGGAGACAGAGTCGTAGTTGATCTGCTCGAGCGCATCGAGGATTGCAGCGTAACCGATTGCGCACGCGGCTGCGCAACGCTGTGAATCCGCCGACAGCATGGAGATGCCGGGAAGAGCGTTCTCGTAGAGCGTTCGTGCTCTCGCTATCTGGAATGTCATCAGGCGGTTCCAGCGGGGATCGCCTGCGAGAGCTCGGTTCTCAAGAACTTCCGCCCGCTCGATCGCGAATCTCCGCAGCTCGGCCTCCGGGAGATAGCAGCGTCCGTTTCGCGCGTCTTCGCCGACGTCTCGCAGGATGTTCGTTAGCTGCATCGCGACGCCGAGGGTTCTCGCATGCCCGATTGCAATGTCGAGCTGGCGCGCCCCGCCCGGAACACCAAACACGTGAGCACACATCACTCCAGCAGTGCTGGCCACACCCTCGCAATACCGCTGCAGATCTTCCCACGTCTCATAGCGTTCCGGATCGAGATCACGAGCGACACCATCCAGAAGCTCGAAGAGGGTATCGGATGGGATCGAGAATTCCCTGACGCCCCGGAGCACTTCGCGAAACACCGGCCCGCGCGGACGCCCCTCGAGCGCTTCCGTGAGATCCCTGCGATATGACTGAAGCTTTCTCGCGACGATCTTTCTGTCCACAAAACCCGCGCTGTCGACAATATCATCGGCCTCTCGGCAGAAAGCATAAAAAGCGAAAGCCGCTCGACGCTTTCTGGGGGGGAGGAAATAGCTTGCGAGCGTGAACGTCCGTGCGTGCCTGCGCACGATTTTCTCGCATTGGAGAGCGTCAGATCTGATCATCGACGTCATACGATCACAACGCCCTCCTCGGATTTGAACCGCCCGGTGTCAGACTCTGTCCTCCAGGCCCTTCACACCCGACATTGAAGCGCATGAGGCACAGCAGTAGAACGTACCATTTGCCTCCACGCCGTGGCCGATGATCCGGCATTTGCAGTGGGCGCAATGAGGGGCGAGCGCATGGATGGCGCACTCAAATGAATCGAACGTGTGGGTTTCACCGGCCATAGTCACGGTGAATGATTTGTCGTAGCTGTTCCCGCATACGTCGCACTTGGCCATTGTTTCCTCTCGTTTGGGTCTCAAAGGCAGGATGCTTGTTTCGGGCCATTCGGGCCCTTCGGGCCCTTCGGCCAATTTACCGGGTGCCCGCTGCGCAGGTAATTTGAGGAATGTGCGGGAGATCCTCATTACACGACGCCCCTGTCAGTATGCTGGCAAAGTTTCATCTGCCGCCGATACTGCCTGGCTTCATGCCACGCTACAACGTGGCGCCATCCCAGGAGCAGTGGACCATCCTCCTCGACGACGAGAAGAAGCCCGCTGCCCGCCAGCTCAAATGGGGGCTGGTTCCGTCGTGGGCCGATGATCCGGCAGTCGGCCAGCGAATGATCAATGCGCGGTCAGACTCGGTCGCGGACAAGCCTTCGTACAAGGAGTCTTTTTTCAATCGGCGCTGCCTGATTCTGGCCGATGGCTATTACGAGTGGACGGGGACAGGCAAGTCGCGTGTGCCGATGTTTTTTCATCTGCCGGGCAACCGGGATTTCGCGCTGGCCGGGTTGTGGGACAGGTGGCAGAAGGGCAACACCGTGCTGGACACATGCGTCATCATCACGACAGATGCGAGTCCACGGGCCGGCGCAGTGCATCATCGCATGCCGGTGATTCTCGACCCTGATCACGCTGCTGACTGGTTGAGCAGCACAACTCCCGAGCGGCGGCTGCATGCCCTGATGGAACCGTACCGGAAGGATGATCTCGAGTACTACGAGGTTAGCAGCCTGGTCAACACCCCTGCGAACGACGGGCCGGAGTGCATCGCCCCTGCGCCCCCCAGGCCTTTGCCGATCGAGCTGTCGCTCTTCGACACGTGAAACAACTCTCATTATCGGGCAAGAGAGGACAGCCACACACACCTGATCCGGACTATTGCGCGTGAGGATGGGACACCGCACACTTTGTCGAACCCAAACCCCAGGAGTCAGACATGCGGCGTCTCTCGATGCGTGCCCTGTTGGTTGTCTCCATTTTTACCGCGGCGTGCAACAAGCCTGCGACGCTCCAGGCTCCGGCTCCAGGCGAGGTGACCATCAAAATCGAATGTCTTTCTGATGGAGGCGTTTCTGTCGTTCTGACTCCGTGGCAGGTACGCCTTCCTAATCCGGCAGCCTCCTTTACGTTCACCAATCTGTCGAGTGCGGTCGATATCGACATAACGTCGCAGGGGCCTTTTCCGTTCAACGGTCAGCCCCACCACGCAAACCACGGCAATCACGTAGTTGCCAAGCCCGTGCCGAATACTCCGCCCAGGACATACAAATACAACGTCAACGCGACGTGCCCCGGCGGCCGCAATATCATCATCGATCCGGACATGATCATCCCGAACTGACCTAATCGGCCGCCGGCTCGCTGGTCATGCCAGAGATAGACGCAGGCAGTCCCCGCCTTCCCGAATCCGTCGGCCCGTACAGGGTCATTCGGATTCTCGGTGAAGGGGGAATGGGGACTGTCTACGAAGCTGAAGAATCAGGAGCCTTCAAGAGGAACGTCGCCGTTAAAGTCGTGCGTGCGGGCTTTGGATCGCGCGAGGTGAGGGCGAGGTTCGACGCCGAGCGTCAGGCTCTCGCGCTGATGGACCATCCGGGTATCGCGACGGTTCTTCAGGCAGGAGAGACCTCCACCGGCGACCCGTTCTTCGCGATGGAGCTCGTAAAAGGGCTCCCTATTGACGAGTTCTGCGACTCGCGCCGCCTATCGACCAGCGAGCGCCTCGAGCTGTTCATGAATGTCTGTCACGCCGTGCAGCACGCTCATCAAAAAGGAGTAATTCACCGCGACATCAAGCCGTCGAACATTCTCGTTACCGAGCTCGACGGAAAGCCGCAGCCGAAGATCATCGATTTCGGCATTGCCAAGGCCCTCGGGCTGAAGCTGACCGAAAACGCCATGGTGACTCTGGCGGGAACTGCAATTGGCACCGCGGCGTTCATGAGTCCCGAACAGGCGGAATCGTCGGGGATCGACGTCGACACTCGAACCGACATCTACTCACTCGGCGTCGTCCTTTACCTGCTGCTTGTGGGCCGACTTCCGGTGGAACCCAATGCCGGCAGCATGCACGCGTTCATTTACAAGCTTGCTTCTGGTGACACCAACACGTTGAGGCCGAGCGCGCGCTTCGGCGAGCTCGCGGAGTACCGGGAGCCGATTGCGTCTGCGAGGCGAACAACGCCGGAGCACCTGAGGCGCGACCTTTCCGGCGATCTCGACTGGATTGTGATGAAGGCGCTGGAGCCACAGCGGGCCCGCCGCTACGACACGGCAGCGGCCTTCGCCACCGACATAGAAAGGTTGCTTGCACACCAGCCGGTAACAGCAAGGCCTCCGACAACGGGCTACCGGCTTTCAAAGTTCATCAGACGGAACCGTGCCGCCGTTGCAGCGGCAACTGTTACGGTGGTTGCTCTCATTGTCAGCGCAGTTTTCGCAACTGCCGGGATGGTCAGAGCCGTTCGCGCCGAAAAGGTTGCAACGCAGGAGGCGGCTGCAGCGAGACAGGTCAGCGACTTCCTCGTCGAGCTCTTCCAGGCTCCCAACCTGAGCAGGGTGGACGGCAATCAGGTGACTGCCCGCGATTTGCTCGACCGCGGCGCAACAAGGTCCCTTGCCGATCTCGACAAGCAACCGCAGCTGCAGGGCAGGCTGATGCACACCATAGGGACAGCGTACACCGCACTGGGTCTCTTTCCGGAAGCGCTCCCACCACTGGAGCGCGCCCTGAAAGCGAAAGAACAATCCCTCGGAGCAGACGATCCTTCGGTTGCGGAGACGGAGGTCGCCCTCGGCGAAGCGATGGCGGGCCGCGGCGACGTCAAACCCGCAGAGGAACATTTTCGGCGCGCCATTCTGATTGACAGCATGCGCAACGGAGCTGCTGATCCAATCGTTGCGCGCGGGCTTGCAGGACTCGCGCGGCTGCGGCTTCGCGCCGGTAACACCAGCGAGGCCGAATCTCTCTACAAGCGCGCGATCGCCATCGATCAAAAGACACTCGGCCCGGATGCACCCGTTTACGCGCGGCACCTGATTGCGCTCGGGGTAGTGTATTGGGCGCAGCGCAGGTTCGCGGAAGCAGAACCGCTCATGAAGCGCAGTCTCGACATTCAGGAACGTCGCCTCGGGCTGGACCATCCAGATCTCGCCCCCGCACTGAACAACCTCGGCGGAATCTACTGGTCGCTGGGTCGCTACAACGATGCGCTGCCGCTCTACGAGCGCGCGCGAAAAACCTTTGAGCGTACCCTCGATCCAGCGCATCCAAACGTCGCGTCAGTGCTCAACAATCTCGGCGAGACATACTGGAAGCTCGGTCGTTACAGGGAAGCAGAGCCATTGTTTCGGAAGGCGCTGACCATCAAGGAAGCACGCCTCTCAGCTGGGGACCCGAGCCTCGCCGTGACGCTCAATGGGCTCGCAGGGATGCTCCGGGACCAGAAGCGTTTCGCCGAAGCCGAGCCGGTTTATCGGCGGGCGCTTGCCATTCGTCGAGCGGCGCTCCCTCCTGGCAATTCTGATATCGCCGAGACGGTTACCGACTATGCGGAGCTTCTCAGAGCGATGGGCAGATTCAAGACGGCAGACGCGCTGCTCGCCGAATACAAAGTGAAGCCCTGAGCGTCCCGCCGTTCTCTTAACGTTCATGAATCGTTGTTAATGAAAGCCTGAGCGTTTACCTTTTGCGCCCAACGGAGGGAGCTTGGAAGCGGACGACGGCGGCAGCGTATTGGACAAACAAACCGAAGCTCTGACGCTTCCAACGGACAGCGGCGATCTGATCGCCGTGAGTCCCGCTCAGTTGTTTGCGTCGCCCGGCACATGGACGTCCGAATTCGGCCCGCCACGCCTTAGCGACGCCGGCGATACCGGCCTGAACGAGCTTTTCATTCGCGCGCTCCTGCTGAAAGTCATGTATGGGCACGGGCTCCAGAGCGCGAGTGACATCTCAAAAGTCGTAAAGCTTCCCGTCACGATCGTTCGCGACGCTCTGGAGGCCATGCGAATGAAGGCACTTCTCGAGTCGCTCGGTGCCGACGCCAAGGGACGGCAGCTGGACCTCCGCTACAATCTGACGAACGCCGGCAAGGAGGGGGCGCAGCAGGCGCTGCGTCAGTCACTTTATTCGGGACCGGCGCCAGTTCCAGTGGCGCAATGGCAGGCCCAGGTGAAGCGCCAGTCAATCCTGAACGATCGGGTCGACCAGTCGGCGATCAACGAGAGCCTGAAGGGACTGGTAATTCCGCGCGACATGATGGCTCGCTTTGGCCCTGCGGTAAACGCAGGGCGCGGGATTCTTTTATACGGCGCTCCGGGCGATGGCAAGACATCCATTGCTCAGGCAATTGCTCGCAGCTTTCGACAGCCGGTGTGGGTGCCATATGCCATCGAGGTGGATGGCGAGATAATCAAGTTGTTCGATCCAGCGATTCACCAGGAGCTGCCGCCGGCGCCGGGAAGCTCCGATAACGCCCTCTCGATTTATGCGCGGTCGGCAAGAGTCGCGAACGACCGCAGATGGGTTCGATGCTCACGCCCCGTGATGATCGTAGGCGGCGAGCTGACGATGGAAATGCTGGAGCTGCGGTACGATCCAATTGGAAACATGTCCGAGGCTCCGATACACACGAAGGTCACCGGCGGCGTGCTGGTCATCGATGACTTTGGAAGGCAGATCGCCAAGCCCGAGCAGGTATTGAACAGGTGGGTTTTGCCGCTTGAAAGCAGAATTGACTATCTGACGCTGCACAACGGAAAGAAGTTCGCAGTCACGTTCGACGGGCTGATGATCTTTTCGACCAACCTGACTCCGCGGGCGATCATGGATTCGGCGATGATGCGGCGCATTCCGTATAATTTTCACATCGGCCCGCCGACATACGATGAATACGTGAAGATTTTCAAGAATGTCTGCCGGGACCATGGACTGGAGTTTGACCTCGACGTGGTGCGCATGGTGATGTCGCATCTATATGAGGACGAGAATCTTCCCATGGCGCGCTTCCACCCGCGCTTCATCGTCGATCATCTCCTCGCCCATTGCAGCTACGAGGGGCGGGCCGCAACGATGGACCCGAAGCTGGTGCTGGATGCCGCGGAGCATCTCTACACGAAGCATTAGCGACGTATCCAACGTGCGAGGACGGAGAGTTTCCAAGGTGCTGCGCGCAGGTTCGTGCGCATTCAGTGCCGGCTATTTCGAAACAGTCAACCGGCTGAAACAGTTCCGGGTTCGCTCAAGGTGTACCCGATTCCCCGTTGGGTTTCGATCCGGCATGTGGCGTCAAGATCAATGAGCTTTCCGCGCAATCGCCCGACGTTGACGTCTACCAAATTTGTACCCGGGTCGAAGTCGAACCGCCAGACTTCATGCAACAGCTCCTTCCGGGCAACGGTTTTTTCTCGGTGCATGATGAAGTATTCGAGCAGGGCAAATTCCTTGGCGGTAAGCCTCAATGGAGTACCTCCGACTGTCGCGCTTCGCTCGAGACGATGAATAACGATATTGCCGCACTGGATCGTGTGAGCGCTAACCGGCTGACCGCGTCGCATAACCGCTCGAACTCGAGCGCGTAACGCACTCTCGTCGTATGGTTTGTTGAGATAGTCGTCCGCGCCTGCATCGAGAGCCGCGACCGTGCTTGCGACGTCGTCCGTCCCGCTGACAATCAGAACTGGCGTTCTGCTCGCGTGAGAACGAATGACCTCGAGGACACTTAGCCCGCTGCCATCGGGGAGCCCCATGTCCAGCATGATGATGTCATAGGCGTTTGCTGCCGCGAGCTGGGTGCCTTCTTTCACGGTTCGGCCAAGGTCCACCTCGAGTCCTTCCAGCTCGAGAAGACGTTTGTTGAGTCTTGCCACGGTTTCGTCGTCCTCGACCACGAGCGCGCGCATGGATTAGGCCCCTCCATCTGGCACTGAGGTCGAGATCGGCAGCCGGTCTGCCGTACAAAGCTTCGCGATGAACCGCTCCGCTCTGGTGCGACCGGACCATGCGAGTGGATCTCCGACCATTCGACTCGACATTTGATTGACTCCGGTGATGCTGGTGTTCAGGTCAACGACCGGACGCTCGCTGAAGTCGGTCGCCATCCTGCTTCGCAGCATTGACTGGATGACAAAACTGTCATGACAAAACTGTCACCTCGAATGTGCTCAAAAAAGGGTTACGCCGAAAGGTCAGCCGAGTCAATCGAGGCCAGCAGGCCTGGCGCGACCGCGACATCCCGTTGCGGCACTTTACTCGAAAAAAGGATTTGAAAATGAAAGGATCGCTCTACATCGCGGCCGCAGCATTGGTCGCGGCCGTCGGTGGCGCAGCTCCCGCGTCAGCGCAGTGCAGTGGCAACGGAACCTGCAGCACTACCAACACCGCCTCGGTCACCGTCGGAACAGTCGTCAACCTCGAGATGAGCTCGAGCTCGACAACATTGACGGCGCCGGCACCCGCAGACTTCGCAGCAGGGTTCGTAGCTGATGTCGGTCCGACGTTCGTAGTTCATGCAAACCAGAATTGGACGATGGCGGTAAAGGCCGCCGCCTCGAACCCGACCAGCTGGTCGTATACCGGAACCAAAGGTGGCTCGAAGCCGATAGGCGATCTCGAATGGTCAGTCGCGGTTGACGGGACGTTCGCAGCGCTGACGGGCTCCAACGCAACCGTTGCTTCCAGTGCAAGCTCCACCGACGACACCGCAGTCTCGCTCTTCTTCAAGACGCTCTACTCGTCCGATTATTCCAGCGTAAGAAACCGCCCGGGCGCCTACAGCCTGCCCGTAGTGTTTACGCTTTCGGCTCCGTAATCATGACCGAACCCCGCTTTCGCCGGTCGCAGAACGGCCGGCGCGAGCGCGG
>DATLDF010000049.1:0-166046 GCA_035525975.1 Gemmatimonadaceae bacterium
ATCGGCCACCAGCTCTGCTTTGAGTGTGGCGAAGAAGCTCTCCGCCACAGCGTTGTCCCAGCAATCTCCCTTCCGGCTCATGCTCGGCGTGATGCAATGCGAACTGAGAGTGGACTGGTACTCTGTTGATGCGTATTGCGACCCACGGTCAGAGTGGTGGAGCATCTCGGCCGCAGAACGGATCTCACGCGTTGCAAGGGCCATCTTGAGAGCTCTGAGAGTCAGAGATTCTTCAAGGTTCGAAGCAAGGGACCAGCCGACTACCCGGCGAGACGACAAATCGATGAGTGTCGCCAGATAGAGCCAGCCCTCGCGAGTTGGCAGATAGGTGATGTCTCCGGCCCAGGCGCTGTTCATTTTTCGGTTCGAGATATTAAAGCTCCGAGCGAGAACATTGGGCGCCACCGCTTTGTTGTGGCTCGACATGGTCGTCACCTTGAAGCGTCTTGCCTTTTTGCCTTTTAGCCCCTCCTCTCTCATCAGCCTCGCGACCTGGTTGTGGCCGCATGTCTCACCATGTGCCTTGAGCTCGGCGTGCACTCTTGGCGCTCCGTAGCGTCGCCGGCTCATTGAGTAAACAGCTCTGATCTGGAGCTTGAGCTTCTGGCGGGACAGCGATCTCTGACTCGGGCTCCGTCTGATCGCGGCGTAGAAGCCAGACCTCGATACCTCGAGCCACTTGCACATGAGTCGCACTGTTTCGCTCGGTCTATTTAATCTCTGCCGGGCGATGAAGGCGAACTTCACTGCGATTCCTTTGCGAAGAACGCCGCCGCTTTTTTTAAGAAATCCCGCTCTCGTCTCAAAAGGTCGTTCTCACGCCTAAGTCGCTTCAGCTCCTCAGCAGGACTCTCTGCATCGATCTCGCTCGAGGCACTCGAGGCACCGATCTTTGGCGTGTAACTGCGGTATTTGCCCTTTCCTGGAAACACCTCCTGAGGAGTAGCGCCATCAGGAGCAGCATCGATTTCCTTTGACCAAAGACGCAGGATATCGGGCTTTATGTTAAGCTCTTCCCCAACTCTACTGAGCGACTCCCCAGCAGCTATCCGTTGTCTCATCAAACGAACAGCTTCGAACCTGAACTCCGCGGAATACTTCCTTCGAACAGCCATGGACACCTCCCCAATGGGGAATTGAGGTGTCCACCAAAGCAGGTCAAGTCCAAACGCGCATTGTCGTTCCGCTGTTCCCCCATTTTGTTTCCTCAGCGCTCTCCGCCGTTCTCAGAGCCTCAGCGGTTCCGCCGCATTTCCGCCGCAGTTAAGGCGCATTTCCGCTGGTGTCCGTAAACGGCACCCCTTTTTTCACGCGCGACGGAATCGTAGACTTCGATGACCCCACACTGGACCTGAATTGATGCGCGCAGCACTGATCGGCCTGCTTACCGCAAGCACGCTGGCGATGACTCCATTCGCCGCTGACACCGATACCATCCGCGGCTTCACACCAGAATCCACAAAGCCTCAACGCAACTGGGAATCGAAATTCAAATCGATCCCCGATCCCGCCCGCATGCGCGAGGCAATGCGTCGACTGTCGGCCCGCCCGCACCACGTCGGTTCCGCTTACGGCAAGGCAAACGCCGAGTGGATCCGCGACCAATTCAGGTCGTATGGATGGAACGCGGAAATTGAAAACTTCGACGTGCTGTTTCCGACGCCGAACGAGCGCATGGTAGAAATGGTCTCGCCAACCGTTTACAAAGCAGATCTCAACGAGACAAAACTCGATATCGATCCGACGTCTGGACAGCAGGACGAGCAGCTTCCTCCGTACGTCGCGTATTCGCACGATGGCGATGTAACTGGCCCGCTCGTTTTTGTTAACTACGGAGTTCCCGCCGACTACGAAGAGCTCGAGCGCCATGGAATTTCAGTAAAGGGCGCGATCGTCATCGGGAAGTACGGCGGCTCGTGGCGCGGCATCAAGCCGAAAGTAGCGGCCGAGCATGGAGCGATTGGTTGCTTGATCTATTCCGATCCAGGGAACGACGGCTACGCGGGTGGAGACGTCTTCCCCCATGGACCGATGCGTCCGTCACAGGGAGTGCAGCGCGGATCTGTCGCTGACATGCCCACGTATCCGGGCGATCCGATGACACCGGGTGTAGGCGCGACAAAAGACGCGAAGCGACTTCCGCTCGATCAGGTCGCGACGATAACCAAGATTCCGACGCTTCCAATCTCATACGGCAACGCGCAGCCGCTACTCGCAGCATTGAGTGGACGAACGGTCCCTGCGGCATGGCGCGGCGGTCTTCCAATTACCTACCGCTTCGGTCCCGGACCGGCGCGCGTTCACATGAAGGTCAAGTCCGACTGGAACACGCGCACGCTGTACGACGTGATTGCGAAACTGCCCGGCACTACCGAAGCAGATCAGTGGGTGATTCGCGGAAATCATCACGACGCATGGGTCAACGGGGCCGAGGACCCGATTTCTGGATTGGTCGCGGAGCTCGAAGAGGCGCGCGCACTTGGGCTGCTTGTGAAACAAGGATGGAAGCCAAAACGCACGATCATCTACGCAGCCTGGGATGGCGAGGAGCCCGGACTGATCGGCTCGACCGAATGGGTTGAAACACATGCTGACGAGCTTGCTCAGCACGCCGTCGCGTACATCAACAGCGACACCAACGGCCGCGGATTTCTAAACGTCGAGGGCTCGCACATCCTCGAGAAGTTCATTAACGGCGTCCAGAAGGACATTACTGATCCAGAGGCGAATATCAGCGTCTGGAAGCGTGCTCAGGCACGAACGCTGCGAAACGGAACCACAGAGGAAAAAAAGGACATCCGCGAGCGTGAAGACATGCGCATCGACGCACTGGGCTCCGGATCGGATTACTCACCATTTCTTCAGCACCTCGGGATCCCATCCCTGAACCTCGGATACGGCGGGGAAGACAATGGCGGCATCTACCACTCGATTTACGACGATTTCTACTGGTATACGCATTTCAGCGACACGGCGTTTGTTTACGGCCGCGCCCTCGCCCAGACGGCGGGCACCGCAGTGATGAGACTCGCGTCTGCAGACGTGATTCCCTTTTCGTTTGGGAATCTGGCCGAGACGGCGGGAACGTATGTGAAGGAGCTCCAGAAGCTCCGTGATACGCGGTACGACCAGATTACGGAGACTAATCGTGCGATCGAGGAGGGAGTGTACGTCGCGGTCAACGACCCTCGTAAACCCACAATCGCGCCGCCGCGTCGTGACGCGCCGAAGAAGTTCGACTTCGCGCCGCTCACGACGGCCGTCGATTCACTCACGCACGCCGCGTCGCGCTATGACAAGGCGCTGGAGAACGGTACAGCGAGCGCTGCGACTGCCAGTCGGGCAGCGGCTATTCGCGCGATCAACCTGCGCATGCTTCAGGCAGAGAGAGCTTTGACGTCGAACGACGGATTGAAGGGACGTTCGTGGTATCGTCACATGCTTTACGCGCCGGGCTTCTATACGGGTTACGGTGTGAAGACCATGCCGGGCGCTCGCGAGGCCATCGAGCAGGGGGAGTGGGGTCAGGTGGACGGCGAAATTGCACGCATCGCAGCCGCGCTCACTCGCGAGGCTACGCTCGTCTCTCAACTGGCTGCGGACTTGGGAGGGCGCTGAAGTACCATGAAATGGACCCTCGAATGTGTCAGGAAAGGCGCGAGAGACTCTGTCGTTCTCGGCACATTCGAGTCTGTCGAAGCTGCTGTCGTGGAGGCTGAAGAACAAAGCCCTCGTGGCATTCACTGGACGCCCCTGCATAACACGCGCATTGGCGTTGCCGGCGATCGCCAGTACATGATCAGGCAGGCACAGGTGCCCGCAGTCCGCTGATCTGATCAAACCTGGCGACACGCCGCGCCGGGCAGGATGATACTTTCATTCGATGCAGCAATCGCGATCAACTCTGCGAATGATGACTCGCCATATGAGCCGTTCACCCGCCGCCGGAACCCGCTCGGTGTACGTCGGATTGCGAGCAGCGCTGCGCGCGCCGCAGTGGGTTTCCGGTGCCAGGCTTCGCTCGGCACTGGAGGCGGAGGCAGAGCCTGACACCCAAAGATTGTCAGCCGATGAAGAACTTGTTCTCGCGCTCAGAGTTGCCAACGGGGCTGTTCGTCATCTTTCAAGGACACACACAGCGTGGCGGAACACGTGCCTGTATCGCAGCATGGCCCAGTACCTCGTGCTGAAGGATTTCGGAAAAAGCGCCGCGATCCGTATCGGTGTGCAGGGCCCCGAGTCTGAAGAGGCGCTGAAAGCGCACTCGTGGGTGATCTATCACGGCCCCGAGTCGGTTGAAGACGGAGGCGAGAGCTTCGAGGAGCTTCGCTTCCAGGGCTGAGACGTCCGTGGCCTACATAAGCCAGTCGTTGCTGTTGGACGGATCCCTCGTGCTCTCGATCGACGAAGACCTGCGGCCCTACGCGAGCGAGTGGATGCCGTCCTTGCCGGAGGTACGCGAACTTGCACGTCCGGCCGGTCAGGCGATCCGCATCGATAGTGGCTCTCTAGACCGACCGAGCGGCCTCGGCGATCACTCGCTTGCGCTCGGCAGGGTGAAAGCGTGGCTGCACAATGCAGGGAACCAGGTGTGGCTGGAAAGCGAGACATCATCGATCACGGGGACGATCGATCTTGCTTCGGGAGTCGCAAACGTAGCGATCCACACCGTCAGGCAGCCGAGTCCGTTTGACCTGTCGTCGGCGCTTACGATTGCGGCCGGTCTCCTTCTCGTCCGCAAAGGACGCACGCCGGTTCATGCTGGCGCCGTCGTTCATCCGGATACCGGACGTGCATGGGTTCTCGTCGGCGACACCCACGCAGGCAAGTCCACAACTACCGCCAATCTCGTTCGCGCCGGATGGTTCTATTTGTCAGATGATTACGTGGTTCTTTCGCGCGGCGCGCACGACGAGATCATCGTCGAAGGCTGGCCCGACGATTTTCATCTTGACGAAGGCTGGCATTCCGGGGAGCCGACTGGCGTCAGGGGAACAACCAGCGAGTCTGATTTTCGTGAGGACGCGCGAAAGGGAACAGCTGTACTTGACGGCATTCTGTTCCCCCGCGTTGAGCCGTCATTTGCAACGTCGATCGCTCCAGTAGCCGGAGTAATCGGCCTCGAGCGAATAATCCGGCAGAGCCCATGGCTTGTTGCCGATCCCGTGAGTGCGCGGGGCGTTCTCGAGCTGATGCGTTCTGCCGCTTCAAGGAACACTGCCGACATTCGCCTGGGTCGCGACACGTTTGCGAATCCATCGCTGCTCGACGAGGTCGTCAGAGGTTTCGTCGACCAAGCTCCCTGAGCGCCTTGTCTCGCGTCCGATAAATCATCGGCAGCGCAATCGCCGCTGAAATGCCGTAGTAGCCCAGGTGCGCAAGCCCGATCAGTGGACGCGCGAGGCGTGGAAACCTGTCGTTCGCTTTCGCCGCTGCTTTGACACTCGATCCGCGCCACTGTACCGAGTTCTTCACTGCGCGCATCACGGCAACGCGACCAAGGGCAATCTCCGTCATGAAAGCGAGTGCCGCGCTTGATGCGAGGGCGCGCGGAAGTCGCGGGGCCAGTGCGACGGCAGAATAGAACGTCGCGCTCTCTTCAAAGAAGGGATCGCTGGATTCCCCTTGTGCGCCGACAAGGCGCCCGCCAAAAGAAATCATCCGCACGGCTTCGCCTTCGTTGGGAGCGCCGGTGAGTTGACGCTGAACGGTCGTCATTTCGTCGCTCGAGCAATTGCGCGCGGCGATTCCAGCAAGCAGAGTGTCGCGGATAGTGATGTGCCTCTGCCGGTGGTTCAGCAGAGCGTGACGAACGATGTGCATCAGGTGGTCGACGCTGTTCAGCCTGAACAGCCCGGGCGATGCAGCGATTGGTATGATGCGACTCCACAGTTCCGGATCGAGCGGTCGTCCATCATCAAACATCGTCCAGTGAACCTCAACACTCAGTCTTCCCTTCGCGGCTTCGACGCCCTGGTGATGCCTCAGCGCAGGCAGAGCCCTGCCGAACCCCGATCGCTCGAGCTCGGTGACAACCTGGGACACGTGACCATGATCGACGAGCACATCGATGTCGACGACTGGAAGAGATGGAGACTCGCCAGCGATCGCCCGCACGCCGCCCTTCAGAACCGCCATGGAAAGTCCAAGCCGCGCCGCAACGGACGAGAGTTCTCGTCCCTCTGCGCGAGCTTGCATCGCGGTTTGCGTTTCTCTTGCGGCAGCTTTACGAATTGCTTCCAGAACATTTGCAGGAAGTCCCTCGGCCAAACCGGCAGAGCTCAGCGAGTCGAGGAGCCACGCGGCACATCTTTCGTAGGTGAGGAGCTCCGTCAGAACGCCAGCAGAAAGGCCTTCGGGCCACGCAATGCCAGACTCCCGGGCTGGCGCAGCGATTGCGCGGACCACCCACTGTCGGGCGGTGAGCAAATCTGCCGTATGAATGTGAGCCGGCGCACTGCGATTCTCGGCGGTCAACAGTAACCGGCCATTTGGTAATCCAGGTGCTTTGTGGTCACGGCGCCCAATCTATTATCATCCGCACCTGTTCACCGCGATAATCGCAAAATGACCAGAGAGTCTAGTGACGAGTGTCCTGAGTAACGCGAAGATGTACGGTCAGTTTGCGCTTGGGCTTAGACGGTTTCTCAAGAATCCGCCGCAGCTTGAAGCGGCCCGTGCCGAAGTCGACAGGAATTTGCGCAATCGGGAATCGAATTTCCTGAGAATTGCGCAGCACGGCATCTACGACAATCCGCGAAGCCCGTACCTGAAGCTGCTCCGAAACTCAGGCGTTGAGTTCGGTGATCTCGCCGCAATGACCGAAGCGAACGGGCTCGATGACACGCTTCGCGCGCTCCGCGCGAAAGACATCTACGTGAGCTTCGAGGAATTCAAGGGTCGCACGCCGATCGTGCGCGGCTCGTTCACGCTCGACGTGAGCGACAAGGATTTCGACAATCCGCGCCTGCGCAGCTTCTACGAAGGCCAGACAAGCGGATCGACTGGGGCCGGCACTCGCGTAGCGATGGACCTCGAACACATGTCGGCCATGATGAACGAGTGCATGGTTTACATGTCGATGGTGAAGGACCTCGATGTTCCCATCGCAGTTTGGTTTCCAGTTCTCCCGGCATCGAGCGGACTGATGTCAATTCTCATGTGCCGCTGCCTCGGCCTCAAGACGGAGAAGTGGTTCACGCCAGTCACGGCCGAGAAGATGACGATTCCGTTCAAGTACCGAATGGCCACTGAGTACGCGCGCGGGATGGCCCGGCTTTTTGGTGTGCCGGTTCCTTCACCGGAGCCGGTCAGCATAGCCGATGCTGGCAAGGTTGCGCTGTGGGCGCACGAGCAGGCGAAGGAAAGCGGAAGTTGTATTGTTGTTACCTACGTGAGTCTCGGAGTCCGCATTTCGGTTGCAGCACAGGAAATGGGGTTGGACATGAAAGGTGTTCGGTTCGTTGGCGCAGGAGAGCCTCCCACACCAGCAAAAGTTCGAGCCATTTGCAAGTCAGGCGCGACTTTCATGTCTTCGTATGGCTTTACCGAAGGGGGAGTTGTCGGACTTTCGTGCCGCAATCCACTTGGCGAAAACGATCTTCATCTTTTCCGGGATGCGTGGGGGCTGATTCAATCTCCGGTGCAGGTTCCTGGATCGACTCTCGTCGTCGATGCGTTCTGCTTTACGGCGCTTCTTCCGACAGTTCCGAAAATCATTTTCAACGTCGAGCTCGACGACTACGGGATTCTCGATCAACGCGACTGCGGTTGTCCCATGCAGGCGGCCGGCTTTCCCGATCACGTGCGTGACATCTTCAGTTTCAGGAAGCTCACGGGCGAAGGAATGACGCTCGTAGGAAGCACGATGCTTCGCATCATGGAAGAAGTTCTGCCGACAAAATTCGGTGGGACTGCTCTGGACTATCAGCTCGTCGAGGAAGAAGACGAGAATGGCTTTACTCGGCTTACGTTCGTCGTAAGTCCGAAGGTCGGCACCGTGGATGAAAGACACTTGATCGACACTGTGCTCGATGAGGTTTCGCGCGACAGCCCCGGCGCTGACCTCGCGCGCGCTGTATGGAGAGATGCCGGAACGCTCCGCGTAAGACGCGAAGACCCGACGTGGTCAACGCTTGGTAAACTTCTGTCGCTTCGTCCTGCCAAACGGAATGCTGGGATACTCTTCGACGAGAAGTCTTAGCGTGTGAATTCGCGATGGAAATTCAGATTTAGCAATCGCGTGACTGGCTATCGATCTCTGCAGTAACAGACACCCATCCGTTCATATCACAAAACTGTCTTGGCATTTTTGGCCAGTTGACACGGGTGTTTGCCCCAGTCAAATTCCTTTTTCCTCCCACTCCAATTCCTCATTTGACCATGAGTTTATCGGACGGGAGGACATGAACGAAACCTGCGAAGGTATACCCAGATTCACTTGTTCAGTGATCTCTGGTGCCCTCCGACAGGATGCAGTTGTACTCCTCCGATAAGGGCACCCCGGTCGCGAGACCGGTCCGCAAAGCCAGGGGTCTCGAATGAGATCGCCCAGCCGTCGAAAAGGAAATCGGTAAGCCACCGACCACCTTTTACGATCCAGGAGATGTAGCATGAAAAGGTTCAGCAGTTCCCGCCTCGCGCTCGTATCGAGCGCCGCCGCATTAGTTCTAGCGGCGTGTTTCAACGGCACTGACAATGAAATCGCCGCCCCCACCCAGAAGGAGTCCTCGGGCCTGAAAGTGTCGAATGATTTCGGGGGCGCGGTGGCAGGCGAGATCCAGGTTTGCGTTTCTGCCGGCTCGCTGTCCGGTCCGTACTCGGTGTCGTTCACGAGCCCTACGAATTTCGTCAACAACAGTCCTGAGAACACTGCCAACTCGTCGACGATCAATGACGTGTTACAGACAAGTCCACAGGCACCGATCAATCCAGGCGAGTGCAAGCTTCTGTTCACGAAGCTCAATCAGACGTGGATTGATGGTTTCGGGTTTACGCAGAGCTTCACCACGATGACGATCACGAACACAAACGCGGCGCAGGGTGGCGGAACGTTCGGCTACATTTGTTTCCCCGGCGGCGGTCCTTCGGCGTTGTGTCAGACTGGATCTCCTGTTAACCCGCCGGTGGACGGCAGGGCAGGCGCTTCCCCGACGGCGACCAGCGGCGCGAACAGCCAGCACGGCTCGACGGTAACGTTCACTTACACGCTGGGCGCACCGCAGTTCGTTGTCGGCGATCTCGCTGCGGGTCTCCAAGCCGCGGGTGTCTCCTTCAAAGGCAATAAGCCGAAACCCGGCGTGAACTTCTGGGGCTCGCAGTGGTGGAAGAACAACCCGATGACGCTGTACAAGGACAATGGTTGGCCCTCGTTCAAGGGATACGCTACCACGGCAGGAACGTGTGGCCAGACGTGGACCAGCCGTGTGGGCAACAGTCCTCCGCCTCCGGCCACCATCGGTGAGTACGTTGACGTCATCGTCACCAGCAACGTCTGGAAGGACGGCCCGGACATCCGCGGCAACATCAAGCAGATTGTCCGCGTTCACCAGGACGGCGGTTACGGACCGAACCCAGGTCACGACGGCAACGGGCCGGTCACTGAGATTCTCTGCACAGCTCCTTTAAACTGAGATTCCCACGCTTTGAACTAAAAGGCGGAGAGCGTCGAGCTCTCCGCCTTTTTTTTATTTTGGCTGGCCAGCGGGACAAGCATGGCAAATAAACGAGGGCTTCGCTTTATTCATCCTCTGTGAAGCGCCCGTAGCTCAATTGGATAGAGCATCTGACTTCGGATCAGAAGGTTGGGGGTTCGAGCCCCTCCGGGCGCACTGCGCCGCGCCGCTACTGAACCTTGATCGTTCCGTGCATTCCCGTTCCAACTCCGCCATGAAGCGTGCAGTGATACGGAAAGGTCCCCACCTCGTTGAACGTCCGCGATGCAGTCCCCGAAGAAAAGTCTCCGATATTGGAAACTCCATTCGCCAACGGCGCATCGAACACGATGAAGTGCGCGCCCTGAACTTCCTGGAATGTCACGCTTCCGTTCTTTGCGATAGTGATGTCGATAGGGTTGAAGCTCCCCGCTAGAACGCAGATCGTGCCATCCCCGGCAGTGCAGTTGGCCCCACCCGTTCCGCCGGTTCCATTGTTAACCCCGGTACTTCCCGTTCCTCCTCCTCCGCCTCCGCAAGCCGCGATACCGACTATCGCGAAACCGAGTAGTGTACGACATATCTGGTCCATACATGCCTCCCCGTTTGTGGGCCAAAAATAGTCCACCTTTTATTGTATCATCGGCGCATGAAACGCGCACCTCGCCGTCATCCAAACTCTTACACGACCATGACGTCCCGAATCCTCATACTTGGCGGCACGCGAAATCTTGGTCACGTGACGGCCGTCCATCTGCTCCAATCGGGGCATAACGTCACTGTCTTGAATCGTGGAGTAACTCGGGACGAGCTCCCCGACGGCATCGAGCGAATTCGCGCAACGCGAGGCGATGGCTCTGTCATGGCGTCGATCGGCGGCCGCGAATTCGATTCTATCATTGACCTGACGACGTACAATCGTGCCGACGCAATGGAGGCGGTGGAGGCATTCCGCAATCGTGCCGGCCGTTATGTGTTCATCAGCTCGGGTCAGGTCTATCTGGTTCTAAAAAGTGCTCAACGCCCGTTTCGTGAACAGGAGTACGCGGGCGATGTGATGCCCGCGCCACCGGACGGAACTGACGACTTCGACAGCTGGAAATACGGAGTCGACAAGCGCGATGCGGAAGACGTTTTCATCGCCGCGTTCGAGAACGAAAACTTTCCGGTGACGACGCTTCGCCTTCCGATGGTTGCGTCGGAGCGCGATCACTACGGTAGGCTCCAGGGCTACTTCGCGAGAATGTCCGACGGTGAGCCGCTTCTCATTCCCGACGGGAGAGGCCTGCCCATCCGGCACGTTTACGTTCACGATGTCGCGCGTTTTGTTGGAGCTCTGTGTGGAGTTACCGGAGGAATCGGAAAGGCCTACAACGTTTCTTACGGATTCTCCAAGGTGCTCAGCGAGTATCTCGCACTGCTCGGCGACGTCCTGGACAAGGAAGCCTGCACCATGATTGTCCCGCGCGCCCAGCTCGTCGAGGCTCAATTGCTTCCAGACTGCTCACCTTTCAGTGGCGCCTGGATGTCGGAGCTCGACGCTTCTCTGGCGTCCGAGGAGCTGATTCCGGGCGGATTTGAATACACCAGTCCGGAGAAATATCTGCCCCTGATTCTGGAAGATTATCGCGTCAGATGGATCGCTCAGCAGACAGCTCCGGCCACGTATTCCCAGCGAGATCGGGAGCTCGCATTCCTCTCGAAGCTTTGAAAGTAAGATCCACTGTGCAGCAACTGCTTAAAATGACCGACTTGGGCCCCATTAGTGCAGACACCTCGGTACAACACAAAAACAAATCGGAGGACCGTGGGTGATCGACAGGAACGAGCGCTAAAGCTCAAGGAAGAAATCAGGAACCGGCTCGAGGGGGTTTGCAGCAATCTGAGCCCGGAGGAATTCCAGAAGCTGATCGACCAGATCGCGGACAACCAGCTCAAGGGTGAATTCCGGCCGTTTCGGATCATGTCGCCTATACGGCCGGACAGCGGCGCTACAGGCCTGAAGCCCACCGCGAGGCCCCACCGCAGCGCCTGAGTAGCGGCCGAATCAGGGCGTCTTGGACCCCTGATTAGATTTCTATCCAGAAGCCTCCGGCTTCCTGATTATTCCGGACCCTGCCGGACGTGACCGTCGCCTCTCTTTAGCGAGACTTCCCCGTGAGTGCATACAAGAACCAGCAGCGTCGCTTGTCATTCGGCCAGCGTGAGTTCCACTTTGTGACATATGAAGCCAAACCCGCCAACATCAAGCGCGGTGAGGAAGGCTCTGGCCCGATGTGGTACCTGATGCGCGCTGGAAAGCGCTGGGCGGTCATGCCCGAGGTACCTGGCCAGGCTGAGACAGAAGTGACCATGGCCCTGACCAAGTGGCTGAAGGAGCAGGGAATTTCCTGATCCTGGACACGCCCAGAGTCGAAAAAAGGACGCCGCGAGGCGTCTTTTTTCGTAGCCGCCGGAACCGCGGACACGGGACTTCCTGATGCTGGACAGTCGTTTCAACCGGCGGCGATCGGGTATCGAAAAAGGCCTCCGCCGCCCGGCGTTTGATGCGACGCTTCTTGTATGTCTACTTTCTGAGCCTGAAGTCGAAAGTCTGAGGGTTGCCCGTACATTGGAGTGGCGCTACTCCGTCAGCGCCTGTCTCTGCCCGAAGTCCATAACCAGGAGCCGTGGCATACACCGATACATTCCTCGACGTATCACCATCCCAGACATTGCACCCGTCACTGAGCTCCTTGTCTGTTGCGACATGTCGCAGATGATAGGTGAGCACATACCGCCCGTCCGCGCCGGTGCTTACACTCGTGAGATCACCAGAGCCAAAAAACCCGGTGGTCACTACAACACTCGCACCTGCTATCGGGCTTCCGGAAACGGCGTCTTTCACTGACCCGCTGATCTGAAGGTTTACGTCGCCCTCGGGCGACGCCAAGCTCAGACCGCATCCGCCAAGAAACAACGCCGAGCAAAGAAGGACGAAAGAACGAGCCGTCATGAAACACCCCCGGATGGCCGCCGACACCAGCGGATAAGAAAAAGGAGCAATGGACTGTGTAAGTCATTGCCCCCTTTGCATTTAGTGCGCCCGGAGGAACTCGAATCCCCAACCTTCTGATCCGTAGTCAGCAACTATCAATAACCTTTAACGACAATCTGCCGTAGTTCCGAGGGAAACCGAGCGTCGGCGCCGGACTTTTCCCACAATCTTCCCATGCTTTGACGAGAAAAACACACCCCCAAACAGACCCCGCGGCGATTTAACCCCCCCGTGTCTCGGTAATGGACCGACTTCCCGATATAAAAAGTATTGCTTTGCCCGTCGATATTCCCCGTTCTTCGGTTTTTGCGGTTCGGGCAGCACTCACAAAGACAGAAAAAAGCTTTTAGAGTCGTCGTATTTCGTCCTACTTGGAAGCAGCTTGGGCGGGTCTGATGCGGCGGTTACTCGCTAGCGCGGATGTGTCAATTGAGCACCGTACTAGTACTGCCCTTAGGATCAGGCTGTTCCAGATAGAATAGTTTAAACGTGATCGCCGCAAACTCGGATTCAAACTTTGGCAATGAGTGACAAACTCTCCCGCGCTCGTCCGTTGCCGCGATGAACGAATCGGCAAAAGTCCGAAAAATTTGTGGTGTTTTTTGCCGATAACCGCGACTTACAGGGGATGATAGAAAAAAGGCACTTGACATTCTTAGACGGGTTGTTCGATGCGTCTCACCGCACTTGCCTGTAATGAAATTGCACTTTTCCAAACTTCGATGCAGGCTGGCGGGTCAGTATCGTAAGCAAGTGCCGTCTTCTGTATGAAAATTGTTTTCGGAGCCTGGTTGCTGGTGTGACAGAATGTGGTATCTAGACTTAGCAAACAGCTCGTATAGGATTCAGCATGCGCAGAGTCTCTGGGTGTCATAGCAAGATTTCTTCCTCGACTGCGTCACGCTTTTCGGTCGATGGAAACGTTTTGACAATCGACCGCCACACCAAAGGTGTGGCGCGTTGGCGACGGTGTGGGGCTCCGCAGCCGAAACTACAGGTCAACGGTCTGCAAAGGCGTTTGTTGGATCAATCAGGTTTCGGCGCGCCGTCCGCGGCGACCGGTCGGTTGTTTTTATCCGCTTTGCTTGTCCTCGGAGCCCAAATCGTCTCTGCTTGCGCCGGGAGAATCGCAACGCCGTCCGATTGTGCCACTGGATGGCACTCTAATATCAATCTGCGTGACAGTAGCGGTGCCCCCGCTTACGTGGAATCTCCTGTAATTCTCAGCCGCCGCGGCGGGTACGTGTTACTCGGTGCGCCTGCCTTATACTGGGCCGAGCCTAATGCGTTCGATCCACCTCCTTCGGTAGGAAAACTGACGCTGTCCGAATATGTAACGCGTTCTCGCCGTAATCATGGCCTTGTTGGGTTCTATGTGGATCGAACGGGGCAGGCGCTCCCGCTGAGACCCCCCACAACTCGAACAATGAAACGAATCTCTGCGGCCGCCGGCAAGTACGGGGGGATTCACGCGGTTTGGTATACGCGAGGTGATTCGGCTACCTCAGATGCCGATCGCATGGTGTGGTATGCCGAATTGGAAGACGGTAAATGGTCCGTTCCTAAGTTGCTTTTCGAGGCCGAACAACTCGATTGGTCTGGAAGCTCCGCAACGCTCTTACTCGGACCGTCAGGCGACGTGCACGTCCTATTTTCATTTGCGCGGTCCGGACAAACTTGGATCGGGTACGCACGCAGGCTCAACGGCAATTGGATAGTATCACAATCCAATGTCGCGGGCTTGCCATCCCAAGTAGGAGCTCAATTGATTTCGAGAGACTCGATCCTCGTGGCGTACGCACGGGTTGGCGCGCCTGGCGTTCGTACACGGAACGGTCAACATATCTTCGCAATCCGTGCCGCGACTAAAGACACCGTGTGGCTCGCTGCAACCCGAATCCAGTGGTCCGCGCTGGATGCTATCACACAGCTAAGGGTCTACCGTCACGCGGGTTCGGACTCGATTTCGGTGGTCTGGGGTCGGGTCTCAGCCGAAACGGGATCCCTCCGAGGAGTTTCGTCGGTCACTTCACCTGATCTTGGGAGAACATGGCAGCCGGAGCGGAATTCGAATTTGATCTCGGGAGCGTCAACTCTGGCTCAAGCTCAGACAACCTCGGGTGAGATCCAGGTAGTCTTGGCCGGTATCAGTTTATCGGAAGGTCGAAGTTCGAAGATGTTCTACACTCTTCTACGTGGAGATACATGGTCTACTCCCGAGCCTTTCGCCGATCTTAACTCGGTTGGTTTGTTGTCGCTTTTTAGCGTCGACCGGCGGACGGTATTGCTTGTTTGGAACGAGGTTCGTGCGGCCGGGGGCCCACAGGGCAATGCACCCGCGCCGGTTACCCGATTCACTTCATTCACGGAGGCATGCACCCGATAAGTTCACGGCACAATTTCTCGCGGCAAGCACACTCAACTAGGAGAACACGGTATGTGGAACGTTGATCGTCGCATTTCTCTGGGTTTTTTACACGTAGCGCTTCTTGTTGTCGCCTCGGCGTGCGCCGAGAACCCTGTGGGATTCCCCGCATCTCAGATCCGTACCGCACCACATCCCAGTAAGGTCGAATACTCAGATGGGTTTTTCTATGGATCAGACGGCTACTATCATTGGGACGGAACTCCTCCAGTTGGCGATTTGTCGCCGGCGGAGATTTACAGCGCGACCGCCTGCGGCCAAGCCCCGAGGCCGGGAAGCACCGGGTGGATTTGCGGGAGGATGGAGTACATGGGCGACCAATACAAGATCGACTTGACTTATAGCGTCGATCACGAGGGATCGCCCTATTACTCGAATGTTCCAGCGAGTTCAGGTTGGCGTTTCACCAACTTGTATCCCAGTGGGAGATCTACCCAGACTGCGCGGTTTGAACAATCGCTACATGGTCTCGGGCTTTGCGGTTACTCTTTACAGGTTGGTGGGTCCGCTCGGGCCCGAAAGGCTTTTCCGTTCGGAATTAGCCCCGCGCTAACCCTGTTTACTTGGGAGCCATCGATATCGATTGTACCGGGTGAAATTAGTTGGGGGGAGTCCGTGCCGCGTGGGGTCGAAGTTTTTGAAGATGCCGGCGTGAGCTGTGAAGATGATCTATCGGTGTACGAGTGTGACGACGAGAACACGCCAGCCACCGAATACTGCCCTGTGGCGGGAGATCCAGCCAACAATCCGTCTGGCCCAATAGGCGGCAATTCGGGATCCGAAACCGACGCCGGAATCTATTTCATTCGGACCAACACTGGTGGGTCGGGTCAGTGCATAAGCGGAATGAACTGGTATGGGAGCTGGGATGGTGGTCAAACGTACAGCTTTCTCTATTTCGAATGCTACGCGTATGACTGACCGCAACTCTTATATGCGACTAACCTCAACTAAGGATGTCTCCATGCAGACTTCGAGACGCGTTGTACTTGCCACTTCGGCGGCCCTTGCGCTTTTGTCTTTCGCCGGCTCGGCGGGAGCGCAGAGTGCTAAAGGATCTAAAGGAGCAAACGGACAGCTTAACTCTTCGGTTCACTACAATTTTCCTGTTCGATTTAGTTTGATAGACGATGTCGAGTACCCGCGAATGGGGGCGAAGGTCAGTCGCGGGACTGGTCCGTCACCGCACTACCTTGTCCAAATACGCCGGGATGCACTCTCAACGCAGTTGGTCGCTACCGCATTCGCATTAATAGATCGGGCGGAAAGCCACCATGCGAAGCACGCGTCCGATAACCTCGCGCTCTTTATACCCGATGCGGGGCTTCCACTGCCCCAGCGTTCTGAAGACGTGGAAAGATTCGAACGCATCGTTGCCAAGCTCAAGGCTGCTTCTAAGGGTCAGTTTGTAGAAGTCAGTTCTGGCGGCTGATTGGAATGATCCCGGAGTGCGTTAGTGCCCGCGGCGGCCGCTTAGTCGTGGGCACTTTTTGTTTTCATACGCAACAGCTATATGCCCTGCCGGAACCTGTCAAGGAGTTTGAGTAACGTCCTCTGAAAGGAGGAGCTTGGGTGGATTGATCCACGCTGCGGTGGGTGGCGGTGCGGGAGTTGGCAGCCGACGGAAGAAGCGTTCTGGATTCGCTGCATATGCTGCGGCTAGCACTTTGGCTCACTGATCACGGCGCTTCGGCGAGCCCAAAATGCACATTGTGCGGCGTGTGGAGTCCGAGGCTCGAATGCCAGTGCTCGGTGTTGTAACAGTGAAAGAAGTCCGTGCAATGAAGTCGTGCATCTTCGAGTGAGCCGAAGCGCTGCGGAAAATCCGGCCGGTACTTGAGCGTCTTGAACTGGATTTCGGGGTACGGGTTGTCATTTGAGACATGCGGCCCGGTCATGGCGCGGTTGACTAATGCGAGGCAGGAGTGGTGACACAGCAAGGGGTCGAAACAGAAGTGCCGTAAATGAAACCTGATGATCGGAAACAGGGGTGGGGGCAAGATCCTCGCTCATGTCTGATTAAAGGGCAAGAAGATTGAGCGGCTCAGTACGCCGGCTGAAGTGCTCGACCATTAGAAATCTTCCCGGCACATGATTGATGACTGAATCCCAGCCGGTTGGAGCCCCAAAGGGGCGAATCCTTGAGTGTCCGCGGGTGCACGATGGCGGAGTTTCACTCATACAGATCCCCGAATCCGCTCTTTCCTACATAAAGACGCAGAAGGACCTGTACTTCATCGAGAACGCGGAACGGTCTGCGATAAAGATTGGAACTAGTTTTAATCCCCGCCTTCGCCGTGAAAGTTTTCAGGCAGCGAATTGTGACCCGCTGACACTGCTAGGCAAGATCAAGCATGGAGAGCAGCTGAAGCCGCTTGTTCACGAAGTCTTCTCGGATTTTCGAATTCGGGGGGAGTGGTTTCACTACAATCCAGACCTGATCGATTTGGCGATGACCCCCGACGTGCCGACGTTTCGCCGGATTGTCGCTCGTACCGGAAAGCGGATTGCACCGGGGAGTCGCAACCTGCTAGATGGGCTGGAAATTCTGAACTCTCCGGCTCTTGAAGCTTCGCTACGGGTTGCAGAGCCAAACGATCCAGAGGCGAGACAAGACATTCTCCGGGGGAAACTCACGCTCCTGCGAAGATTAACAGCGCCAACCGACGAGCAGATTCTACTAACTGAAAAACTACGAGACGAATTGGTGTTGGAGATTTTCGAGGAGCTTAAGCTTGGAATGAGAGAATACTACGCAGAAGATGAGGAAGACCCGGACCCGGACTATCAGTTCAACCAACTAGAGCTCAATGATCTTCTTCAACAGGCGCAAGATTTTGCCGACTGGTGAAGGGACCTTCTATCAAACACTCGGAGAATAGAAATGCCAAGGAAGAAACTAGGTTTCACACGAGATCAACACGTCGAGCTCGGCAAGGAGCTCGCGACCATGCGAGATAGGCTGGTTTCTATTTCAGCTGAACTCGGAAACGCGTATCCCCCGACGATCATGAACGCAGCGGTAAAGGCGCAAAAGGGCCTAGATGAATTGAGGGACAAACTTGACGCGATCGTGTTCGAGGAAAACTCAGGCGACAGCACAAAAGAAAATGCCAGCGTGTATTATCCGGGCCGCGGCCGGCAGGTACGTGCCTGAAATCGCGTCCGGGTTGATGCGGGGGGAACAATCCCCGTGAACGAACCATCGCTCGACATTTCGCGATACGATTGGGAATCGCCCGCCTCGGACCCCGGAACCGTTCATTTTGCCCCTCTCGCAGGAGCCGCTAACCGCTACTACGCGGAAGCAGATACACTCCGCCAATCCAAAGACGAATTGGGCGCGGCCTTTCTTGAGCTGCTCGGTGATATCTGCTCGTTCCGGCTGAAGTCTGATTCTATCGACCGGCCATTTGAACCCATGGCAGTCTTCGGAACATCGCGTTCCGCAGCCATCTAAGATCCGAAGCCAGACCAACTCAAATTCCTGAGCGTCATCGCTTCCAAGACAACATTTCCAGCGCTCAGGGCACGTATCGCGGATGTTGTCTGGGTAACTCTTCGCGACCAAAGCGCTGCGAGAGTCGCCATCAGCGCATACCTCGAAACAGCCGAACCTCTAAAAGCGAAAACCGAGAATTGGTCTCCTCTGCTTTCTGCGATAGAACGCGCCGCGAGAATCGAATTGCAATTAGGTGATTTCAGAGACGATGGCCCGGTGCTCACGATGATCAATGCTATCGTAAACAGGCTCGAAGCCGATGCGAGCGGATTTCTCTTGGTTAAGGTCCTTCGCCTCTTGCTCGAAATGAATAAGGGTGACGCCAAGCGTTTTACGTTGGTCTGCGAGCGGATAGCGAATAAAGCTGAGGAAGAAGGGGACTGGCACCGTGCAAGGACATACTGGGACCTTGCGAGCAAGTGGGCCAAACGGGGGAAGCTTGGGGACTCAGAATCGAGCGCCAGGCAACGGATGGCTGAATCGTTTGTTCTCCAGGCGGCCCAGATCAGCAAAATTCCAAACGCGGTGATGCTCGTCCCAGCTTCGCACATCCAAAGCGCGATCACGATTCTCCGGACAATGGCCGGTCAAAAGCAGCGCGTTCAGGAGCTTCACGTCTTGCTCTTGGAGTACCAATCCAAGGGCCGCGATCAAATGATCACCTACACAAGCAGCGCAGACATCACGGAGTTTGTCGAGGCAGCTCGAAGTGCGGTCGCGGGGAAACCTCTGCTTGAGGCCCTACTAATTCTGGGTTTCCGGCCGTTGCTGCCATCGGTGACGCGACTGAAGCAACAGGCAATAAGTGACTCAGATAAGTACCTGCTGGCTCGCCTTCTCCCGAAGCACTATGTCAGTGCAACCGGCAAGACCATTTCCGTACCGGGCTCCACGCATTCGAGCGATCCCGCCGAACGAGAGGCCGCTCTCCGTGCGGAGATGTTCGAGCGCTCGCGTTTTCACTTTCAGTTCATCGTGGGGTCCGACATTTGGCCGATGACAATGACCATTGGCCGAGAGCATCCTCTGCGGATCGATGATTTCGTGGAGCTACTCGAAAACAACGTTTTGATTCCACCCGACCGAGTTGGCCTTTGGGCTGAAGGGTTGCGGGCGGGTTTTTTCGGAGATTTCGTCAAAGCTGTCCACGTCTTGATTCCTCAACTAGAACACGCGCTGAGAGTCCTACTAGCAAAGCTAGGTCTAATCGTTTCCAACCTCGATAAGGATGGAATCCAACAAGAATTCAACCTAAACAATCTGTTATACGGACTGCATTGCGCGAAGTTGACGGAGGTATTGGGCGAAGACTTTGTGTTCACGATGCAAGCATTGCTCGTAGAAAAGGCCGGGTCGGATGTCAGAAACCGGATGGTTCATGGACTAATGGATGGAGCGGAATTTTATGGCGCAAATGCGATATGCAGCTGGTGGTTAATTCTGCGCGTGGCACTCCTCGCTCCCAGAGCCGCCGCGGCCCTGGAAGCCGATCAGCCATCCGGGTCGGCATCGGGGCCGGAATGACAACACAGTTGTGCCGCTTTTTATCGAAATCCTGTGGCAACTGGCGGCACGTCACTGCATACCACGGCGACTCCCGGCTCAGCAGGCTTGCTACCTCCGATCCGCGGAAGGCGTCGTAAGTGGGCAGCTTCTTATCGTCTCGCTGGAAGGGACACACTCGCCTCCGGTGCATTGGAGAGGGAACGATAAAGCTTCCTGTTTCGGCGCTCATTGAGCTCTCAAACGCGCCATTGGGAACAACAGCGACATTTGCCTGGGGCGACGTGCTAACGCTCCGTGCAGCGATCAAGAAAGGGCGAGAATCGCGCAGAAGCGATGCCCGCGCTCGACAACTTGACCTCAGCACGTCGGACGACAGAACACGGCTAGGGACTCTTGGACTAGTAGGATATGCCGCGCCGTATGGTGGGATTCGCTGGTGGCTCTCTTGTCCCGAGTGCGAACAAGATCGTTCGGCGCTCTACTGCTTGATCGCTGATCTTGGTGCGCCTGGTTCACAACTCCCGTTTGAGTGCCGGAAGTGCGCTGGGCTTGCATATCGTTCGCAACGCCTTGCCCCAGTGGGACGCCTCCAGGATAGAGCGCGCAAGATCGCTGCTCGCATGGGGCATGGTGAAACATGGTATTTAGAGAACGTCGGCTCGCCTCCAAAACCTAAAGCGATGCATTGGCGCACCTGGCATCGGCACAACCAGCGATTGGATGAAATCGAGGCGCGGAGTGAGGAAATTTGGATGCCTCAAATGGTGAGCATACTACAGCGACTAGAGGCGACCGCACGGGATTACCCGCCGAAAAACGCGCCGTCGAACGGTCACATTAGAGCTTGATGGCTTAAGCCTGACCGGGAGGCTCGGGAGCGTGACAACAGAGAAACAGGTTCTCATCCTATTTTCTTTTCGCGTCTACGGCCTTTAAGAAGTCGGAAAGAGATACACCAACCGTTCGCGCCATACGATCCGCAACGTCCAGCGAAAGGCTTGATTCTCCTCGCTCCACTGAACCGACGAAGTTCCGGGAAACCTTCGCCTTTTGAGCAAGCTTTTCCTGGCTCATGCCGAGTTCCACGCGAAGCTCGCGCAATGTTTCTCCGAATGAAATCTGCAGGCTTGGCATGACGCGCTAATAGCGCGTTCTGGCCGGTTTTCTTCTACCAAGTTAACTTGTCATCATGGTCGGTCTTCGGTTGCTCTATTTCCCGGCACCTCCGCTGTGGTTGACTTCGCCCCTACCAAATCCCTGGTGCCGAAGTTTTTTCAGGAATCGGCTCAGGCTCGTGGACTCTCCGAATGGATAAGTGGATGGAGCTGCTTGTCTGGATGTTCATGGGCGGCATTTGTTCAATGCTGGCGATGGGTTACGTCAGTATGAACAAGCCAGATATTCCCGATTCGAGGTATCTGGCCGGAAAGACACGAGCCGATCTTGACTCTAGGGTCGGCCGAGCGGCATTTGCCGTCTTCGTTATTGGCTTCATGTTTGGTCAATGCGCCACGCGACTGTAAACAAATCCTGTTGAGGGCTGGATGCCTGACAATGACCCGATTCGCGCTGTCCATTTTGGTCGAATCCCCATAGGTCTGATCCACCTAGATACTGAGCGCTTTCGCAGGTATCCCGGTGATGAGTTGGGAGTCAACCGCTATAACGAAGCGTTTGCCGGATCGGTCGTCGTTTGGCGCGATTCGGCAGATGACAAAGTCTACCTTGTGGATGGCTACAGGCGTTACGACCTCGCTCGAAAACACAATGTCGGCGAGATGGACGTTCAATGGCTCGACGCCTCGTCTGCTGTTGAAGCGCGGGAATTCAGGCGCGAGAAGAATGCTTCGCTTTACTCGCGTGAGCCAGATTCGAATACCTTGGTTTTCGAGAGCCCCCAAGGGGCATTCGGTGTGTCGAACGAACACGGCTGGGCGGTGAAGCCAGCCGGAGCCGGTTGGCTATATGGCGATGCCGCTACTCACCATTCCGGGGAGCCCCGTTTTGTGGCGAACCATTGGCGCCTGCTAGATGACGACGACCCGGAACGAACGCGACTTGCCGTTGAGTCGATCTTGGAGAGGCCGTACGTAGATCGGTCGAGAAGCCACAAGCAGTCATCTTATGCGGAGCGATTGAAGGAGATCCAAGAGGTCATGGATTTGTCTGACCAAGTCGAAAAGGATTTCCCGCGGGATGAAGGCGAGCCATATCGGGAGTATCAGGAAAGGATCGCTCCGGAATTCGTGCGCCGACTGCCTAGACTGCCGCCGAGGGTCTGAATGTATGCTTAATAGAACTCCAGGTAACGTTCGTGTGGGAGGAAATGATGGCACTTTCTGAAGAGGCTAGAGTTTGGCGGGATTCGATGGTCGGCGTTTGGGACGTTGACGGTGAGCTGATAACAGTCTCAGTTTCTCCCGAGGGTGGACTTGCCGCCATGGACTCTTCCGGCAACCCGGTCGGCGCCGGAATGGTGTTCGCTGGCCGCAAGGTTTCTGGAGATGCGGGGGCCGATCTACCAAAATAGGGAAGCGTGGCGGCGTATTAACAACACACCTTCGACCTACTGTACTTAGGCGTCATATCGACACCGTTCTTACGCCCTTAGTGTGTGAGAATTGTCCAGCGAAAGACCTGCTTTCTCCATTGACTTCAGTTGACAAGTTGGAGCTGGACTGCCGATCTCGGGCTCGCGGGATCGGTCCACTTCCCAAAGGGTTCAAGCCTTACAACGGTAACTGCAATGATTTCTGACGGACTGCTTTCGAGCATCGGCATTGCGGATCTTCAGCAGCTGAAAGAGAATGGTACGCGAGAGAATCGCCGCCTCGATTTCAAGCAAACCCTCGACCTACGCGAGCGAGATCAGCGCGTGGAACTGCTTCGCGACATCGTTGCCATGGCGAACGCTGATGGCGGGACGATCGTTTTCGGCGTAGAGGAAGGGGATGACGATGACCGCGGCGTAGTCACCGGACTTCCAGGAATTGAGATCAACATCGATGACACGTCGAACACTGTCGATAGCTTAGTTAGGGACAACATCGATGAGCGGCTTACAGTCCAGCAGCACCACGTTACGTTGCCGGATAACAAAACTGTCTACCTCATCCGAGTGCCGGCGAGCTCTCTCGCTCCACACATGATCACGAGCATTCGCACTTCGTTGCCGCGCTTCTATGCCCGCGCTAACACCTCGAACGAGCCCATGACAGCCCGACAGATAAAAGAAGCTGCGCTGCGTCACGGAGCGGCAGTGGAGCGAGCTAGCGAGCGAATCAAAGAGCGAGTCGCCGAGCTTAAAAGCCGATCAACTACTCGTCAGCAATTCAATGAGCCGGCCGATGCCAACCAGCTGATTTTTCATGTCGTTCCGCTTTTCCCGCAGGCAGGCGCCTGGAACTATGGAGATCCAAGAATCACAGAGCGACTCATGCACGTGAAGCCCTTCGGCGGATCTCACGATGATTATGGGAATTTGAAATTCACACAGCATGGAGCGTTCAAAGAGTACACTGGCCGACGGCATACCGGCTTCCTGCGTGACGGCACTCTGGAGGGACAGGAGTACGATGTTGCGACGACTGGCCGCGGTAACGATGAGAAATTCGTTTTCGGTAGCGAGATTCTCGCTTCCGTGAACGATGCCCTTCTCCTGGCCGAGAAGCTGAGTGGGGAAGGGATGCTTCCTGCGCCTCTCCTCCTGCAAATACACCTACTTGATGTGCGCGGATCGTGGTTCCAGCTCACGCACAACTCGCGGTCGTCAATCGGGAATGGCTCAATCGCTGACGATGTCGTTGAGACCGATGCGTTTGTTTTGACCGACTGGAGCGAAAGGAACCGAGTGTTAAAGAATCTCCTCGATCATGTTTGGCAGGCTTGGGGAATCGCTACCTGCGGTCTTTTCGAGCCGGATGGTTCGCCCATGGAATTCGATGACAATGGCTATCGCATTCGCAACGGCGAGACAACGGCGAGCCCCTAGGGTTTGGTTCAGTCACCCTTCTCGCCAAAAAGCTCAGGGTGAGGTTCAGCGACTTTCCGCACCGCACGAGGCGCTTGTTTGTAGGTACGATTGACCCCCGCAACACGGGGATAGTCAATCATTTTTCCGTCTAATAGCTCGGCGACCGTTAGCAGTTGGAGCTGAGGGTGTTTTCCCCAAGGCGAAGTATAGAATCCTTGCCCGGCCGCCCAAGTTCGCATTTGCTGCGTTGGCTTGTCGAAGCTTATCAGGACACCGATGTCAGCCTTTTCAGCAGCAAGCACCCCACCGAGATCGCGAACGTAGTTGGCGTGGAGCTTTCCAGCTTTAACCGAAATGACGATCTGACGATCAGCACCCGACCCGTCATGGAAATAGAGTCGCCCATCGACCCCTTTGTCGGCGCCTTTCTTAATTGCGCCCGCGAGTCGCGCTCCGACTAGGCCGAGCGCCCATGCCTGGAACTGATAGGGTGCTTGCTTTGCCAACTCTGCCGCATCTTCAACAGTCGTCGGTTCCCCAATAACATCAAACTTCGCGTCGTCGCCATAGGCATCTCGCAGCCGCGTCTTTATCAGTCCGATGGCAAGGTGGGTAATGTCAATTCCTATCCATTTACGACCCAACTTCTGCGCAGCATCGATGGTTGTTCCGCAACCACAAAATGGATCAAGAACTACATCGCCAGGATTGCTACTCGCGGCGATGATACGTTCCAACAATGACACAGGCTTCTGAGTAGGATAGCCGAGCCGCTCTTTCATCCACGGGTGTAACGGTTGTATGTCGTCCCAAATGTTCGATACAACGGGGCGGCCGACTTCATCGAGAAAACGAAGGACCTTCGGGCGACGAGACACATCGAGGGAACCATCCTCGTGCGTGGGATACCAGATCCGGCCCTCCGAATCAAGCTTCGCCATCGTCTCCCTCTTGAAACGCCATCCAAATGCAGGCGGCTGAAAGCCCTTCCACTCATAGGTCATGTTCGGCCGCGGCGATGGGCTTGCGATGTTGTCGTGCCGGTACTTCCGACCGCTTGCGTCAGTGTATTTGTAATTCTCTTTTATGTTGTCAGGATTCAGATCCGTGGTCGGCGTGTTCCACGTAAATCGCGATGACTTGGTGTAAAAGAGAATCGTATCTGAAACTCTGCTCCACGTTTTGCTATCGCTATGCAACGTCGTTCTCTTCCAAATGATTTCATTCTTGAAGGATTGCGGCCCGAACACGGCGTCAAGCACCAACTTCAGGTAGTGACTCGCTGTAGGATCGCAGTGGAGATATAGTGATCCGGTGGATTTGAGCACTCGACGCAACTCCACAAGGCGCGGCGCCATCATCGCCAGATAGGCCAGCATGTCGCTCGTGCCCAGGAAAGTTCGAAAGGCGCGAAGTACGTCAGCGACAGAGCCGCCTTGTTCGACAGTCTCCTCATAGATAGCGGCCGCCGCTTCGTCCCAGTGCCAGGTGTCTTCAAAAGCTTGAATTTGGGCCGCTGCCTGCCCTCCCTCTTTCGCTGCGAAAAGAACGTTGTAGCTGGCGTTGGAATTGAATGGAGGGTCGAGATATACGAGATCGACCGACTCGTCTTTTACGTGCCGGCGGAGAACATCGAGATTGTCACCGTAGTAAAGCAGGTTGTCAGTCACCTTTTTCGATTCTCCAATGTGCTCGCCTATGCGATAACAATCTTCTAGCCTTGTCCACCCAACAAATCACTTCCGTCGGCGTTTCGGAGAATCGCGCTCTAACAGCTCTGACGGGTCCACAGACAGCACATCGCATAGCGCTTCGAGCAACTCCGCGTCGAAGGTCTGAACGCGCCCTGACAACCGCGCCATGCGGTACGCAGTGGACATGCTGATTCTGCCTTGCGATCGCTTTGAGAGGGCGTACGCAGACATTCCTCGATGATCGAGCAGCTCAGGTAGACGCAATCGCATTGAGCAAGGTTACCTGCGGTCTGTTAATACTGTCAACGTTCGCAGTTCCGACGCTTCACACGATGCATCAGCGTTCGCGAGCAAAGCAGGATCAACCTATCGCCCAATTTCGGGAGTTCCATCGAGGACGACGGCGCCTTCGGGGACAACGCCGTAATATCCAAGCAACGCGTTGTCTGGCGTACCTTCGACCATTCCCGTACTAACGAGCCGCACGCCTTGTACGAGGCGTGTAACAGGAACTAGGCGATTAGCCAAACCATGAAGCTGGCTCCGGGTCATTCCTAGATGATTAGCAATTCTCGGCTGCTTACGCCGGCTGGAATCCTGAGCGAGCGCGACCCGCGTGATACCTTGGCTAAGGGATTCCATGTCCTCAAAATATTCGTTCCACTGACCGAGTTCTGAGTGCAGCGTCTCGACTACAAAATCGACTAAGTGCGAGGGTATTAACCACAGGTCGCCGAGCCTGCCTTTCGGCAACATCCTCTCTCTCGCTGCGATCCCGCGCAACACGGCAACAACTAGGTCAAGTTCAAGGTTCCGCGTGTCGCGACTTTGGCTTCGATATGGGCTAGAGCCGCCAAAAAGAACGTAGTCTGCACTAGCGCCAGTGAACTCACAAAAGCGGAGAAGTTTTTCCGCGTTAGGTATCTGGACGGCGGACCAGTCAAGTGTCAGCAGTTTCTTGGATCGAGTCTTTCCCTGGCTCGTCGCTTTCCACCTACCTTCGGTGCGCAACCAAGTCCACCACGTCGGCTCAGGAACCCACTTCCGGACGGTGGAATAAGGAAGGTCAGCGGCTTGATCACGATCGAGTTTCTTTCCGAACGCTGTATTCGATCCCGAATGCTCCAAGATGATCTCTTGAAGGCGTCCCGCGATTGGTCTCTTAAATCCTTCTCCCGCCTTTCGTCGTGGCATTGCGATTCACGCAGAAAAAAAAGTGGGGGTGTCTTTCTAGGCAGAAGCATCGGCCTTTCCGGCCCTTTCCGCGAAGCTACCGCGTCATTCCGTTGAATGCCAGAGTTCCAACCACGGCGCGGCACTTCTGCGGCCCCGTCGAACGATCCAATGGAGGCAGCGTGAAGGATCAGACCAAGCGGGAAATAATGGATGCCGTACAAGCTGCGGAATACCTACAAGTCGCAGTTCAGACTCTTGCGCGTTGGCGAGTTGAGGGAACGGGTCCGGTATTCATAAAGGTCGGCGGCTTGGTGCGATATGAGCTTACCGACCTTAACGAATTCATGGATGCGCGTCGGCGCAAACCGGCCTCGGGCCGCTCGTCCGTCTGATGAAGGGATCAGAGGATGGCGCTCTCCACCGATGGAGGGACTCCTTACGTCAAGGCGAGCATTGTCAGGTAGAAGGGAGGCCATCTACCTGGACCCAAAACGCGCTCTGGAGGGCCGCTTGTCACGAGGCGGCGGGTCGTGATTGCGAATTGTGGGGATTGTTCGAAGCAGCCAAAGACAGCTATGAGCGAGCGAGGCGGATTCTCGGCGAGAATCGAACAGAAGGCACAGGCAGAACAAGTGACGAAACGAATTCGGATGTGTTACGGCCACTCGGCCGCGCCCGCATAGTCGGCAACCTTCGTCCACTTTCAAGAGGTTAGCTGTGTCAGCTCAAACTCTAAGTGTTGTGTCCGGCCCGGTGCGGATTGAAGCGTACGCGAAAGGCGGCAAACGCGCCGACGTGTTGACGTTTGTTCGGTCAGACGAGAACGAGCGGCATGTTCACACGGATGAGCTAAACCTGGTTCGAGAGGTGGAACGGGCGACGTGGATAGCAAAGCTTCCCGAGAGCCTTAGACCGCACGCCGAGCTCGCTGGAAACGAGCTCGGTGGCCTCCTTGCACAACGGCAAGCCGTTAGGCTTCCAGCCTCGAAGGAGTCGAAAGCCTCGCCATTTGAGGAATTGGAATTCTGGCCAATGGCTGTCTCCGGCCAGGAGCTTCTCGACGACCTTCGCGAAGTGTTGGAGCAGCACGTAGTCCTTCCGCAGCACGCTTCAATCGCAATCGCCCTTTGGATCTGCCACACCTATGTGACGGATGTGTCGGACTACACCCCGTACATCCTAGTCACATCGCCGGTACGGGAATGCGGAAAGACTACGCTACTGGAGATCCTCCAGAATCTGGCTTTCCATGCACAAAGGAGCGACGGGATAACCGCCGCGGCCCTTTATCGCAGAATCGACCGGTTATCGCCAACGATGTTATTGGATGAACTCGACACAAGGCTGCGTGGCGACGGCGGCGAAACGCTCCGCGGTGTACTCAACAGCGGATTTCAAAGGGGAGGCAAGCTAACGATCTGCGTTGGCGACGCTCACGAAGACCGCGACTTCAATACCTTCTGCCCAAAAGTTCTCTCTGGGATCGGACGGGTTTGGGATACCGTGACATCGCGTTCCATCCCGGTCAGACTGTCTCGGGCTTCAAAAGTCGAATTAAAGTCAATCCGCAAGATTCGCGGCGACCGTCTTTCTGCAGAGCTCGCTTCATTTCGCCGACGATCGGCCCGGTGGGCTGCTGATGCCGTCGCAGAACTCCAACTTGCCGACCCTGTGACTCCTAGTGAACTGGGAGCCAGGCAGTGTGACATCTGGAGGCCGCTTCTTGCGATCGCCGAACAAGCCGGCAGCCGGTGGGCCAACTCCGCCAGGGAGGCCGCGCTCCAACTGCACGGAGTTGCTGAAGACGAAGGCGATAACGCACTGCTGCTGCTTGGTGACGTGCACAATATCCTCCGGGAGCACCGAGGGGCGGCCGTTGATGAGCAAGGAGAGTACTGTGCTATATCATCGGCTGAATTGGTTCGTGAGCTTGTACAAATGGAGGACCGGCCGTGGCCAGAGTACCGCCGGGATGCCCCCCTTAGCACACGTGGGCTCGCCACACTCCTTGGACGATTCGGGGTCAAACCAAAGACCGTTCGACTGGGTCGCGGCCAGGACGCACCGACGTTGAAAGGATACCGGAGTGACGAACTCGCCGGCGTCTTTAAGAAGTATCTGCCCGAGGCAGCTTCTGAAGCGACACAGCCGTCACAAGCGGGGCTGGTGCTTCAACTGGCTGGTGTGACGGATGTGACGTGTAAAGCCGATGATGCCGGCGAACGCGAAGAAATGACGTGCACGGCGGGATCCTTCTCATGTGCGGGCTGCAGCCGGTTTGCCTTTCGTGAACCGAATACCTACTGCTTCCACTGTCGGCAGGCTGTTGCATCAGGGTTATAAAAAAATGTCGCCGCAGTTAGCTCCGGAACGCATCAGCTTTGTCATTGAGAGATGGCGGGCGCGGGAAGCGGAATGGTCGCGCCTTCGTGTCCAGGTGGACGGTGCAGCATTGGCTAGCGAAATCGTTGCTGACCTGGAGAAGATCGCGGAAGGCAGCGGTCAAGACGAACTCACGCTGACCGCCGCATCTGTGGTCAGCGGTTACTCGACCGATCATTTGTCGCGGCTTATCCGAGAGGGTCTGGTTCCCAACGCCGGAAGGAAGGGAGCGCCGAGAATCTGCCGCGCCGATCTACCGATTAGGCCAAAGCGGCGTATTGCTACGCCTCGCAATAGTGAGTATGATCCTATTACCGACGCTCGGTCCCTCGGTGCACGGCGGTAAGGAGCAAAATATGGCTCGTAAACCGCGGAAAGCGTCACGCACCGAATGGCACCAGCACAAGGGATTGTGGAGCCGCTCCCTCGGGAATCGAGGTATGAGACTCCGGCTTTTTGAAAAGAGAAGTGGAGGTGGGTTTTACAGAAGTGTCTGGGTTCCCGGCGAGGGCTTTGATCGGAAAAGTCTTGGTACCACGGACCGGAACGAGGCTGACAGGTTGGGCCGAGCCGTGCTCGCCGAACTGCTTCGGAACGAGAACGTATCTGGGTCCGGTGCGCTCCTGCTTGGGGACTTGTGGGCGAGATACAGGAGGGATGCGGTGACATTCCTCGACAACCACGAAAAAACGCAGCTCGATGATTCGGGTCGCGCTCAAGTGTTGCTCGGATACTTCGGCGAGGACTGCGATGTTAGCAAGCTCACCGAAGCAGATCAGTCTGGGTTCATCAAGAAGAGACTGGCGGGCGGCATCAAGTTCGGGAAGGACAAGAACGGCAAAGACAAGCTCACTGGGCCTGTCCGGTCCCGATCGTCAGAAGCAGACTTGAAGTTGCTTCACTCGATGCTGAATTGGGCACGAACTGTCCGCGTTCGCAATGGAAAGAGACTGCTCGATCAAAATCCGCTCGATGGAATAAAGAAACCGCACGAGAAGAACCCACGTCGGCCGGTTGCGACATTCGAGCGGTTTCAGGCAACACGAAAAGCAGTTCAACACCTCGCGGAAGAATCAAAGACCGATTCAGAGCGCAGGAAGTGGCTGAAACTCGAACTCGCTTTAGTGATTGCGGAGGCTACGGGGCGCCGTCTCGGATCAATCCGGCAACTAGCCTGGCCGGATATTGATTTCAACGGCGAAACGATCCGTTGGCGAGCGGATACCGACAAGAAGGGGAAGGCGTGGGCGATACCTTTGACGCCGGCCCTTCGAGACGAGCTGAAATCCTTTCGCCTAAAACTCGGCGGTGTGTTTGGCGGTTTCGTTTTTCCGAGTGAGTCAGATTCGAATGAACCAATCAGGAGCGATGTGTTTGCGAAGTGGCTCCTTGCCGCTGAGGAGCGGGCCGGATTGCCGAAACTCGCGGGTTCACTCTGGCATGCCTACAGGAGATCGTGGGCGACAGCGAGAAAGCATCTGCCAGCGGCGGACGTTGCAGCAGCGGGCGGATGGAGCGATATCACGACACTGTTGCGCTGTTACCAGCAGGTCGATGACGCAACGTTGCTATCAGTGATGAACGAACCGCGGAAAGTCATGGAGCGCGTCAGCAATGCCTAATTCAGTGCAAAACAGGCCTACAAACAGGCCCCGTCTCAGGAAAGAAAAAAACTCCGCACGGCGTAAACCGTACGGAGTCAATGAGTTACTTAATGCGCCCGGAGGAACTCGAATCCCCAACCTTCTGATCCGTAGTCAGATGCTCTATCCAATTGAGCTACGGGCGCATGTTCCAGCTGTTTTGCTTTTTCGCTGTTACCAGAACGACGTGCGTACAGCGAACCGCGAATAGCTGCTGTATTGATGGGCGGTACAAGACTCGAACTTGTGACCTCCACGATGTCAACGTGGCGCTCTAACCAACTGAGCTAACCGCCCGATACTACGAGCGGTGGCGCCCATCCAATCGCCCTTACCGCCCTTCCTGAAAGCGGGAAACGGGACTCGAACCCGCGACCCCAACCTTGGCAAGGTTGTGCTCTACCAACTGAGCTATTCCCGCAATCTTTTCAAGCTTTTCCCCACACGACTCAGCCAATCTAATCGGTAAGGGAGCCGGTATGGAGGTGAGGGGAATCGAACCCCTGACCTCTTGAATGCCATTCAAGCGCTCTCCCAACTGAGCTACACCCCCGGCATGCTCCAACCCGGACAGAAACCTCAAGCTCCCGTCCAGAAAATCGTGTCAAAGATCAGACTGACAAAACGTCCAGGCCTCGACACCCCTCAAACTAGCGAACGCAGTCTTTCGATAACACTGGCAAAAACCCGACTACCAGGATGAAAAGTGCCGCGAGACATTTGTCCGGAGGAACCGCGAAGGATATCCGAGGGTATGAGCGAAGTCAAGAAACGACCCCTAGTCAATCGTGCCCACGGCCGGTAATTTGCAGCGCCCCAACTACGAGGATTTTTATTCCTCGGCCCTCGGATGTTTTGAGAGCGATTTCGCATGCGCTCCAACACACCAATTCGCTGCACTCGGCCGTCACGCCGCGTCAAATAAATACAGTCTCTTTGAAGAAGGATTTTGAGGTGTTTACCAATGGCTGAAGTCAAGCGGCGCCGAAAGGCGCCCGCGACAGGAATCGCTCCAAGCGAACCCGAACGCGACATTCTCGATCAATATCTCTATGAGGTCAGCACTTATCCGCTGCTCAAGGGAAATGAAGAAATCGAAGTCGCCAAGAAAATTCGCGCCGGAGATCAGGATGCGCTGCAGGAGCTCGTCAAGCGCAACCTCCGATTCGTTATTTCCGTAGCAAAAAAATATCAGAACCGCGGACTGCCCCTGATCGACCTGATCGGAGAAGGCAACGTCGGTTTGCTCACTGCTGCTCGCAAGTTCGATCCCGATCAGGGCGTCAAATTCATCTCCTACGCAGTGTGGTGGATCCGCCAGGCAATCCTCAGCTCGCTCGCACGTCAGGGACGCACAGTTCGCGTTCCCTTGAATCGCACGGCCGATCTCTCACGCATCATCAAGGCGTCAGAAATTCTTCGCCAGAAAATGCGCCGAGAGCCGACGCCCGAAGAGCTGTCGCAGCTGACAGGCCTTTCAGTTGACGTCGTCCAGTCTCTCGCTGCCCTCAACACGGGCGACGTGAGACTCGATGCACCGATGGATCCGGAAGGCGATCGCTCACTCATCGAGCGCTTCGTCGCTGACGAAATGCCCGACACTGAAGAAGAAGCAATGAACCGCTTCCTCAACGACGAGATAGAGTCAGCACTCTCGACGCTGCCTCCGCGTGACGCAAAGGTTCTGCGTCTCTACTTCGGTCTCGAAGCAGGCCGCGAGCACACGCTCGAGGAAATCGGCTCCATGCTCGGCGTTACGCGCGAGCGTGTCCGCCAACTCCGCGATCGCGCTCTGAAGCGTCTTCGCGAAGGGGACGTAGGCCGCGCACTCGGAAGTTTCGCGGCTTAATCGGGTCAGGGCGATAAAGAGAGGCGCCTCCGTTAACGAGGCGCCTTTTTGTTTAACCGCCGAGGGCGCCGAGGACGCCGAGTAACGGCGGAAACGATAAAGGGAACGGCAGCCCGATTTTTCCGCTGGTCCCCCCTTTTTTGCCGTTCCGCTTTCTCGGCGCCCTCGGCGCCCTCGGCGGTTAATCCACCCCCAAGCCGCAGAATTCGACTAAGCCTGAGCCCACGGTTTGCTATACTTTTCTTCCCCCCAACCTTGCCCGGTCCAAATTAAAGAATGATCCGCCTGATCGACGTTCATAAAGCGTTCGGCCCCAAGGAAGTCCTCAGGGGCTTCACGCTCGATGTCAATGAAGGCGAGACGATGGTCATCATCGGCTACTCAGGCACAGGTAAATCAGTTGCCATCAAGCACATAGTCGGACTCCTCGAGCCCGACCAGGGCACCGTCTGGGTTGACGGGCTCGAAGTCCCGAAGCTCACCCGTCCAGAGCTTTTCGAGCTGCGCTCGCAGATCGGCTACGTGTTTCAGTTCGCCGCCCTTTTCGACTCCATGAACATCGGCGACAACGTCGCGATGGGACTGAGAAAGGAAGGAAAGCTTCCCGAACCCGACATCAAGAAACGAGTCACCGAAGCCCTCGAGCTCGTCGATCTCCCCGACGTCGAAACGAAAATGCCGGCCGAGCTTTCGGGCGGAATGCGAAAGCGTGTGGGAATTGCACGCGCAATCGCACGGCGCCCGAAATACATCCTGTACGACGAGCCGACGACCGGTCTCGACCCGGTCACGAGCGCTGTGATCGATCAGCTCATGGTCCGTATGCGTGAAAAGCTTGGCGTCACCAGTATCGTGATCACGCACGACATGCGGAGCGCCTACACCGTTGGCTCACGCATCGCGATGCTGTACGAGGGAACCGTACGGCAGGTTGGGACCATCGACGAAATTCAGCACACGCGGGATCCGATCGTGCGCCAGTTCATTGAAGGCAAGCCCGATCTCGAGCTGGTGGAAGCTGGTGTCTAGAGAAAACGGGGCTGACGCCCTCGACCTCCCGACGATCGCCGTGTACACGCCGCGCGAGCGAGCGCGGTCGTTTGTCAGGTCAGCGTTTCCTAAGCGGCGCTGGCGCCTTGTATTTCTCAGAGACCTCAGCGAGTTCAGAAACACTCTCCGCCGCACGCTGATTGACGCCGTTCTGGTGGATATCGGCTCCGGCACCCAGGGCGCCACGTCGATCAGTGAAAGTCTGACCGCCGCCGGGATGTCGGTAGCATCATCCGATGACACATGGAAGATCGCGGGTCTCGCGCACGAATTTCCGAGCTCGCCGTTTTTCGGAATAACACCCCTCCGCCCGACTGACGCACCAGCGATCGCGCGATGCGTGTCGCTCGAGTTCTGCGACGTGCTCGCCGAGGGCATCGATGACAGCGTTGCGAAGGACATTGTTGCTCCGCGGACTTTTTCCGCGCGATTGATGGCTGCGCTGGCCGAGCCGCCGGCGTCGCTCGGTCTAAAGACACCGATGCAGCGTGCAACGTGGAAGTCGATTCTCGCCGGCGCCGGACGTCCAGTTCGCACTGCCGCGCTCGCTTCAGAAGTTGGTGTCAGCCGCGAGCACCTGAGTCGCCATTTCTCCACGCCGGGCGCGCCGAATCTCAAGAGAGTGATCGATCTCGTGCGCATGATCTCCGCGGCCGAGCTGGCGAAGAATCCCGGGCTCGACATTAGAGACGTGGCAAAGATTCTAGGCTTTGCATCGTCGTCCCATCTGGCTGTGACGGCTCAACGAGTTCTCGGCACTCGTCCGGCTTCGCTCTCTCGACTCCGTACCGTCGATCTGATCGATCGGTTTACGCAGGGCCGTACCCGGTCGCGGGGCTAATTAGCTTCGTTTTCCCCCTATTCGACGAAGAAGCGGCAGGAACTGCAGGTATTTAACCGCCGAGGGCGCCGAGGGCGCCGAGAACGGCTCCGCGTCTCGGTGCCGGCATGAGGTTCATCCAACTCAAATTCATTGATTTGGGGAAACTGCGGAACTGCCTGCAGCTCTGCACTTCCGCAGTTCTGCCTAAACCTTTTTTTGCCGTTCTCGGCGACCTCGGCGACCTCGGCGGTTAAACCCGCGCAGTTTCTCTGCGGCCTTTTTGGTCTCTGGGCATTATAGCAGATGAAGCCAACAAAAAGCCCAGAAGAGCGGGGGAAACTTGCAGCCGGCCGAAGCTTGTGATATTTTTCACAAGCTCCAAAAGCACCGGATTTCAGCTTAATTACAGACCCCGGCGCCACCCCCTCAAAAAGCTCTCACAGACCAAGAAACCATGGCCACCGCAACCTCTCTTCGCCCCGGCGAAATCAAGGACATTCTGCTTCGCGAAATCGAAGCAGCTGACCTCCGCGACCTGGACGTTGAAGAAGTCGGGACCGTCCTCGAAGTAAAAGACGGAATTGCCCGCATCTATGGTCTCTCCAAGGCAATGTCCGGAGAGATGCTCGAAGTCACAGCTTCCGAGACCGGTGAAAAAATCACCGCCCTCGCGCTCAACCTCGAAGAAGACAACATCGGCGCCGTCATCCTCGGAAACTACCTCGTGCTGAAGGAAGGCGATGAAGTCCGCCGCACCCAGCGCGTGCTCGAAGTGCCTGTCGGGCCCGAATTGATCGGACGAGTCGTCGATCCGCTCGGTCGTCCAATCGATGACGCCGGTGCGATCAACGCGACGCACACACGAAAGGTCGAGTCACAGGCCCCTGGTATCATCGTCCGCCAGCCGGTGAAAGAGCCGCTGCAGACGGGTATCAAGGCAATCGACTCCATGATCCCGATCGGCCGCGGGCAGCGCGAGCTCATCATCGGCGACCGCGGAACCGGCAAGACGGCAATCGCGATCGACACGATCATCAACCAGAAGGGCACCGGCGTCATCTGCGTTTACGTCGCTATCGGACAGAAGAATTCGACCGTCGCCGCCGTCGTTGAGAAGCTCCGCCTTGCAGGCGCGATGGAGTACACGATCGTCGTCGTCGCCGGTGCATCCGATCCAGCACCGATGCAGTACATCGCACCCTACTCGGGCTGCGCGATGGCCGAGTACTTCATGTATAACGAGGGCAAGCCGACGCTTTGCGTTTACGACGATCTCACGAAGCAGGCTGCTGCGTATCGTCAGCTCTCGCTGGTTCTTCGCCGCCCGCCGGGACGTGAAGCATTCCCCGGCGACGTGTTCTATCTTCACTCACGCCTTCTCGAACGCGCTGCAAAGCTCCGCGAAGACAATGGCGTCGTTGACGACAACATTTTGAAGCCGGGCGGATCACTCACCGCGCTTCCGATCATCGAGACGCAGGCCGGCGACGTTTCCGCCTACATCCCGACGAACGTTATCTCGATCACAGACGGTCAGATCTTCCTCGAAGCCGACCTGTTCTACTCGGGCGTTCGTCCCGCGGTTAACGTCGGTATCTCCGTGTCACGCGTCGGTGGGTCGGCGCAGATCAAGGCGATGAAGACTGTCGCCGGACGCCTTCGCCTCGATCTCGCGCAGTACCGCGAGCTCGAAGCCTTCGCGTCGTTCGCGTCAGATCTCGATGCCGCAACGAAGCGTCAGCTCGAGCGCGGTGCGCGCACGGTCGAGATTCTCAAGCAGGCGCAGTACCGCCCGATGTCGGTCGAGCAGCAGGTCATGATCATCTACGCCGTAACCAACGGCTTCATCGACACGATTCCGGTGGCTGAGATCAAGGCCTGGGAGCAGGGCTTCCTGGACTTCACGAACGCCCAGTTCCCGCAGATCGCGAGCTCGATCAAGAATGACAAGGCAATGTCGAAGGAAATCGAGGCGGATCTGAAGCGCGCCATCGAGCAGTTCAACAGCTCACGCGGTACCGGCAAGGCTTCGTAAGCAATGGCCAAGGGTCGTGAGTTAAAGGGGCGCATCAAGTCGGTCGAGAATACGCGGAAGATCACGCGTACGATGGAGATGGTCGCCACTTCGAAAATGAAAAGAGCAGCCGACCGCGTGCAGGCAGCGCGGCCGTATGCCAACAGTCTCGCGGAAGTCATCGCGGGCCTGTATTCGCCGGAGCTGGCGGAGCGGTTTCCGCTTCTTCGGCAGCCGGCGAAGGTCAACAAGGCAGCCGTTATTCTTCTCACGTCCAATCGCGGACTTGCCGGCGGCTTCAACTCCAACCTCATCAAGGAAGGCCGCAATCTTCTGCGCCGGCTCGATGGTGAAGGAGTGGAGACACAGCTTCACGTCGTCGGCAAGAAAGGGCTGGGCTACTTCAAGTATGTCGGTCGTGCCGTCACGTCCAGTCGCGTCGACATCACCGATCGCCCCACGGCCGAGAACGCTTCGGAGCTGGTCAACGAGTTGATCGATCAGTTCGTGTCAGGTGCAGTTGATGCCGTGTATGTCGTCTACGCGAAATACAACTCCGCGTTGTCGACACCCCCGGTCGCTGAAAAGATTCTTCCCGTGACCCCGCCCGAGACCAAGGGTCCGCGTCCGGACTACCTGCTTTATCCATCGGCCGAGGCGATTCTCACCGAGCTACTGCCGCTGTACGTACGCAATTCAGTTTATCGCGCTTTGGTTGAAACCGCCGCTGGCGAACAGAGCGCGCGCCGTACCGCAATGAAAAACGCAACAGACAATGCCGGCGACATTATCAACGTGCTTCGCCGTACATATAACCGCGCTCGTCAGGCGCAGATCACGCAGGAGATCGCCGAAATCGTCGGCGGCTCCGCTGCACTAGAGGGCTAGACATGGCAACCGCAGTCAAGACGGAAAGGAACGTTGGAAAGGTCGTCCAGGTCATCGGACCAGTGCTCGACGTCGAGTTCGACTCGGAAAATCTTCCCGAGCTCTACAACGCGATCACCATCAACGCGAAGTCCGACGGTGGCGCCGACATTCGCGTCACGTCGGAAGTGCAGCAGCACATCGGACGCAACCAGGTCCGCGCCGTCGCCATGTCTGCAACAGACGGCGTTGTGCGCGGAATGGAAGTGGTCGACACCGGCGCGCCGATCAAGGTGCCGGTCGGAGCCGCAGCGCTCGGCCGCATCCTCAACGTACTTGGCGAGCCAGTGGACAACGGCGCCGAGATCGGTCCTGAAGTCGAGCGCTGGGCGATTCACCGCGCACCGCCTGATTTCGCCAACCTCGAGCCGAAGACGGAAGTCTTCGAGACGGGCATCAAGGTCATCGATCTCGTTGCTCCGTTCGTGAAGGGTGGAAAGATCGGGTTGTTCGGCGGCGCAGGCGTTGGCAAGACGGTCATCATTCAGGAGCTCATCAACAACGTCGCAACTGGACACGGGGGAAAGTCTGTCTTCTGTGGCGTAGGTGAGCGTACGCGCGAAGGAAACGATCTTTACCTCGAGTTCAAGGAAGCTGGAATTCTCGACAAGGTCGCACTCATCTACGGCCAGATGAACGAGCCGCCGGGAGCGCGCCTCCGCGTCGGACTCTCGGGACTCACCGTCGCTGAATACTTCCGCGACGTCGAGAACCAGGACGTGCTCGTGTTCATCGACAACATCTTCCGCTTCACGCAGGCCGGTTCAGAAGTGTCCGCACTTCTTGGACGCATGCCATCTGCCGTGGGTTATCAGCCGACACTGGCAACCGAGATGGGCGACCTCCAGGAGCGCATCACTTCCACGAAGACCGGATCGATCACTTCGGTGCAGGCGATTTACGTCCCTGCTGACGACATCACCGATCCAGCACCTGCGACGGCGTTTGCTCACCTCGACGCGACAGTCGTTCTTTCGCGCGCGATCACGGAGCTCGGCATCTATCCCGCCGTCGATCCACTCGCGTCGTCGTCGCGAATTCTCGATGCCCAGTACCTCGGCGACCGTCACTACAACGTCGCGACGTCGGTGCAGCGCATTCTTCAGCGCTACAAGGAGCTCCAGGACATCATCGCGATTCTCGGAATGGACGAGCTCTCGGAAGAGGACAAGCTCGTCGTCGGTCGCGCACGTCGTCTGCAGCGCTTCATGTCGCAGCCGTTCGCGGTTGCCGAGCAGTTCACGAATATCCCGGGTAAGTACGTCAAGCTCGAAGACACCATCTCGTCGTTCGAGAGACTGGTTGCCGGCGAGTTCGACAACCTTCCCGAGCAGGCGTTCTTCATGGCCGGCGGAATCGATGACGTCATCGCCAACGCCGCCAAGATGGCCGAGCAGGGCTGACCCAGGTGAAAGTTTCGGTGATTTCGCCGGAGAGCGTGCTCTTCGAGGGTGAAGCTTCGTCGGTCGTCGCGCCTGCGTTCGACGGCGAGGTCGGCATTCTCGAGAATCACGCTCCGATGATGACGCTGCTTGGCACGGGTCCACTGAGACTCGACGGGGCAGGCGGAAAGACCTTCAACATCGAGGGCGGATTTCTGCAGGTCGTCGACAACAACGTTCGAGTGGTGACAGAGAAGGCCACCGCGGCCTGACATTTTTTCAGACAAAAGCCCCCGGCGAAAGCCGGGGGCTTTTTTGATCCGCTTGATCCGTGTGGGGCGCCGGAGGCACCGTTCTTTTGCTTGTTCCACTTGCCACGGGATGCTGGGCAGGGCAACGTATGAGGGATGACTGATTCTGATCTCCCCAAAGTCCTCGTCGTAGACGACAACGAAGACAACGCCCACATAATCAGGGACTACCTCGAGTCCAAAGGCTACCAGATCTCGGTGGCCTACAGCGGCGATGCTGCGATGACTCTGTTCGCCAGCGAGATGCCTTCGCTCGTCCTGCTCGACGTGATGATGCCAGGCATGGACGGGTGGCAGGTGTGCAGGGAGATCAAGAACAGTCCGTCCGGAAAGAACGTCCGGGTCGTGATGGTCACTGCGCTCCAGGACTGGATGGACAAGCGGCAGGCCCTCGAAACGGGGGCCGACGATTTTGTCGAGAAGCCTTTCGAGCTCGCCAAGCTCGGCGAAGTAGTCGAGAGAAATACGGCGAAGCTGCGAAAGCCCGCTTGAGCTTGCCTAACTATAGAAGGTTGTTTCGCGGAGGCTCGCAGCCCAAGGTCCCAACCGTTCCCAATGCGATCGACTCAATTCGGCAGGCGGTGATCGATCGAAAAGAGCTCCTCGTTCTTTACTTCAATTTCGATCGCTACACGAAAATCGAAGAGATTTACGGATGGGAGAAACTCGATCAGGTCCTCGAGACCACCGTTCATGCGATTCGTGATTTTCTGACAGACACGCAATTGGTCACTGCTGAAGTCGTCGTCAATTTCGTAAATGACGACGACTTCGTCGTTCTGTTCGTCCCTGCGGAGGAAGCGCAGGTGCCGAATCCCGAAGAGATCACGGAAATGACAGCGAATCTCCACCAGTTCATCGCGTCGCGCGTCGAAGAAGAACATGGCGACGACATCTCCTCGCTGTTCGACACGTTCGTGGGCAGCTCGCACGTTCACTACGATCCGAAGATTCGCATCGAGAGGCAGATCTACCGTGCGATTCGCGATGCGGCCAGCTCGTCGAACAGCGTCGAGCAGAGGGAGTTCGCGCTCAAGGCCGCCGACCTTCGCGAAACGCTGCGAACCGGCGGTCTTTATATAGACTACCATCCTATAGTAGTGGCTGAGACGCAGGACATCTTCGGTTACGAGGCCCTGGCGCGCGGGACGATGAAGAGCATGCGGCGGCCAGAAGTGATGTTCGAGGTCGCTGCTCAGACAGACATGATCTGGGAGTTGAGCCGACTGTGCCGCAACACGGCAATCGCGGGCATGAAGCAAAGGCTCGAGAAGGACGAGCTGCTGTTTCTAAACGTCGATCCGCACGACTTCACCGATCCGATGTTCACCGAGCAGGACATGGATGTCGGTGATCCGACGCGTGTCGTTCTCGAGATTACCGAGCGTACGGCGATTCGCGATTATCCAAAATTCCGCGGCCGCCTGAAAGATTTCCGCGACAAGGGGTACCGCTTCGCAGTCGACGACGCCGGAAGCGGCTACGCAGGCCTTGGCTCCATCGCCAACCTCGAGCCGAATTTCATCAAGCTCGATATCTCCTTGATCAACTGCATCGACGTGAACTTCATCAAGCAGAGTCTCGTCGAGGGCATGGTAAGATTTGCCAACGATCAGAACGCGATGGTGATCGCCGAGGGCGTGGAGACGGCCGAAGAGTATGAGACGGTGAAGCAGCTGGGAGTGCATCTCGTGCAGGGATTCTATCTGCACCCGCCGGCGCCGGAGCCCGCAACGCCAGTTGTTGCGTAGGCTACGAAGCGGAACAATAACAAACTCTGTTGTTGCTGTTGTTCCCTCAGCGTCCTACGCTGTTAGCAGGTGCTCGAGAAGCTCAGTAGACCGATCGGCGGCTCCGATTCCCGCCTCGACAACTCTCCGCGCTGACGCGCTCGCTTTCCCCAGCACCGCCGTGTTGTTGAACCACACCTGAAGCCGCGCAGAAATGTCACCCGGGCCGGCGCATCGCACCGCGCCCCCGCCGCTCACCAGTAACCCGGCGTCTCGATTGTCGGTGTGCATCGGCCCCACGATGACCGGCGCGCCAAACGCCGCCGGCTCGAGAAGAGAATGGAGTCCTGCATCGTGAAAGCCGCCGCCCACATATGCGGCATGCGCCACAGCGTACAGGTCCGCAAGAATTCCGTACTCATCGACCAGCACGACTTCCGTCGCGCGAGACTGCGCCTCACTCGTTCGCGACAGCGTCAGTGACGATTCCGCAGCCCACTTCTCAATTGCTGCAAGCTTTGATGCGGTGAGCTCGTGCGGGGCGATGATAAGCCGCGCGTTTGGAATGAGCCGCCTGAGCTGTATCCACGCGGGAAGAAGTCTCTTCTCGTCGCCCGGCCACGTCGATCCCGCAACAAGTGTTGGACGCGTTTCACCGTAACGCTCCGCAAGCTCGTCACGGCGAGCGTTGGGCGAGTTTGCCTTTGCCCACACCTGGTCGTATCGAGTGTCACCGGTAACGGTCATTCGGTCACTCCGAACGCCCATCTCGAGAAGTCTCTGTGCATCGCCGGGCGCAATAGCACCAACCGTGTCCAGGGATCTGTAGGCGTCGCGCAGAGCCATCAGCGCCAGACTCGAACGACGATGTGATGACTCGGGAACTGTGGCGCTCAGGAGAGCAGTCTTTACTCCGGCCGCAACGGCATGTTCGACGAGCACAGGCCACACATCGAGCTTGCTGAAGACTATCGCAGTTGGCTTCAGAAGCTCGATCGCCCGCGCCGCGTTTTCGTGAGTGTCGAACGGTAGATAGTCAGCGAAGTCAGCGCCCACAGTCGCTGCAAATTTCTCGGCGCTCGGAGAGTAGTACGTGTACACGATCTGGGCGTCCGGATGCAGCGTTCTGTAGCGCTGAATCACGGGAAGCGCCTGCAGACCTTCGCCAACCGATGGCGCGTGTACCCAGAGAAGGGGGCGCGAAGAGTCCCGATTCGCAGCTGCCCAGGCGGCGTAGCGATCGAGCAGGCCCCGGCGTGCGTTCAGGGCGCGCAGCATCTTGTTCTCGCGCTCGGGCGCAATCGCCACCACCATCTTGAGGAACGCTCCGGCCGCGCCGTACGGAATACGGATGAGGGAATTCATTCGTACGGCCCGGAGTTTTTTGGGATCTCTGCGCTAGTGAGCGGCCGAGTTTCGGGCGACGACTGAATCGAGTACCGCCCGCATCGCTTCGATCGGCTGTGCTCCCGCGAGAAGAGTCTCTCCGATGATGAAGCTGGGAGTTGACTGGACGCCGGCCACGTTCAGCCGGTCGCGGTCAGCGCGGATGAGGGGAAGCATTTTTTTCGAATCGACACAGCTGCTCCAGGAGGCCATATCGACGCCGACGCTTTTTGCGAGCGAGTCGAGAACCGGCCGCGGCTCCTGCATGGTCTCCCACGTGCCCTGCGACTGAAACAGCCCGTCGTGATACTGCCAGAACTTGTTCTGGGCGGCAGCGCACATTGCGCCCTCCGCCGCGATCACCGCGTTCTGGTGCTGGTTGAGCGGATAGTTCACATACGCAACCTTTACCTTTCCTGTCCGTACGTACTCTTTGATAAAGGTCGCATAGGTTTCAGCGTGCCATTGCCTGCAGAACGGGCACTGGAAATCGCTTCCGATGATCACCCAGGTTTTTGCATTGGCGTCACCCTGAACCCTTCCATGGTCGGCAGCTTCGACTATCGGATCGGAAGCGGTAGCCTGCGCGGAAGCGGGCGTTGCTGTAGTGGCGGCTGCAGGAGAAGAATCAGCACGAGTCGTTGAGCCATTGGTGCTGCACGCGCAGAGCGCGAGCATGCCAGCGGCGAGAGCGGCACTGAAGTTGATTATGTGTGTCGGCATCCCGTAAATAGGCGTCTCTCGAGAGCGTGAAATCAAGGGCGGAGGTACGAAAATCGGTACAAGTTTGAAGGCGCGGCGAGCGATCTGCCGCGATATCGGCGTGCTCGCCGCGACTCTTCTGGTAGCAGTCGCTGTCAAGGCAGGCGCGCAGCAGCCAGTCATTCCGGCGCCGGTCGGACTCGTCAACGATTTCGCGCATGTGCTCGATGCCGGTACTGTCGAGCGAATCACGCAAATTGCCGAGGATGTTCGGACAAAGTCGAAGGGAGAGATAGCCGTCGTCACACTGCCCGATCTTGCCGGGCGTGACGTTGCGGATGTCGCTCTAACAATCGGCCGAACCTGGAAAGTCGGCAAGATAGGAAATCCGGGTGATCCAACAAGGAACGCCGGCGCCGTAATTCTCCTCGTTCCGAAAGAGACCAACAGCGAAGGGCGCGGGCGCTGTTTCGTTCTCACTGGGCAGAGGGCCGAAGGTTTCATCACCGACGCAACCGCCGGCGAAATCTGTCGTGAAGCCACACCGTCGTTCGCAGCTCGTGACTACGCGTCGGGACTCGAGCTTGTAACTCTCCGGACCGCGCAGCGGTTCGCTACCGAGTTCGGGTTTGCGCTCGACACGACGCTTGCCCCGCTGCCACCGCTGCGTGAGACTCGAAGCTCCGGCCGCGGATTTCCGCCTCAGGTCTTTTTCATCATCTTCGTTGTGCTGATCATGATTGCGCAGAGCGCAGCACGCCGGAAGGGAGGAAGAGGCGGCTGCGGTGGCGGCGGAGGCAGTGCGCTTCCGTGGATTATCCTTAGCGGAATGAATTCAGGCGGCCGTGGCGGCGGCTGGAGCAGCGGCGGTGGTTTTGGCGGCGGCGGCGGAGGCGGATTTGGAGGTTTCGGCGGCGGAGGCGGGTTCTCCGGCGGTGGTGGGGGATCGAGCTGGTGACAAGCAGACAGTTATTGCAAATGCGCCTTTCTTCATGTGAGATGACACGATGGCGATGAATCTGGACGAGCTCGTATCTCAGCTCCGTGCGGCCTTTGGAACAACGCTGCGATCCGTGCTTTTATATGGATCGGCGGTGGCGGGGGAGTACATCGCGAAGAGATCCGATTACAACATTCTCGTCGTGCTCGACGCAGTTCCACTCGACCGCCTTGCGGCTGTCGGATCGGTGCTTCGAGCATGGAGCGAGGCCGGCAATCCAGCGCCGATGATGTTCACCGCCGAGGAGTGGAAGTCGTCGGCGGACGTCTTTCCAATGGAATACGCCGACATTCTCGAGCGTCACAAGGTGTTGTTCGGAGACGATCCCACGACCGGCATTTCGGTCGCGCGGACTGACCTCCGCCTTCAGGTCGAGCAGCAGGCGCTAGGCAAGCTTCTTCACCTGCGGCGCGGGGCGATGGCCGCGGGAGATGACACCGGGGAGCAGCTCAAACTGCTTGAAGTCAGCCTCAGCGCCATAATGGTTGTGTTTCGGGGCGTTGTTCGACTCCATGGAGAGGTTCCGCCGCAGGACTACAGCCAGTTGAGCGCGATAGTCGGGACCAAGGCTGGCTTCGATCCAGGCGCCGTGCAGCAGGCTGTAACGCACGTACGCGGGACGCAGAAGATCAAGAAGGAAGAGGCACAGCAGGTGCTTGCAGGCTACATGGCCGGGATGGAAAAGCTGGTTTCCTATCTCGACCGATTCACCGCATAAAACTTTCGCGCGCATTTTGCGTACGTTACAACGACTCACTAACGAGGTTCCGTCAGATGAAATCCCGTTTTCTCGTGCTCTTACTTCCGCTCACGCTCGGCGCCTGCGGATACAACAGAATTCAGACTCTCGACGAGCAGGCTTCGTCGGCAAAGCAGCAGATCGAGGTCCAGCTTCAGCGCAGGGCTGATCTCGTCCCGAACCTTGTCGCGACAGTGAAAGGGTACGCGGCTCACGAAGAGGCGGTCTTTACCGAAGTGGCTAACGCCCGTGCATCGGTCGGCACAGCCGTACGGTCTGGAGATCCGGCCCGGCAGGTTGCGGCCGATGCCCAGTTGACCGGCGCTCTTGGACGGCTGATCGCCGTGGCCGAGAATTATCCGCAGCTCAAGGCGGATGCGCAGTTCCTGCGGCTTCAGGACGAGCTGGCTGGCACCGAGAACCGGATCGCCGTGTCGCGAAGTGACTACAATGCGTCGGTGAAGGACTACAACACGTACATCCGTGGTTTTCCCCAGGTGGTCACCGCCAAAGTGACCGGGGCCAAGGCCCGTCCATACTATGAAGCAGCGCCGGGCTCGAATGTCGCGCCGACTGTCGATTTCACAAAGCCGGCAGGCGCGCCGAAGTAGCGAGATCAGCAGGGTGTAAAGAAACGATCCGGTACATTACAAGTATGTGACGCATCGTTGACAATCTCTTGACATTGCGCTTCTCTGGGTCAGATTAGGGCACCCAACCGCCGGCTTGGATTATCCAGCCGGCGGTCCGGCATGCTGTCCACTCATGGCACAGCCGGAGTCCCTTCCACTCCCACCCGGAGAGAGGCGTGAGAATATCTCGTTCGTTAGTCACGTCGCTGTTGATGCTCGGGCTAGCAAGCACGAGCGCATTAGCGCAGACACGGCGCATCGCAGGCCGCGTCACTGAGCAGGCCGGGGGCGCTCCTATCGCCTCGGCGTCGATCAACGTAGTTGGCACCACCCTCGGAGCTGTCACGACTGCAGACGGAATGTTCTCGGTTACCGTCCCTGACGGCACGACAACACTCAGAGTGCGTCGAATCGGCTACCAGCCCAAGACGATCACGCTGAACCCCGGAATGAACGACGTAGCGGTACAGCTGACGAAGGACGTTCTCGAGCTCGACAAGCAGGTCATTACTGGAACAGTGACCTCCATCTCGAGCCAGAATTCGTCCAACGCGGTCGCGGTCGTTAGCGGAGAGCAGCTCAATAGAGCTCCCACTCCGACCCTTGAGAATGCTCTCCAGGGCAAGATCGCCGGCGCAATCGTGACGACGAACTCAGGTGCCCCGGGTGGAGGCGCTCAAGTGCAGCTTCGCGGCGTGACGTCGATCGGCTCGAGCTCGAGCCCGCTGTACGTCGTTGACGGCGTCATTGTCAGCAACAGCGCGATCTCCAGCGGTCTCACTACGATCACGCAGGCTTCGCGTGTCATTGGAACGTCGAACCAGGATCAACAGGTCAACCGCATCGCCGACATCAATCCGGCGGACATCGAGGACATCTCCGTTCTCAAAGGGGCCTCGGCGGGCGCGATCTACGGATCGGCTGCTTCCAACGGCGTTATCATCATCACGACGAAGCGCGGACGTAACGGCAAGCCAGCCCTCAACATCACGCAGCGTCTTGGCCAGTCCAGACTCGCCAACAAGCTCGACATTCGCTGCTTCGCCTCGGCGGCAGAAGCCGAGGAAGCATTTCCGGGACTCGGTGCAAGTCTGTTCAAGCCAGTGTGCAATGACTTCCAGCAGCAGTTCTACGGCGAGAAAGACCTCTCCTATGAAACGGACATGTCCGTGAGCGGAGGCAACGCCGGAACATCGTACTTCGTCTCCGGCCTGGTAAAGCGCGACGCCGGTATCCAGAAGGGGACGGGATACAACAAGCAGTCGCTCCGCATCAACATGAGCCAGCAGCTTGGAACACGTTTGAATGTCAAGGCGAATACGCAGATTGTGCACAGTCTCACGGAACGCGGAATCAGCGGCAACGACAACGCGAACGTAAATCCGTTCACGATTTTTTCTGTCACGCCCTCGTTCTTCGATTTGCGTGCGGATCCGGTCACCGGCCTGTTCCCGCGTAACCCGTTCAGCTCTAACGGCGATAACCCGTTCCAGGATCAGGCGTTCCTGACCAGCCCCGAGAACGTATATCGGTTTATCGGCGGCTCATCGGCGAACGTGAGTCTTCTTGCGTCGCCGCGGCAGACGCTCGACTTCGTGCTCAGCGGAGGAATCGATAACTTCAATCAGCAGGACAAGATTCATTCGCCGGCCAATCTTTACTTTGAGTCAGCTGATGGCTTGCCCGGGACCATCGTGGACAACAACTCGCACGAGGTCAGCGCGACGCTCGGCGCGTCTTTCGTTCACAAGTTCTTTCCATCATCGCAGCTTTTCAACGCGACGACATCTCTCGGCCTGAGACAGGGCCGGCGGCAGTTCGACCAGGTCTTTACGGCGGGTCAGAACCTTCTGCTTGGCCAGCAGAACCTGGACAAGGCAGCGAACCTGACGGCCTTCGAGACTCGCACGCTCGTCAAGGATTTCTCGTACTTCGCTCAGGAGGAGTTGCTGCTGCTGCAGGAGAGACTTCAGCTGACCGCTGGAGCGAACATCGAGCGCACAAGCACGAACGGAGATGCCGATAAGTTTTACACCTATCCGAAGTTTGGTGCGTCATACCGCCTTCCGTTCCTGCCGCCGAAAGTCGACAACATCAAGATTCGGGGCGCCTACGGAAAGGCTGGTAACAAGCCGAACTTTGGACAGAAGTTCACGTCGATGGCGGTAATCGTTCAGGATGCAGTTCTTGGAACCAGACCTGCCCTAGCGGCTGGACTGGCGACTATCAAGCCGGAACTTTCGACGGAGCTCGAGGCTGGTCTGGACGCGACCCTGCTCAACGGCCGCGCATCGTTCGAGTTCACAGCCTATCGGAAGCGCATCGACGATCTGATTCTGTCGGCGACGCGCGCCCCGTCAACTGGATTCACTTCGCAGATAGTGCAGGGCGGTCGGCTCACCAACCGCGGCTACGAGATGGCGCTCAATGTCACCCCTGTTCAGCGCGGCTCGATTGTATGGATATCGAGGACCACGTTCGCGCATACGCATGGTATCATCGACAGCCTGAACGTTCCTGCGTTCAACACGGGTGGATTCGGCCTTGGCTTCGGCCAGACTCGCATTCAGCAGGGACTCTCACCGACCGCGATCATCGGGCGAAACGGGCGTGATTCGACGTTCCGGAATTCGGCCGGTGCCCTCGTCACGCGTGGACAGCCTGGCTGCGGACTTACCGATCCTGTTGCAACGTGCGGAACGTTCGTGAGCCGAGTCGATCATTTGAGCATCATCGGCGATGCGACTCCGAACTTCACGATGGGCTTCTCCAACGAGTTCAACTTTGGCCCGATCCGCGTTACCAGTCTTCTCGACTGGCGGAAGGGCGGCAAGGTTGCCAACCTCACGAACGACTACTTCCTCGATTGCTGCAACGACAATCAGGGCACTTTGGGCGATACGACGCTGGTCAACACGCTGCGCACGAAGCAGGGACTGAGGCAGACGGCCGCATTCGTCGAGAATGCAACTTTCCTCAAGCTGCGTGAGCTGGGCGTGACGTACACGCTGCCGTCGGCGGTCACGAGCCGGTTGTTCAACTCCTCGACTCAGGCGGTCCGACTGGAGCTCAGCGGACGGAACCTTAAGACGTGGACGCCGTATACAGGACTTGACCCGGAAGTCTCGAATTTCGGTAATACCAACGTCACCAGGTATTTCGACGTGACGCCCTATCCGCCCAGCCGAAGCTTCTTCTTCAGCATAAGCGCCGACTTCTGACAACCAAACAACGAGCCATATCCAACATGAAGAAATACATCGCAGTACTTCTTGCCGGGGCGCTCCTTGCTGGGTGCAAGGACTCCACCGGCGTACCGGATCTTAACAATCCGTCGCTCGACGAAACACTGTCAAAGCCGCTGTCGCTGGGCGGCTTGCAGAACCTGTTGACGGGATACAACGATGCTCAGCGCGCGGCGCTCGGCATCGCCCCGGCGAACTACATTGTGTTCGCGGAAGTGATGGCGCGGGACGCATACCGCATCGACGCTTCTGAGTCGCGGTACGTAAATGAGTTCCTGAACGGCACGCCTGATCCCAGCGCGTTCTCGGGTGGTGGAAACTTCACCACCTTCTTCCGGAACGTCCGCGCAGCGAACACGATTCTCGCGGCTCTTCCGGGCGCCACTGCGGAGTTCTCGGCGCAGCAGAAGTCCGCGACAAGCGGACTCGTAAAAACACTCAAGGCGATCGATTACTATCGTGCGCTCGAGTATCGCGATACGCTTGGAATACCTTACGCAGTCGAGGGAGAGCTGGGCACAGCGCTCGCTCCGATCGTCTGCAAGACCAAGGTGCTGGCAAACATCTCGGCGCTCCTTGATAGCGCAAACACCGATCTGCTGGCGGGCGGAGCCTCGTTCCCGGCTTCGCTCCCCCGCGGGTTCACAGGGTTCAACACGCCGGCGACATTCGCAAAGTTCAATCGCGGGTGGAAGGGCAAGGTCGAGCTTTATCGGGCGCTCGACCACGCGGCGCCGACTGGTGCCGCAGGCTTTACGAGTGCATTGGCGGCGTTGAACGCGTCTTTCATCAACCTCACCGATCCGGCAACGGGTGTGTACTTCACTTTCAGCACGGCGCCGGGCGATACGCCCAACCAGCTCGTCGACAACAATCTTCATCTGAACCCACAGGTGAGCGACAGTCTGCAAGCGGGTGATCGTCGTGGCTCCAAGATCATTCCCATCACACAGGCCAGCCTGCAGGGTCTTACCTACAGGTCCAACTTCAGTGTGAACCAGACTCAGAGCATTGCTTACCTGAAGAACGAGGAGCTCGTGCTGCTTCGCGCTCAGGCAAAGGTTGGACTTGGGGATCTGGCTGGCGCGCTGGCCGACGTCAACTTCGTTCGCTCTGCCTCCGGCGGGCTCGCCCCTCTTGGACCTTTCGCGAATGCGGCCGACGCCATCAGCAAGATTCTGACTGAAAAGCGGTACTCTCTGCTCTTCGAGAGCGCGCACAGGCTCGTGGATCTGAGAGCGTACGGCCTTTTGAATGCGACTTACTTCAAGAAGGAGCGCACGGGGGACATTTTCCTCAAGGCTCTTCCAATTCCGCAGAATGAAGCGGATCAGCGCGGCGGGAACCTCACACCGGTCTGCAACTAGACAAAGTTCCCATAGGTTTCAAGGAATGGCCCCGCGGTTGGGGGCCATTTCTTTTTTCCGTGTGTGATCGATCGTAATACGGGGGTCTGGCGAAATTGAGTACCGGGCTTCAGGTTCCAGCCATTCCCTCCCGGAGATCCAATGCGATCCTTTCGACTGTTGACGACAGTGCTCTCGGTGGGGCTACTGGCGTGCGTTCACGCGCGGCCGGAGCCTGGGGTGGACAATGCCGTGATCACAGAAGGCGAGATCGCCGCTTCGCGCGCCCAGAATGCTTATGACGCGGTCAAGCTTCTCAGGGGAAACTTTCTGAGCTACAGGGGAAAGACCACCTTGTCGCGTGACAGCACCTCGTCATCGCTGCCGACGGTTTACCTCGATGACCAGGCTTTCGGACCAGTTCTTACACTCCGATCGATTCCGGCGGGGCAGATTTCTGTGATACGCCTTTATCGATCATGGGAAGCAACGACAAAGTATGGTGCAGGAAATATGGGTGGTGTGATCGCAGTGGAGACGAAACATTGACGGTATAAGCCATGGGCGATGGACAGCCTCCATCGCGTGTTCTGGCAAGCTTTTCCCCGGGGGACTGCGGGTTTCTACCGTCTTGTATTCCTGCAAAGAGCGACAAGCTGAGGGGACCCTGACGGCGGGCTTGCCAGCCGCCGTACCCATGTCTACATTTTCTTCACACCCTCTGGCTGGCCGCTTGTTTAGCGCCGCCGACCGTGCCTCGTGGTTTTGAATGGACGCTCGAAGCGTCCAAGTAGTTTTTTCGTTCCGCAGGACAGGTCATAATTGCGTGACAAAACCGCACAGCTGCGTCTACACAGGCGCGGTTCGTTTGGCACAACTGAATTTGATGGCGCCTCCGCCCGCTATGAGCGAGCGGGGCATTTTGCCATTTCGCGATCGGATTTATCCAGCCGTCTTTACGCACCGTGAAGAGCGCGAGTTTCAACCTCAGCGGAGGGATGCGATGGCAATAATAAGTTCTTGAGAGTTCGGCATTCGTCCCGAACCCGCTCTTACCTGTGACCGCACCGGGATCAGAGGGGGTCGCCACGAATGGGACAGCGGTACCGCATCAAATGGTTTACCCGGCCTTCCATCATATAGAGCGGATCGGGCCGGTCACATTTTCCGAACTTGAGGTCAATTATGATCAGTTTTAGACGAGTCGGACGGCTGCTCGCTGCCGGCCTGGCCCTCATTGCATCGTCCGCGATTGCATCGAGTGCGCAGGCCCAAACAGTGATCACCGGCCGCGTAACCGACGCGAACGGGAATCCGATTCCCGGCGCGAACGTCGTCATTCCATCCCTCGGGCTGGGTGTCGGCGGCAACACGAGAGTTGATGGCACGTATACAATGACAGTTCCGGCCACCTCTGTCGGTCAGAACGTCGTTGTTACGGCACGCCGCATCGGATTCGGTCCGGTTAGCCGCAACATCAACATCACCGCTGGATCGTCGGTGCAGAACTTCCAGATGTCGCAGGAAGCCAGCAAGATCGAAGATGTCATCGTCACCGGTGTCGCTGAAGCGACCTCTGCAAAGAACCTGACGATCTCGGTTGGTCACGTTGGCGAAGCGCAGCTCAAGGACGTGCCGGCGATCTCGCCAGCGACCGCCCTTGCTGGCAAGGTCGCCGGCGTCCGCGTGTCCTTCACGCAGGGACAGCCTGGCTCGTCACCCGCGATCCGCGTCCGCACGTCGACCAACCTCGGCGTCGGTACGCAGTCCCCGCTCGTTCTCATCGACGGCGTCATCGCGCAGAACGGCCTCGCCGACATCAATGGAAATGACATCGAGACGATCGAAGTCCTGAAGGGCGCGGCCTCGGCCAACACGTATGGCTCCGCTGCCGCCGCAGGCGTTGTCGCCGTCACAACCAAGCGCGGCAAGAATTCACCGGAAGGAAAGGTGAGCTTCCTCACCCGCAACGAATTCGGCACGAGCTCGGTCGAGCACTACGTCCCGCTCCTCCAGCACCACCCGGATTCGCTTATCAACGGACAGTTCATCATCAATGCCTCGGGACAGCGCCTGCTGAACGCTACTCACTACATCGAGAATTCGTTCCCGGCGGGAACCTGGCGCGATCAGCTGAAGGAAAACCTTCAGGATGGCCGCAGCGTCACGAACTACGCCCAGATCGCACTGCGTCGTGACAACACGAACTTCTCGACGTCGTTCAGCCGCGACACCGACCGCGGAATTCTTCCGCTGCTCGAAGGCTTCCGCCGTCAGAATCTCCGCCTTAACCTCGACCAGGGTCTTGGCTCCAAGGCAGATATGTCTGCAGCACTGACCTACGGCCTGTCGTTCAGCGATCAGCCGCCCGGCATCAGCTCGGGCTCGGGATCAGCGTTCTTCTCGCTGCTCCAGGCCCCGCCTGACATCAGCCTTGTCTACCCCAACGCAACTGCCGCCTGCAACTTCAACGCGCCAACGCAGGCCGATTGCGGCACGAAGTACACGCCGGTTCTTCCGGTTGCAGCTGCAGGTGGAACAGCACGTGGTAACCCGCTGCTCGATCTTTTCCAGCGCAGCTACAACGACCGTCGCGAGCGCATCATCGGCTCGTTCTCGGCTCGTTATCGTCCGTTCGGCTGGCTCACGATCGACGGCGGCTACGGCACGGACCGTCTGAACCAGCGTGTGTCCAACTTCCTCGATCGCGGTCTGATCGGAGGCAACACCACAACCGAGTCGCAGTCGACCGGTACGCTTGCGCTCAACACCACCAACAACCAGTCGTCGAACTCGCAGATCTCCGGACTTGCGAACTTCACGCTTGGACAGCTTCACTCGGCGACTCGCCTCACGTACCAGTACGAGGATGAGCGGAACAACTTCTTCAACACGTCGACTGGCGCGCTGAAGGTTGCATCGGTTCCTGATCTTCAGGCCGGTGACCCGACGCAGCTCTCTGCGACGTCGAACATCCAGAATATTCGTACGATGAACGGCAACGTCGTGCAGAATTTCAACTTCGACGATCGCTACCTGCTTCAGCTCGTCGGACGCAGGGACGGCTCGTCGCTGTTCGGCTCGGCAAACCGATGGGCTAACTACTATGGACTCTCCGGAGCCTGGAGAATCAGCCAGGACTTCAAGATCCCCGGCTTCCAGGACCTCAAGATCCGCGCAGCGCGTGGAACGGCTGGTCTTCGCCCCGGATTCGAGTACCAGTACGAGACCTACTCGGTTTCGGCCGGTACGATTTCCAAGAACACACTCGGAAACAAGGAGCTCGAGCCCGCGAAGCAGACTGAGAATGAAGTTGGCTTGAACGCCAGCTTCCTCGACCGCTTCGACCTCGAAGTCGTGAAGTCTGATCGTCACACTGAAGGTGCATTCCTTCAGGTTCCGCTCTCGCTCGCGCAGTCGGGCGGGTTCACGTCGCAGTGGCAGAACGCTGCCCGCATCGGCGGACGGACAATCGAAGGCTCGCTCAACACGCGCGTCATCGATCGCCCGGATTTCAGCTACAACTTCACGGTGACCGCGGAAAAGTCGCGTCAGAAGATCGACGAGCTGAACCGCGCTCCGTTCCGCGTCGGCTCGGGATCGCAGGGTCAGGCGATCTTCTTCTACAAGGCCGGTGAGCAGCTGGGTGTCATCTACGGACAGCGCTGGGCAACCAGTATCGCCGAAATGGGCGATAACCCGCTCAACGCAGGCGTCGACCTCAATGCCAAGTACGAAGTCAACGATGACGGATTCGTCGTGCTCAAGGGAACCCGCGGTCTGGTGACCGAGCGCGCCCAGCAGTATGTCGACACGAAAGGCAACAATCAGGTCAAGATCGGTGACGTAAACCCCGACTACACGTTCGGAATTGCGAACACCGTTCGCTTCCATGGATTCACCGTGTACGGTCTGCTCGACGGAACACGCGGTGGCAACATCTATAACTTCACGAAGCAGTGGATGTTCCAGGATCAGCGTCACGGCGCACTCGATCAGTTCGGCAAGCCGGCCGCGAACAAGAAGGCCCTCGAGTACTACAACGTGGGCTTCTACAACGCGCTCGAGCCGAACAGCTTCTTCATCGAAGACGGCAGCTACGTGAAGCTCCGCGAGCTTTCGCTGAGCTACAACTTCGCGCAGAGCATCCTGAACTCAGTGCGCTTCCTCGGCACGGGCAGAACGGTGAAGGTTGCGCTGATTGGCCGTAACCTGAAGACGTGGACGAATTACTCAGGCTTCGATCCAGAATCGAGCTCGAATGGTGACTTCAATTTCCGAATTGACGGCTTCCGTTATCCGAGCTTCCGCCAGGTCACCGGCCAGATCGAAATCGGCTTCTAACCAAACAGATCGGGGATTGTACCGGGCCGATTGGCCCGGGACAGTCTCCGGTCACATGGACATATATCACTCATGAATAAACTTCGATTCGCAACGGTGGCAGGAGGCGCGGCAGTTCTCGCGCTGGCCGCCGCTTGCAATCCAGACCTGAACGTCACGAACCCGAACCAGCCCGATGTCGCTCGCGCGATCTCATCTGGATCGGACGTGCGCCAGCTCATCGGATCCTCGTACAACACGATGTATCTCGCCATGCAGGGCTGCGCAGTCGCGCCTTGCGAGCCGAATCCTGGCATCGCGACGGCCGTCATGGCCGACGTTTTCACCATGGCGTTCGGTAACTTCGGTGCCCGCTTCAACGGTCAGGAGCCGCGTCTGGCCTACAACAACAGCTCAGCTGCAACTGACGGCCGTGTTTCCTCGCAGCCGTACGATGCCGTGTACGGTGCGCTTGGAGCTGCCAACGACGGGCTGAGAGCGATCAAGAACAATGTTCGCGTTGCTCCGACGCCGAGCTCGGCGGATGAGACGCCGCAGATGCAAGCCTTTGCCTGGCTGGTTCAGGGAATGGCACTCGGCTTCGAATCGCAGATCTGGGATAAGGGTTTCGTAGTCACCGAGGACAGCGAGGGTACCGCTGTTCTGGTTGACTACAAGGCCATGCGCGATGCGTCGATCGTCAGCCTGAACAAGGCGATTGCGGCCGCGACGGGTAAGTCGTGGACCATCTCGCAGGACTTTACGTCAAAGGATCTGAATCTGACGGCGCCGAATTTCGTGAAGATGGCGAACACGATTGCAGCGCGCGTCATTGCTTACAATGCTCGCAATGCTACAGAGAACGCCGCGACGGATTGGGCCAAGGTCCTGACCTACGCCAACGCGGGCATTTCCACCGGAACGGCGCCGTTCAACCTCTCGGCGTTTGGCGACGGTGGATTCACGTGGTATGACGAAATGAAGGGTTACGGCGATCTTGCCGATGGCAGCTGGGTCCGCGTCGACCAGCGTATCATTCAGGAAGCTGCGACGAACGCCCAGCCGACAATCTGGACCTCGACGACGCCTCCGCCGTTCCCGGTCATTCCTGACCTTCGTTTCTCACACGGCACGCCGAACGCCGCTGGTAACATCGAGCAGGCCGGCGCTGATTTCTGGTTTGAGAAGGCGGTTCCGTACGCAGTTGCTCGCGGACTTTACTTCTGGTCACAGTGGGCGCATGCACGCTATATCGATGCTTCCTACTACAACGACAACACGCAGCTCGGGCCCGCCCCGTATGTTCTTCAGGCGGAAAACGATCTGCTGATCGCCGAAGCGCTGATTCGCACGAACGGCGACAAGGCTCGCGCAGCAACGCTGATCAACAAGACACGGGTTGGTCGCGGCGGTCTGCCCGCAGTTACGGCAGCCACGTCGAACAACGAGCTCCTGGGCGCGATTTTCTACGAGCGCGACGTCGAGCTGTTTGACTCCGGCGCAGCACAGGGCTGGTTCGACCGTCGTCGTATCGATCCGACCGTGACATATAACGGACTCGCGATCGGTAACATCTGGGCGTTCCAGGGAGGCACAAACCTCCAGAAGGGTACGCCGCGTCATCTCCCGCTTCCTGCAAAGGAGCTCGAGACGCTCGGCTTGCCTGTCTACACCTACGGCGGAGCATCGCCGAACCCGGTCTTCCCGGAGATGTAAGGAGCAAGGGCACGACAAAAAGGGCACGCCTCATCGAGGCGTGCCCTTTTTTTGCTCTTAAAAGAAAAGACGGGCCTCTGAGCCCGATATTTTTGCTTTCCTACTTCGCGTTGTACCTGAAGTTGCCGCAGCCAACAAGCGCTGACGGATCGCCCGATCTGTTCTTGTAAATGTCGACGTGGTATGTCCCTGACGCCGGAAGCTCGAGTGGCAGGCTTGCAGTTATTTGCGCTCGTCCGCCGCTTCCGACGCTAAGGTTCGAGAAATTCGCCATTGGAATGAGCGGCAGGGCCGCCATTCCACAGTTCCCGGCAATCAGTGCCCAGCTCAGGTCGCGCTCCTGGCCCGAGTACGTGAATGTAAGATTCACGACGGACAGGGTAGGGCCGGCTCCGCGAGTCCAATCGGCCGATCCGTAGCTATTGTCCCTGGTGCTCTGGCCAACATCTCCGCGATTCTGCATTACCGACGTGATTCGAGCGTTCCATCTTCCGCCGCCGGGGGAGGTCGAAACCGACGAAGCCGGGGTGGCTGCGCCTTCAACGGGCACAGTGTGAGCACAAGCTGTGAGGGCGAGCGCTCCGGCGCTCAGCGTGGCGACAAACATTCGCTGCTTCATTCTCTTTCCTACCTCTCTGAAAGGAATACCTGCTACAACCCGGTCGGTGTAGTTAACCGCCGGGACCGAAAAATGTCAAAGCCGGCGCGTCATCTGGTCACTTCTGCTCTTTCGGGAAGAGGGGGTCACCCTTGGTGACTTTCCACCCGGCAGGATCGAGCTGACCCGCTTCGTCGAAAGTGTGGTCGGTCACCCGTCCGGGGGCTCCTAGCCGTTGCCATAGCTCCTGCGCTCGCGCAGGCATAAAGGGAGCGATATGCGCGGTCTGGCGCACAAGCTGTCGGACAAGAGAGCCAAGCGTGAGATCGAGGTCAGCGGAGCGCGTCTCGTCAGCCGCCAGTTTCCATGGTGCCTGCCGGTCGACGAATTCGTTCGCCCGCCCGACAGTCCGCCAGACAGCCTTCAGTGCCTCGTGAAGAAGATATGCGCCGTCACCATTCATGTTGGCGTGATACGCCGCAAGATCCACCGCGTCAGCAGCGTCAGTTGCTTCGTCGCGCCCGGCTGGAACGACGCCGTCGCGATATCTGTCCACCATCGAGATCGTGCGACTGGCAAGATTGCCAAACGCATTCGCGAGCTCGGCGTTGTAACGCTCCTCGAACCTTTCCCATGAGAAATTTCCGTCACCATCAAACGGCACCTCGCGCATCAGGAAATAGCGAAAGGCGTCGGGCCCGAACCGGTCTATTGTTTCATCGAGGTCGAGGCGGACGCCTGCCGATTTGCTGAACCGCTCACCGGCGAGCAACACGAATCCGTGTGCCCAGACGTGTCGCGGAACTTCGAGTCCTGCGGCCATCAGCATCGCCGGCCAGATGATCGAGTGAAACCGTGTTATGTCCTTTCCGATGACATGCACATCGGCCGGCCACCGCTCATCGAAGCCGGCGGCAGGATATCCAGTCGCGGTGAGGTAGTTAGGAAGCGCGTCGAACCACACGTAAGTTGTCTGCGTTTCCCCACTGCTCGACGCCCGCGGGAACGGAACACCCCACGAAAATCTCGACCTGCTGGCAGAAATATCTTCGAGGCCCTGATCGAGCAGCGCCAGCATTTCGTTCTTCCGGCTCTTCGGGCCGAGGAAATCGGTTCCCCTTATCAGCTCCCGAAGCCTGTCGGTATAGGCAGACAGGCGAAAGAACCAGTTGCGCTCGGCTACCCACTGAAGCGTCCGCGTGGGGTGCAGGATGCACTTGCCCTGGATTATTTCGTTGTCGTTCTTGAACGATTCGCAGCCGACGCAGTACCAGCCCTCGTATTCCTTCTCATAGAAATCGTCGGGTGAGTGCTCGAAGATTGCTTCGATCAGTGCGGTCACGCCATCGTGGTGACTCGCTTCGGTTGTGCGAATGAACTGATCGTGCGAGATCGACAGGCGCTTCCACATTTCCTGGAATCGCACGGCCGTTTGATCGACCAGTTCCTGCGGCGAGATTCCGCGGTCCGCAGCCTCCGTCGCCACCTTCTGGCCGTGCTCGTCCATGCCGATCAGAAAGTGAACGTCATCGCCGCACATGCGACGATACCGCGCAATAACATCAGCGCCGATTTTCTCGAATGCGTGGCCGAGGTGCGGGTCACCGTTGGCGTAATCGATTGCCGTTGTGATGTAAAAGCGTCCCATCTATTGCGGCTCTCCTGGCTCGCTACCGCGACCGCGCCGGCCGCCTCGCCGTCCGCGCCTGCGACGGGCGCCCGAGTCGTCGTGGTCACCCGCACGACTGGATGCAGCGTCGGTTGTCCCGCCATCGCCCGCCACCACAGGCTCCGCGGACAAATCCACGCCGCCGGGCTCCAGGACAATGTGCTCCTTCACGGAAGCGACTTCGTGTTCCAGTGTGTACATCAACTCGGGAGACACATCGAAGTGGTTGTCGCTCGACTCATCTTCGGCGGCTGTTTCATTCAGGTAAGACTCCGCTGTTCCGCCAGCGACCGCAGCCATCTCGCGGTTGAATTCTGCGAGTGGCACAACGCGAGTCTCGCCTTCTGCCGATCTCAAAGTCAGCCGCTCGTGAAAGATGTCGATCGCCAGGAGTTTTTCTTCTCCCCTGGCAGTGGTGAGAATCTTTCCTTCCTTGGGGAAGCGCTTTCGGCTCTGCACGTAGAACTCATGCTCGTACCGCAGGCAGCACATCAGGCGTCCGCATGCTCCGGAGATCTGTGCCGGATTGAGCGACAACTTCTGATCTTTTGCCACGCCAAGATTGACCGGTCGCAGCTCCGGAAGCCATGAGGCCGAGCAATACTGGCGGCCGCAGCGTCCGATTCCGTCGAGGCGCTTGGCTTCGTCGCGCACACCGATCTGCTTGAGCTCGATGCGTGTACGAAAGAGTGACGCGAGATCACGGACGAGATTCCTGAAGTCGACCCGTTTCTCGGCGGTGAAATAGAAAGTCAGCTTTTTTCTGTCCCATTGCCAGTCGGCGTCGGTGAGCTTCATGGCGAGGTTGTTTGCCCGCACGCGCTCCATTCCTTTGCGACGCGCTTCCTCATTCAGCTTGTCGAGCTCGGAGGCACTCGCCTTGTCTTTTCCAGTGGCTACACGCAAGGCCTTCCGCGTGGGCGCGGACGTGCCGCAGCCATGAGCACAGCCGCCGTTTCGAATCTGTGCAAGCTCGCCGTGGGAGTGGACCACGCCCAGATCCTCACCGCGGTCGGCATCGACGATGATCGCGGCCTTGAGTGCGGGTGGGCTTGGATAGTCCCAGAGGAAGAACTCTTTTCGGTTTCCTCTGAATGCTACTTCGATTAAGTGAGCCAATTGAGCTGGTACCGGTTGCCGGGTACCGGTTACCGGTACGCCTACTCTGTCCATTGCCCGAGACGCAGGAATTTCTGCCTGCGTCTTCGAACGAGCTTCTCGGGGCGGAACTTCCGCAGCTCATCGAGATGCCTGTTCAACGTCTCCTGCAAAACCTTTGCGGCGGCGGCGTGATCGGTATGTGCTCCGCCCGGTGGTTCGGGGATAATCTCATCGATCACCCGGAGCTCGAACAAATCGGGAGCCGTCACTCTGAGGGCGGTCGCCGCCTTCTCACGCATCTCCGGGCTCTTGCCGTCCTTCCACAGGATGGTCGCGCAGCCTTCGACGCTGATTACGGAGTATACAGCGTTCTCCATCATCAGCACACGGTCTGCGACTCCCAGAGCCAGCGCCCCGCCAGAGCCACCCTCGCCGATGACGGTCGCAATGATCGGCACGGTCAGCGAGCTCATCTCGAACAGGTTTCGCGCGATGGCTTCGGACTGTCCGCGCTCTTCTGCGCCGATTCCAGCCCACGCGCCCATCGTATCAATGAATGTAAGCACCGGCACGTGGAACTTCTCGGCCAGCTTCATCAGGCGAAGAGCCTTGCGATAGCCCTCCGGATGGGGCATGCCGAAGTTGCGCTTGAGCAGCTCCTTGGTGTCACGTCCACGCTGCTGGCCCATGACCATGATGGTCTCGCCGTCGAGACGCGCCCACCCGCCGATGATCGCCGGGTCGTCGCGGAATGCGCGGTCTCCATGCAGCTCGACGAAATCCGTGAAGACGAGGTCGATCAGCTCAGACGTGAAGGGGCGCCTGGGATTTCTCGCCACCTGGACGCGCTGAAAGGGCGTGAGGTTGCGATATATCTGTTCCCTTAGCTCGATGAGCTTGCGCTCGAGCGGCGCGATTTCCTCAACGACGCTCATTTGCCGCTCGCCGGCCATCCGCTTCAGCTCCTCGATCTGCCTTTCCAGCTCTACAATCGGCTTCTCGAAGTCCAGCGCCTGTCCTGACGTCGCCACGTTATTTGCTCCCGCGTTGCAGCCGAACCGAGTCGTCGCCGAGCAGCGAGCGCAGCTCGCTCATCGCAGTTGTGCTTACGGCGAGAGTCAAACTGCGGGAACGGAGTGTCGCCCGCAACCCGTTTCCATCACTGTACTGGATCTCCAGCGGCACCGTTCCGGGAAATGCCTCGACGATGGACCGCACCTCATCGATCACGGCCGGCGACCTGTCTGCGTCGCGTTTCAGCTCGATAGATATCTTCACCTGCCCGTTGGCCCGGAGCTCGGCGAGCTTGGTAACCGATTCGACGACGAAAGAAGGATTGTCCGCATCCTGATCGCGGCGCGCGTATCCGCCCTTCAGCAACATTGGAACATCGGTTTTGATCTGGTCGTTCAGAGCGGACCACTTCTCGGGGAAAACGAGAACTTCCGTGGATCCTGAAAAGTCTTCGATGGTCAGCCTCGCAAACTCGGCCCCGCTGCGCTTGCTGGTTTGTCGCTTTATTGCCGTCACGACGATCGCGAGCGCCATCGGATCAGGGCTCCAGCCGCCGAGGTCGGCGACCTTATGTGTCGCGAACAGCTCGCACTCGGTCGAAAACGGCTCGAGAGGATGTCCCGAGATATAAAATCCGAGGATTTCTTTTTCTTTCGCCAGCCGAATCGATTCAATCCACGGGGCAATGTTCGGCAGAGTCTGCTGAACGTGCTCGTGAGAATCCTTATGCCCGTTCGATGACGGAACGCCAAACATCGAAACCTGGCCCGACGCTGCCTCTTCCTGCTGCAGCGATGCTTCGCGAAGAGCGGTGTCGAGAATCGTCATGTATTGCGCGCGGTGTCCACCGAGTCCATCGAGCGCTCCGGACGGAATCAGTGCCTCGAATGCGCGCTTGTTGCAGACACGAAGGTCAACGCGCGAAGCAAGATCGAAAATCGACGTGAACGGACCTTTCTCGCGCGCCTGAAGAATCGAATCGATCGCCGACCTGCCGATATTTCTGACGCCGCCGAGACCGAAGCGGATTTTCTTGTCGCCGATAACAGTGAACTTGTAACCCGACTCGTTCACGTCCGGCGGCAGCAGTTCGATACCAATCTCACGCGCTTCGTTGATGTATTTGACGACGCTGTCGGTGTCGCCGATCATCGCAGAGAGCAGCGCCGCCATGAAATCAGCCGCGTGATGGGCTTTGAGCCACGCGGTGTGATACGAGATGATCGAGTAGGCAACAGAGTGCGACTTGTTGAAGCCGTATCGGCCGAACGTCTCGATCTGTCCCGATATGTCGTCGATGATCTTCGGGTCGTAGCCGCGCGCGACTGCCTTCTCGACGAACTTTCCAAGCTCGAAGCGGATCAACTCGGCGTCTTTCTTTCCTACTGCTTTTCTCAGCACGTCGGCTTCGGCGAGCGAAATGCCCGCGAGCTTCTGCGCGATGCGCATCACCTGCTCCTGATAGGTGATGACACCGTAGGTAGTATTGAGAATCTCCTCCAGCTCGGGAAGCTGGTAGGAAACTTTCTCTTCTCCCTTCTTTCTGCGGATGTAGACCTTGTGCATTCCCGCGTCGAGCGGGCCCGGGCGCATGAGGGCATTGGAAGCGACGAGATCGTCGAAGCGATCGGCGCGCATGCTCTTGAGGAGATCGGTGCCGAGATGCGATTCGAACTGAAACACGCCCGCGGTCTTTCCCGCCCGCAGCATTCTATACGTTTCCGGATCGTCGAGCGGCAGCGTATCGAGGTCGGGCGCCGAGCCGGTGCGCGCGCGAATCGATGCCAGCGCGTCGGAGATGATCGTGAGTGTCGTCAGGCCGAGGAAATCCATCTTCAGCATGCCGACTTTTTCGAGCGCGTTCATGTCGTACTGCGTTACGACAGTGCTTTCATCGCTGCCGGCGCCGGAGCCCTTGGAGCTCTGCGTACACACGGGCACGTAATCGTCGAGCGGTCCCGGCGCGATGACAATGCCTGCCGCGTGCACCCCGGCGTGACGCGAGAGTCCCTCGAGTGCGATCGCGAAATCGAGAAGCTCGCGGTAGCGCTCTTCGTCGCGATAGAGCTTGCGAACTTCCGGAACCTTGTCGATCGCTTCCTTGACGGTGAGCGAGAAGTTGGGCTGGTTGGGAATCAGCTTGGCGAGCCCGTCTGTCTCCGCCGGCGTAAACCCAAGCGTGCGTCCAACGTCCTTCACCGCAGCGCGAGACTTGAGAGTTCCAAACGTGATGATCTGTCCGACTGAATCGCGTCCGTACTTCTCGCGCACGTAGTCGATGACTTCGCCGCGCCGCTCGAAGCAGAAGTCGACGTCGATATCAGGCATCGACACGCGTTCCGGATTCAAGAAGCGCTCGAAAAGCAGGTCGAAGCGAAGCGGACACACGTCGGTGATGCGCAGGCAGTAAGCGACGAGTGAGCCGGCAGCCGATCCACGACCGGGGCCAACGGGAATTCCCTTGTCGCGGGCGGCCTTGATGAAATCCGCGACGATCAGGAAGTATCCCGCGTAGCCCGTCTTCGTGATTACGTCGAGCTCGTATTTGAGCCTGTCACGAACTTCCTGCGACAGATCCTCACCGTAGCGCTCGCGGGCGCCCTTCTCCGAAAGCATGACGAGAAAGTCATTTTCGGTGGAGGCTTCTGGCGGCAGCGGGAATGCGGGGACCTGGTACTGCTTCGACAGTGCGATTGTCGATTCGTCACCGATTCGAAGCGTATTCTCGAGCACGTCGGGCCTGTCGGGAAATGCGTCCCTTATTTCCCCGGCATGCTTGAAGTACAGGCCCTTGTCGTAATGCATCCTGTCAGGCGAGGCGTATTCCTTGCCGAGCCCGATGCAAAGCAGTACGTCGTGTGATTCGTGGTCTGATTCTCTAAGGAAGTGCGCATCGTTTGTCGCGACAACTGGAAGACCAATATCCGCCGCGAGCTTGAAGACTCTGCGGTTCAGCTCCGCCTGGTTCTCGGAATTGTGCGCCTGAACTTCGAGGTAGTAGTCCTTGAAGGTGTTGGCGTACCACGCTGCAGTCTCTTTTGCTGCATCCCAGTTGTCGCCGAGGAGATTGACGGCAATCTCTCCGGCCATGCAGGCGGAAGAAACGATCAATCCTTCGCTGTACCGGGCGAGAAGCTCGCGATCGACCCGCGGTCTCGAATAAAAGCCTTCCGTGTATCCGAGCGAGGAGAGCTTGATGAGGTTTTTGTAGCCAATCTCGTTCTTGGCGAGAATCACGAGGTGGTAGTAGGGCTTCCGCGAGCCGTCGCGTTCTTTGACATGTCGACTGCCGGGGGCGACGTACGCCTCCATGCCGATCAGGGGCTTGATGCCGGCTTTGCGCGCTTTTTCCTGGAACTCCCAGGCAGCGTGCATGTTGCCGTGATCGGTGATTGCTAATGCCGGCTGCTCGAACTCCTTCGCCCGCGAAATGAGGTCATCAATTCGATTGGCGCCGTCGAGAAGCGAGTATTCGGAATGGCAGTGGAGATGAACAAAGGACACCCTTCAAAAATAACACGCCCGACGGCTCGCTCCCTACCTTGTTTTGATCAGGATTACGGCCGTAGCGATGCCATTTGGCAGGTTGCTTACCACATTTGCGGCGCGGGTGGGACTCAGGAATTCCATCGATGCGACGGTAAGCGTTGTGATGGTGCGGAGTGTTTCGATCCCGCCTAGTGGCTGATTGTCCAGGTAGACGGTTACGCGCTGGGCACCGCTGTTCTGAATCCCTGTCATCGTCATTCCGGGGGGGCGGAGCCAGTTCGGTCTGAGGCGATTGATCACGTCGTAGACAGATGTGCTGTTGGTCGCTTCGATCTCGGCTCTCGAGAGCTTATCCGGTGAGCCGGACGATTTCTGGGCGCCCGATGACGCGCACGCGGCCGTTGCGATGAGAGAAAGAGAAATGACGACGGTTCTCAGTGAGCGGGCCATACGATCTCCTGTGGGAATTCTGACGTTCGGGGGGGGCGTGGCGGACCATACAGTAGGCTTGCTTAACGCAGCCGTCCAGCGCGAACAGTCGGTTCCGCCAGGGTTTTGGAATGTCTGCAAACAGGTAAGGCGAGCTTTAGCATTGAGTAACCGACCCGTCTGACCCAAATCAGACTTTAAAAAAAAGAACTTGCTTTGTGTAAAAGGCAATTCATATTGGGCCAGAGGCGAAAGCCTTTATTCGGTCCGGACCTGGCCCACCGGAGGTCATGGCGGACCGGCATGTTTTTTTTTCTAGCCCATCAACGGCTCTGAACACGGCGACGCTGACTAGCGTTGCAGTGACTCTGTCCGTTCCGCCCGACCGCGCCACCAGATACTCGTTTTCTCACCCCCACCTTATAGGAGAAACGGAATCGATCGGTTTCAGCCGGCAAAAGGCATAGGCGTCCTCACGCGAACTTTCGACGATGAGCGCGCCTGGTGGTTTCTCAATCACTTCTTGAGGTTCGTATGAAGAGACTATTCCGTTCTACGAGTTTGATCTTTGGTGTTGTTGCAACACTGATCGGCGTCATCCCTGCGCTTGCGCAGGCCCAGGCGACGATCACGGGCCGGGTGCAGTCGCAAGACGGCACTGCCCTCCGCGGCGCGAACGTGACGATCCCTGAGCTGCAGATCTCGGTAGGCACGAGCGAGACCGGCAGTTACTCCATCGTCATCCCCCAGGCACGGCTAAGCGGTCAGGCTGTGAACCTGCGGGTCCGCGCCATCGGATACACACCCGAGTTGAAGTCTGTAACGCTTCGCGCCGGCGCCCAGACCGCGAATTTCTCGCTGCGCCGAGACGTGAACCGCCTTGCCGAAGTCGTCGTGACGGGAGTCACGGGCGCCACCGAGCAAACGAAGGTGGCCTTCTCGGTTGCGCGTGTCGACGCTGAGGACCTCCAGAAGGTCCCGTCGTCAAATCCGCTCACGGCGCTCTCCGGCAAAGTGGCTGGACTCAACATCGTTGCGGCGTCGGGACGTCCTGGCGCGCCGCCATCCGTCATGCTTCGTGCTCCGACGTCCATCTCGACGTCCGGTACCGGTGCGAGCCCGCTCTACATTATCGACGGCGTTGTGATGAGCGACCAGCTCGGCAACACTGGCGGTGGTGGACTGGCCAGCATCAATACAGATGACATCGCCAGCATCGAAGTGGTGAAGGGAGCTGCGGGATCTTCTGTTTACGGCGCTCGCGCTGCGAGAGGCGTCATTGCCATCACGACCAAGTCCGGCAAGGGCGGTCCAGAAGGAATGCGTTTCAGCACGCGCAGCGAGTATGGATCGAGCAACATCGAGCACAAGTTCAAGCTGTCGCAGTCAAACGCCTATCGTCTCGACGAGACGGGAACGCGTTTCTGCATCAACGTGACCGGCCAGGCATCAAATTCCTGCGCCCGCTCGATCGACTACATCTCCGAAGTCAAGCGCATCAATAGCTACAGCGACGTTTTTGCGCTGTCGCCGATTGGGTCCTTCCCGATTGATCCCGGATCGACGCTGTCTGCAACGACCGCCGGCAGCCCGCTCCGAAACGTCTTCGAGAACGAGAAATGGCCGGGCGTGAACTACGATGCTATCGAGCAGTTTGCCGATCCCAAGCCCTTCTGGCAGCAGAACATCGACATGCGTGGAAGGAGCGGAAACACATCGTTCTTTGCCAGCGCCAATTCGTACTCTGAAGGCGGCGCAATTGTGTTCCTCGATGGTTTCAAGCGACAGAGCGGACGTCTGAATCTCGATCGCACGCAGGGTGCCTGGACGCTCGGATTGACGAGCTACTTCTCAAAGGACCGCAAGGACGGATTTACGCAGGAAGACGGCGGTGGCGCGTTTTTCCGCCTGACACGTACGATTCCGCTCGCCAATCTGGAAGCGCGTGACGAATTTGGCCGCCTTTATATTCGTCCAAATCTTGGCAGCGGCGGCTCGCAGAACTACAACCCGCTGTACTACCTCGAGAATCAGCGCGACGTTGCCAACACTAACCGCTTTCTGGGCAGTGCCACCGCTCAGTGGCGTCCAGTGACGTGGGCGCAGATGGATTTCAACTTCAGCTACGATGGTGCGAACGTCGCTTACCAGCAGCTGAACGACAAGAACTTCAGAACGACGACGGGTCCGGCCAGCACGACTAACGCCGGTACGCTCGTAAAGCGTTCAGAAATGCAGAACCAGTACAATACTGGAGCCGATCTCGTCCTCAAGAAGACGATGTGGACCGACTTCAACACCCGTGCAACGTTCCGCTACGGTTACGAGAACTCACTCTACGATTACCGTCGCGGCCAGGGTACGACGCTGGCAGTCGTTGGCGTCCCGAACCTGAACAACGTCGGCGCCGATTTCTCCATCACATCGTTCACGCAGACCACGAAGTCGATCGGTTACTTCGGCGGACTCGATGTTGACTGGAAGGATCGCTACGTCCTCGGCGGACTCGTCCGTCGTGACGGGAGCTCGCTGTTCGGATCGGCAAACCGATGGAGCACATGGGCTCGTGCTTCCGCAGCGTGGAGAGTTTCTCAGGAGCCGTGGTGGTTTATCCCGCAGATCAACGAGCTCAAGCTCCGTGGATCGCGCGGAACCGCTGGCAACCGCCCCGTTTTCGCAGCGCAGTTCGAGACCTACGCGCTGTCCAATGGAGTTCTCGGCGGCGCCTCGACGATCGGAAACAAGGATCTCAAGCCTGAGACGGTTCAGGAGACGGAGTTCGGTGCGGACATGGAAGTGTTCCACAGACTCGGCCTTGGCGTGACCTACTCGAAGACCCTGGCGAAGGATCAAATCCTCGTCGTGCCGCTCGCAGCGTTCAACGGTGCGTCGCAGCAGTATCAGAATGCAGGTCAGCTTGACGGCAAGACGTTTGAGCTGTCGGCGAACCTCCCGATTCTGCAGGGTCGCAACGTCAACTACTCAATCCGCGGAACCTACGACCGGTCCTCGGCAACGATTACCAAGCTCCTCGTTCCTCCGTACACGTTCGGCGCGAGCGCGCAGGCGACTGACAAGCTGTTCTTTGCGCGCGAAGGTGAGAAGTACGGAACATTCTACGGCCGCAAGTTCGTCACCAAGTGCAGCCAGCTGCCAAGCGCGCTGCAGGGTTCCTGCGGATCGGGAATGGATTTCCAGACGAATAACGAGGGATATATCGTCTACACGGGCGTCGGCAACACGACGTTCGACGGCATCAAGAAGAATTTGTGGCAGTCAGCGCTTGCCAAGAATTCCCCGTACTACACAACAAAAGCGGGTGGAGAGAACGGCAAGCTCAATCCAGCGGTCAACACGAACTGGGGCATGCCGATCGTAATTCGCGATTCGACAGGCCAGGCAGTTGTGTCAGCGCTCGGAAACGCGCTGCCCAAGTACCGGTTTGGCTTTGCGCAGACGTTCTCTTTCAAGAACTTCTCGGCCTATGCGCTGATTGATGCCGCAATCGGCCGAAGCGTCTACAATCAGGGCCGCGGTTGGGCACACCTCGACTTCCTTGCCGGCGATCAGGACCAGTACGGCAAAAACGTCGAGGAAGCGAAACCGCTCGGTTATTACTATCGCGCGAGCTCACCGGATAACGCCGCAGGACTTGGCGGGTTCTACGATGTTCTTGGACCAAACTCCAGGTTCGTCGAAGACGCGAGCTACAAGAAGTTGCGTGAGGCAAGCGTTGGTTACCACTTCGGAAAACTGCCGGTACTCAACGGTGACTGGACGGCCTCGGTCGTCGGGCACAATCTGAAGACGTGGACGAAATACACCGGCTTCGATCCAGAAGTCGGATTTGGAGCCGTGAGCGGAACAGGCGGGAGCGGGGCGAACTCATCCGGGTCTGCCTTGATCAACGCCGTGGATGCGTTCCAGTTCCCGAACACGCGCACGTTCACATTCTCGCTCTCCAGCAGCTTCTAATCAGTATTGACGTCTGGCAGCAGGCGATGCCTGCTGCCAGACGCAACTTCCGAGGATTCACATGCGAAAGCTGATTTTTTTGATAGCTCCAATTGCCGCCGGCCTTCTGGCCTGCGACACTGATTTGGCGGTGACAAACCCCAACAACCCCGACGTGACCCGTGTGCTCGCGCGCCCGGTCGACGTCGAGACCTCGATCAGTAACTCGTACGGCCGTATGCAGCAGGCAGCGTTTGGCGGCAACACGTCGATCACGCCTGCGCTGCTCACGATGTCGTTCGAGAACTCTTCCGATCTCAACAACTTTGGTATGGGCCCGCGCAGCGGGATTCCGCGTGTCGCCATTGCCAACAACCGCGGTAATCTTTATCAGGATGAGAACTTCGCACAGTTCTCGAACTCGGTTCGTGCCGCCCGGGCTGCTGCGGACGGCATCAATTCGCTCGACAGGCCTGGATTCACCATTGGAAGTGCAGCCGCCGACCAGAGGGCGCGGGCGTTCGCCTGGCTGGTGATTGGAGCTGCAAACGGAAACGTCGCTCTTGCGTACGACTCGATGACGATCGTGTCGCCGGGTAACAAGGGTGCTGAGCCGAAGCTCCTGGCTGCAAAGGACGCGATGGTCATTGCGCTCGCGCAGCTCGACACTGCAATCGCAGTTGCCAGCGCGGCTCCCGGATTTACGCTGCCGACAACCTGGGTCAACGGCAACGCTTTTACCTCTGCGCAAATGATCCAGCTTGCTCGTGGATGGAAAGCGCGCCTTCGCGCGGGCGTCGCCCGCAGTGTAGCCGAACGAAAAGCAGTGAACTGGGACGCGGTAATCGCGGACGCTGGTGCAGCTCTGCCGACGGATTTGATGGTTACCATGTCGAACGCAGCGGGCAGCGTATGGACCGTCGGCGACGCACAGCACTACACATATGATACCTGGTCGCAGCAAAGCCCGATCATTCTAGGAATGGCGGACAGCGCTCGCGCCTGCGGCGCCGGTGGTGACTGCTACGACGGCTGGCTCCAGACGCCGCTCACGAGCAGGTACGCCTTCTTGATCAAGACCAAGGATCAACGTCTGCCGTCGGGCGAAACACGTGCCGATCAGCGCAACACGTCCGGTGCCGGCGATTTCCCGAGCCCGCCGCGTGCAAATCTTTACTACAGAAACCGCAGACCGACCGATCCGGCCGGTTCAGCCTTCAATCTGTCGCAGTACGACTACTATCGATTCCAGGCCTGGGCGAACACCCGTAACGGCGCCTATCCGCTCATGACGCGTGCGGAGATGGACCTGCTGATGGCAGAGGGCTACATCTACAAGGGTGACTTTGCCAACGCTATGACGAAGATCAACATTACCCGAGTAGCGAACGGTAATCTCCCGGCGCTGACGGGAATCACGTCCGCGACGCAGTCGATCGGCGGCGGTGCCTCGTGCGTCCCGCGTGTTCCCCAGCCGCCTGCTTTCAATACGGCTGCCTGTGGAAACATCATGGAAGCGATGAAGTGGGAGAAGCGCCTCGAGACCGAGATGACCCACATGGGAGCGTGGTTCTTCGACAGCCGCGGATGGGGTGACTTGCCGGAAGGCACGCCGCTCGAGTGGCCGGTTCCGTTCCAGGAGCTCGACGTCAGAGGCATCCCCCTGTACAACCTCGGAGGTGTCGGTGGTCCGTCTTCGGCGCCAAAGGGTAACTACGGGCTGTAGAGATTCCGCCGGTGGGGAATTCTAGAACTATGGCATTGCCGGTCGCAGTCCGTCGCGCTGTCAGCGCGGCGGGCCGCGAATCCGGTGTGATCCTTTGCAGAACGCTCGCGTCGCTCGGTATCGCCAGCACCATTTTGTGGACTTCGGGCTGTTACTCGTATGCAGTGAGACCGGTTTCCGAAGTCAGTCAGAATGCAATTGTGACCGCCGATATCAACGACGTGGGGCGGGTGGCTCTGGGAGATAGAGCAGGCCCGGAAGTCCTGAGAGTCGAGGGAAAGGTTGTGCAGCGGTCAGATTCGTCAATGCGACTGCTGGTTTCACAGGTGAGCTATCTGAACGGCGACACCCAGGAATGGCAGGGGCAGGAACTGGCTTTACGGGCACAGGATGTAAAGGTTGTCTCGCAGCGGACGTTTTCACGAAGTCGCACGGCTCTTTTGATCGGCGCGATCGTCGTTGGTTTCGTCGCAACAGTTCTGACGCTGAATTTTCTTGGAATAACGAATGGCGACACAAACAGAGACAAGGGTGGAGATCCTCCACCCGAGTCGTGACAGGCATTCACAAACAAGGAGTTATTTGATGCAATTTTCCCGTATTTTTCTTCTGGGCAGCGTAGCCTTGGCTGCAACGGCTTGCAGCGAGAGCGACGTGTCGAAAATCGTAACACCTGATGCTTCCGCTGCAATCCGCTGGGTGAACGCGATTCCTGATACTGTGGGAATGGACTACCGCGTCGTGGATTATCCGTCCAACGCCTCCGAACCGAACCTTCTTTTTGGAACGAGCAGCGGAAACTGGCGGATTATTCCGGCTGGGTCGCATCACGTACAGGCGTTTTTCTCATGTCCGAGCTCCCTTACCGGGAGTACAGGCAACCCATGTCAGGTTCCAGCTGTCGTTCAAACAGTGATCGACGACGCTACGTTCAACCTCGAAGCCGGCAAGAAATACACGATCCTGCATTACGGTTTCGCGAAGAGCGGCGCGACGCCCGCAAAGAAGATGATCCTGATCGAGGATATCCCGCCTGTAGTTCCTGCAGGGCAGGTTGCGATTCGTGTAATCAACGCGGCTGCGGCTCTTGGCACCGTTAGCGTGTACTCGAATCTGGCTGCCGCAACAGGTGGCGTGGTGCCTGGTTCTGCTTCATTCTCGAGCGTCGCGCCAGGCACGGCCAGCGCATGGGTGAATTTCCCGGTCGCCACCGGGACCAATAGCTATCGCATTTCTGCGACTGCTCCTGGTTCAACCACTGCCCTCGTCGACTTCCTGGCTCCGGCAGGAGTAGCCGCCGTGGCGGCCACGCCTACCACCGGTCCATTGGACGCGGTTCCAGGCGCGCGCATCGACGGGTCCGCGTTTACGATTGTCATATTCGGACCGAGGGTCGCGTACACGTTGAGCAGCTCCATCGGCGGCGGTCCGGTCGCAGGCTCCGCGACAGGAGCCGCTGCTACGTTGCTTGACAGGTGGCCGACGCGAATCAGTCCCTGATCCTGAGTCAACGCAAGGCAGAAAAACGGTCAGCCACCCGGTGGCTGACCGTTTTTTTGACATATGCAAGCTGGTCCACACCATAGATTAGAGCATCTACTCTCAAGAGCTTCCGGTGCGCACACCGATGCGCGGCTTCGTGTTACTTGCCGTTCTCTTAGTCGCTGCCAGCGCAGGGGTTGGAGCGCAGGCCGCGCCTAACTCGGGATTGAGTGGAATCGTAATCGACTTGCTCGACGAGCCAGTTCGATTCGCCGTCATAACCCGCGGTGACGAAAACGCCGGCACGACTGCTGATGAAGACGGCCGCTTTCATCTGACAGGCCTACGTCCCGGCAGAACCTTGTTTCGCGTGCGCCGGGTTGGGTTCGAACCTGTGTACTTCGAGGTGACTCTTCCTGAGGCATCGAATGTCGAAGTTCGAATCCGCATGCATCAGACTGCGCGCGTTATTCCAACGGTGGAAGTAAGCGACATCCGGGAGCCATTGCGCCGCGTCGGTTTCTACGAAAGGATGGCCGCGGGCAGCGGGCATTTCATCACCCCCGAATACCTTGAAAGAATAAGGCCGCTGCGAGCATCAGACGTCCTCAGCAACATTCCAAACGTAGTCGTCGACAGGCGGGGAAATCGCAGCAGGATCATGACGAGTAACTACAAGTGCGAATACGGACTCGTCGTCGATGCTGTCATCGTCGGAGAGCCAGGATCCCGTGTTCGCACCACGTCGCCCGATGACGTCGTATCGGCCAACGATCTTTACGCTGTCGAGGTGTACCCGAGAAATCGCGGACTACCCGCTAAATTTCTGGGGATGTCACACGAGGACGGGTGCGGTACAGTGGTGATCTGGACCAAGGGCATGATTGCTCGCTAAGGCGGCCGGGGACAGGCATTGAGAAAGTCTCTGATCGGCGTGGCGGCGTTAGCCCTGATCGCGGCCGTCGCATTGTCACCTACCGCGTGCTACCTGAGCCGGGGCGCGTGGGAGGAGGGCAAGATACTCGCACGCCGCCAGCCGATAGACAAGCTGGCGAGCGACCCCCGTACTGACCCGGTCGTTCGGCGGAAGCTCGCGATTGTTCTTGCGGCGAGGCAATACGCGAAGGATTCGATTCATCTCAAGACAAAAGAAAGCTTCACGACTTACTCGAAGCTCGATCACGACACTCTTGTGCTCGTTCTTTCCGCTGCCTACAGAGACCGTCTCGAGGCGTACACCTGGTGGTTCCCGATCGTCGGCAGCGTTCCGTACAAGGGCTTTTTTGACTTCGACGCTGCACGAGCTGCAGCGAAGTCATTTCGTGAGGACGGATACGATGTGGCGCTCAGGCCGTCGGCGGCCTTCAGCACGCTCGGTTTCTTCAACGATCCCCTGACCAGCACGACGCTCGCGATCGACAGCCTCGATCTGGCGAATACGGTGATTCACGAGACGACTCATAACACGTTCTATGCACCGGGTCAGGCGGCGTTCAACGAGTCGTTTGCGAGCTTCGTTGGCGCGCGCGGGGCTGCCGCGCTATTCAGGTCGCGGGGTCAGATGGAAGCGGCAGCGAGGATCGACGCGGAGTGGGAGGACGAGAAGGTGCTTGGCGAGTTCTGGACGCGACTGGCCAGGTCTCTCGACTCTGCCTATGCGGCGCATCCGGGTCCGAGCAACAAGGATGTGCGAATTGCCGCACGGGACACGGTCTACCTCGAAGCGAGGCGAGCGCTGGTTAGCGAGATTACTCCCCGGCTGAAGACCATCGGACCCTTCTACGCGCAGAGGGTCCCTCTGGATAACGCCTCGCTTCTCGCACGGCGTGTGTACGCCAAGAATCTCGATCTCTTCGATCGCATCTATGTCAAAGAGGGACGAAATCTCCGGTACGCGATCGGACGAATTATCTCGCTGGCGAAAGCGAATCCCAAGGATCCTTTTTTGGGGATAAAGCGTTGGCTGGGGATGGTTTCGAAGGTCCCACGAGCACAACAAGGCCATGCGGCCCGAGGAGCGGCCTGATTCAGCCTCCGAAACGGCCTCGTAGAAGGGCGCGGAGGTCGAGCATGGGTGGCACAACCCTCTCGACTGGCGCTTCGACCTGCGGGGCTCCTACGGCGATTCGCTCCATTTTCTGGCGAACTCCGCGATCGATGAATCGCGAAAGCTGGTCGAGGGAGTAGTCGGCTCCCCGGCGGGTTGAGTATGCGTTTAGCGGATAGGTGACACTGAGGTAATTCTTCGCGCGGGTCATGGCCACGTACATGAGCCGACGCTCCTCGTCGGTTTCCTCATCGTCGCCAAGTGCACGCGCGGAAGGGAACCAGCCGTCGACGGCCCAGATCAGGAACACGGCTTCCCACTCCTTTCCCTTGGCCGAATGAGCCGTGCTGAGAATCAGGCAGTCATTGTCATCGTTGGACGAAGGACCGGCAAGATCCTGGCTCGCCTGCGGCGGCTCGAGAGCGAGCGCGGAGAGAAAAGTCGCACGATCGGGATAACCAGCAGCGATCACCTGCAGCTGATCAAGGTCTGAGATGCGCGGCTCGGCCCGGTCATATTTCTCGCGGAGGATGCTGTCATAAAGCATGCGCACGCGCGCTATATCGACGGCAACTCTTGCTTCATCGGCCGAAGGACCGGTCTGCAGCTCATCGAGCAGCTTGACCAGAGCCGCATGAGCTACTCGAGCGCGAGGCGGCGGTGCGTAGCGCCCGAACGCTGCCGACTCCCACGCTGCTTTCGCCATTGTTTCGATGGCAGAGCGCGCCGTCGCGTCGCCAATCCCGGGAAGCAGCAAGAGTATCCGGTACCAGCTTACTTCGTCGCGCGGGTTTTCCAGTATTCGAAGGAAAGCCAGAACATCCTTCACGTGAGCCGCCTCGAGAAACTTGAGCCCTCCCCATTTCTCGAATGGAATCTTTCGATTTGTCAGCTCGATCTCGAGATCGGCCGACATGTAACCGGCGCGGAACAGAACTGCGATCTCCTTGAGCGGCGTGCCTTCCTCGTGAAGCTCGAGGATTCTGTCTACAACGAACTGCGTCTGCTGCTGCTCGTCATGAGCAGCCACAAGCCATGGTGGCTCGCCCCCCGTCCGCTCGGTCCAGAGATTCTTTGTAAACCGCTCCGTCGCTCTCGAGATCAGGCTGTTGGTGACCTCGAGAATCGGAGGAGTGGAGCGGTAGTTCTGTTCCAGTGTGACGATCGTGGTGCCTTCAAACTGCTTCGGAAAACCAAGAATGTTGCGGAAGTTCGCCCCGCGGAACGAGTAGATGCTCTGCGCATCGTCGCCAACGACGGTGATGTTCGTGTGCGTCCGGCACATCCCGCGAAGGATGCGCGCCTGAAGGACGTTGGTGTCCTGATACTCGTCAACAAGGAGATGGTCGTAGAGTCCGGCGATTCTCGTCGCCAGCTCTGGCGATGCCTCGAGCATGAGCGCCCAGAAAAGCAGGAGGTCGTCGTAGTCGACAAGGTTGCGCTGCTGCTTTCTGTCGGTGTAGTCGGCGAAGATCTTCCCAAAATCATCGAGATAGTCGAGGAACTGCGGATATCCATCGCGGATTATATCCTCGATTGAAAGGCCGGTATTGATGTGGCGCGAGTATACGTACTGTAGTGTCTCTTTCTTGGGGAACCGCTTCGACTTCTGGGCGTAGCCGAGCTGTGAGCGGGAGAGCTGCATCAGGTCCGCGGAGTCGCCCTGGTCCATTATGGTGAAGTCCTTCGCGAGGCCGGCTGCTGATCCGTAGCGTCTCAGCAGGCGATGCGATGTTGCGTGGAAAGTGCCGCCGTGAACTTTTCTGCTCGCTGCTCCGACGAGCCGTTCGACTCTGTTGAGCATCTCCTGCGCTGCGCGTCTCGTGAATGTCAGCAGGAGTATCCTGTCCGGTCTCACGCCCTGTTCTAAAAGATGGGCGACTCTATAGACAAGGGTTCTCGTTTTTCCGGTGCCGGCTCCGGCGATAATGAGGAGAGGCCCATCGCCGTGCATTGCAGCGTTCGCCTGTTGGGGATTCAGCTCGGCGGCGAAGTCGCGTGGTACAGCATCGGGAATAATCCGTTCGCGAGCAGGATAGACCCGGGGGGTTGGGGGCTCACTCATCTGAGCTCAAATATAGGCGCGCGTTACCGAAAAAGAGCCGAAGCAAAAAAGTTGTTCATCATATATAGGGAGATCGGAACGGCGGGAGCACGCGGAACCGGGAAGCGAATCCAAACGGTGGGTCAGGAATTGGCCAACCTCACGTTTACAAGTTCTTGACAGATTGCTGATCGTCCAGTTTGATTACGGTCAACTAAGCGGGTCTGCTACCTCCCCGGGATTTCCTGTCAGGGGGCTGGGACCAGCCGCATGCCAACCGCCTCGGGGAAGTACGGGGACGGAGCAGAGGGATTGAGTGGCCATAGCACTCAACACCGCCTAGCAAACCATCTCCAGGCAAGGCGGCACTCGACAGTCACGTCAACATACACGCGACCCATTGTTATCGCCTGATTGTTGATGGTGTTGATCGACTAGTCCGTTTTCAGCCTGGTCTTTGTGGGAATTCCAAGGACCCTTACGGCTTTGATCATGGTGACGCTGCTCTCGGCTAAGTAAACCTTTTTAAACCTGTCGTTCTCTGACGGGTTGGTTGGGCTTCAGTGTGTGTCTCCACGCTACGAAGTCCATTCCACCACCGAACTCCGCTCGGAGTCCGGTTTTATCTTCACTCGGAGGTATCATGAAGCTGTTCAGTCTAACAGGGAAGTTCCGAAAACTGGCGGTTGCCGCTGGATTGGCGCTGCCAGGCACGGTGCTCGCGCAGGGTGAGGCGATCACGGGAAGAGTAGTTGACCGGGTAACGCAACAACCGGTTGCCAGCGCGCAGGTGCAGATCGTTGGTACGCAGCGCGGTGCGAGAACAGGCGACGATGGACGATACCGTATCGTGAATGCTCCGACGGGAACGTTCGAAGTGAGAGCGCTGCGCATCGGATATTCGTTTGCGACGCAGTCTGTCACGGTCGGATCGGGTGCCACTGCGGTGGCGAACTTCTCACTGTCGCCCTCGGCCACCAGCCTCGATGAAGTGGTGGTTTCTGCGACGGGTGAGTCGCAGCGCAGAAGGGAGAGTGGTGTAGCCACGGCAAGAATCGATACGTCACAGTTGAAGATGGCGAACGTTCAGAACTTTTCTGACGTTCTGTCGTCCCGGGCCCCCGGCGTTGTGGTGCAGCAGGCAGGTGGTGAGACAGGAGGCTCGTCCCGAATCCGCATTCGCGGCTCGAACAGCATTCAGCTTTCCAACGATCCGCTGCTGATCATCGACGGCGTGCGCGTGAACAACAACCCGAACTCCAGTGCGATCGGAACGGGCGGGCAGACGCCTTCACGGTTCAATGACATCAATCCTGAAGACATCGAGAACGTTGAGGTCATCAAGGGTCCGGCAGCCGCGGCCCTTTACGGAACTGCGGCCTCGAACGGCGTCATTCAGGTAACCACCAAGCGCGGCCGGGCGGGTAAGCCACGCTGGGCGACCAATGCCGAGTATGGTACTGTACGCCAGTCTGGAGTTTACCCCAACAATTACACCCAGATCGGGACCAACCTTGCGGGTACCGCACGCATCACCAACTGCAACCTCGATGCTCAGGCCCGACTTGCATGTCTACCCAAAGCGGACTCGCTGGCATTCACGAATCCTATCGCGAATCAAAGCCCGTTCCGTGATGGCTGGCGTGAGTCGTACGGACTGAACGTCAGCGGCGGCAGTGATGCATCGCAGTACTATCTGGGCGGAGACTTCGAGCGTGAGGAAGGAGTCTACTCCGTCAACTGGCTTCGGAAGACCAACCTCCGCGCCAACATAAATTCTCAGCCGTTCTCGAAACTGACGCTCGCAATCAACAGCGGTTATCTGTCGAGCCGTCAGCGGAGGCCGCAGAACGACAACAACACACTGGGTGCCATCTCCGGTGCTCTTATCGGAAAGGCGTTCGACTGTACGCTGCCCCGCGTTGAGATCAGCTGTGGCGTGGATACGCTTGGGCGGGGATACCGCACAGCGAATCATACCAGTACCCGCTTCATGGCCATCGACACGCGGCAGAACGTCGAGCATTTCATTGGTTCGGGGAATGCGACGTATCAGCCGTTCTCGTGGCTTAGCGCGATCGGAGTCGGCGGTTATGATCTCATTCAACGCAACGACGATGAAACATGGCCGAGCGGTGTGATCGAGGTATTTGTACCGCAGGGTTACCGGCAGCGGGCAGCCGCACAGATCCGCACATATACTGGAAACGGATCGCTGGTCGGGACGTTCCAGCCCGTCAGCAGTGTGAGGCTTGTCAGCACGGCGGGCGTTCAGTGGGGACGTGAAGTCTTCACCCGTACCGACGCCTATGGCGAAACGCTTCTTGCCGGAACTGGTTCCCTTGGCGGTACGAGCACGGCTTTCACTGTTGGAGAATCGAATAGTGACATTGTCACCATTGGAAGTCTCTTTCAGCAGCGCCTGGAATGGCGCGACAAAGTGTTCCTCAGTGCCGGGTTGCGCGCCGACAAGAACAGCAACTTCGGCGTGAATCTTCCGTTCGTTAAGTATCCGGCAGTGCAGGGTTCGTGGGTTCTGAGTGATGAGTCTTTCTTCCCCAAGACCAGCGCGATCCGGGGACTCAGGTTGCGTGCCGCGTATGGCGAGTCAGGACAGCGTCCTGATTTCCGTCAAGCCGACAAGTTCTTCAGTCCGGTTGCCGTGTCAGTAAATGGCCTGGACGTGTCCGGCGTGACGCTTGGAGGGGCCGGCAATTCGGACTTGAGGCCTGAGCGCACGAAAGAATACGAGTTTGGCTTTGAAGCATCTCTCATCGGTGACCGCATCGGTGTGGAGTTTACGCGCTACCACAAGAGCACGGGTGACGCCCTGATCGGACGTCGCCTCGCGCCGTCAGTGGGTGCCACCGTGTCACAACTTGTCAACCTTGGTGAAGTCGAAAACAAGGGATACGAGTATCAGCTAAATCTCCGTCCGGTCGACACGCGGATGTTCAAGGCAGGGCTGATAATTAACGGCTCTGTCAATGACAACCTCGTGAAAGACCTTGGAAAGGATGCGCTCGGGAATCCGATCACCCCGATCATTTTCGGCCTCGGTGGAGACACGCAGCGTCATCAGAACGGGTACCCGCTTGGCGGTTACTGGGCGCGGCAGATCGTGTCATTCGAGGATAAGAATGGGGATGGCAAAATCAGCCGTGTGAACTGTCCGACGTACGGGACGACTACAAACACTCAGATTGCTGGCGGTCCGGCGTGTGAAATAGTGTTGAGTGACACCGCGGTGTATTCCGGCAATCCGCTTGGCCGCACGGAGCTCTCGCTCACGCCGTCGGTTACGCTCATGAAGTGGCTGAACATCCAGGCACTCTTTGATCACCGGGGCGGGTTGACCCTCAACAACAGCACGGAATATTTCCGCTGCAACACGGGCCCGAACGAGTGCCTCGCAGTTCAGAGCAAGACGGCGCCCCTTGAGGATCAGGCCCGGGCCATCTCGACGTTCATGGGAACGCGCGGTGCCTACTTTGAGAAAGCGGATTTCTGGAAGCTCCGTGAGCTCTCGATGACGCTCAGTGCTCCACAGACGCTTGCCAATTCGCTCAGAGTTGGCGGGTTGAGCCTCACCGTTGCAGGAAGAAACCTGAAAACCTGGACCGATTACAAGGGTCTGGATCCTGAGCTGAACACATCGTCGGCGTCGAACTTCAATACGGCTGACTTCCTAACGCAGCCACCCGTGAAGTACTGGGTGACTCGCCTCAACGTCACATTCTAAGCGCGAGTAATCATACAGATGTCAAGATCAATACTGAGTCGCGCGGCGCACAGCCGTGTGACGGCGGCACTCGTTGGGGTGCTGGCTCTGGCTGCATGCAGCTCTGAAAAAATTCTGGATGTTGTCGATCCCGATGTGGCTACTCCGGCTTCGCTGGAGGCGACCAGCGCTCTGCCGGTGGTCCATGCCGGTGCTATCGGTGATTTTCAGGTCGCCTTCTCCGGCAACACGGGGAGTGAAGGCCAAGTCAATATGTCGGGGCTCTTTACCGACGAACTCCTGTTTGCAGAGACGTTTCCCACGCGCCTCGAGGTCGACAAGAGACAGATACAGGAACAGAACAGCACCATGACGGGGATAATGCGGGACATTCAGAAGGCGCGTGGCTCGGCCGACTTCGCGAGCACTAAATTCGCGGCGGTTGCGCCGGGCGATATTCGGCGTGCCGAGACAATGAACCTTGCGGGGTTTGCGATTGTCATCATGGGTGAGAACTACTGCTCGGGAATTCCTCTCAGCCGGCTCACAGATGGTGGCGAGGTGGTTCTTGGACAGCCGCGCACGACCGCGCAGCTGCTCGACGATGCCATCGCCAAGTTCGATTCCGCAGTCGTGATTGCTACAGCTGCCGGAACCGCAGGCACGACTCAGCTCAACCTTGCGCGTATGGGTCGCGGGCGGGCACTGCTGAACAAGGGAGATTTCACTGGCGCCGCTGCTGCGGTGACGTCCGTGCCCACGAGCTTCAGTTACCAGATCTTCAGCTCTGCCGGAACGAACCGCCAGAACAACGGCGTGTGGTACTGGCAGCGCACCAGCAACCGCTGGACGGTCGCGAATCGCGAGGGGATCAATGGACTTCCGTACATTTCCGACGCAGATCCGCGTGTTCCGACCGTCAATGCGAACAAAGTCGGGTTTGACGGCGCAACTCCGATTTTCTTCCAGAACAAGTATCCGGCGAAGGAGTCTCCGACTCCGCTCGCTACCGGCACCGAGGCGCGGCTCATAGAGGCTGAGGCAGCTTTGCGGTCGGCCAATACCGGTTCGTTTCTTGGTTTTGTGAACGCCGCCCGCGCCCAGCAGAGTCTCGGGGCCGTCGCTCTTCCCGCGACCACGCGCGATCAGCAGGACCTGCTGTTCAAGGAACGCGCATACGCATTGTGGCTTACTTCGCACAGGCTGGGTGACATGAGACGACTTGTCCGCCAGTACAATCGTACGCAGGACCAGGTCTTCCCGACGGGTGTCTACCCGGCCCCGATTGGCGGAACCTATGGTACCGACGTCAACTTCATCATTCCGTTTGACGAGAAGAACAACAACAACTTCACCGGTTGCCTGGACCGAAACGCGTAACAACCCAGGTATGAAAAAGGCGGCGGGCAAATTGCCCGCCGCCTTTTTTCGTTCTGATTGTTCACCCCGTCTATTATTGGTCAGCTTCCGGCTTTTGTCACTATCAGAATCAGCCCGCCTCCCGAATTCGTCCCTTCCATCATCGTTGCTTCGATACCACTGAAGATTTGAATCCAGGCGATGGAGTTGGCCGGCAGATCGCGGAGCAGGCGCAGATCACCGAGTGGGGCACCATCTACCATAACTCGGGGCACGTCGCTTCCGGCAAGGAGGAAACTCGTCTTACCGCGCTTTGAGCGGACGCCGATGGGGCCATCAGGGCCATCATCGCGAGACACAAGGAAGTATCCGCTCTTACGCAGAACCTCCCACGCATTCGTGACGCCATACCGGGCTATGGTTTCTTCACCGATAGTGTGGCCGGAGGATCCAGTAGCGGTATCACGGGGAATAAGGGGCGCTGCGCATCCGCACAGTTGGCCTGTGGTCAGGGCTAAACCCAGCAAAAGAACCGATCCCGAGGATCTCATCAGATGTACTCCGATGCTCGAGTATGGGCCGCGGAACGGACAAAAGCAACACCGGGATTGGTCCGGCGCAGAAGATTAACGGTGCGACTCCTGCGCTGCGACTTGTTGCCAGGCAGGGTTACCTCGAAGCCGCAGCGAGACCGGATACGCGTGGGTCTGCTGCGGGCACCTCCACGTCAGTAAGTAAGAATGCCTGTCCGAAAGCCGCCGCTGCAGCGTTGCTGACTTCGCCGATCGTTGGAACGGTCAGCTCACCGTTCGGTTTCAGCTCCTGTTCAATCGATGTCATCGTCACACCGTCTATTCCGCACGGTACAATGAAATCGAAGTAGGAAAGGTCGGTAGACACGTTCAGCGCGAAGCCGTGCCAGGTAACCCAATCGCGCGCGTGCACTCCAATAGACGCGATTTTCCGGTTGTTCGTCCAGACGCCTGTGAAGCCAGTGCTACGCTCGCCTGGAATTCCATAAGCGCCAAGCGTTTCAATCAACGCTCCTTCTACCTGCCGCAAAAACCAATGAAGATCCCGCTTGTGGCGCTTGAGATCGATGATCGGATAGCCCACGAGCTGACCCGGGCCATGAAATGTCACGTCGCCGCCGCGCTCCACCTCGAAGAGCTCGACGCCTTTCGACGCCAGAAACTCCGGGCTCGAGATGACGTTCTTCTGCCTGGTCGACCGGCCGAGTGTTACGACAGGTGGATGTTCAACCAGAAGCAAAACGTCCTGTGGAATTGCACCGGTAATTCTGTCGCGTGCAACCTGGCGCTGAAGCTCCAGCGCTTCGGCGTAACCCATGCCTCCGAGGCGAACGACCCACAGCTCCCGGACGCCGGGAGATTCAGTCACGACTGAGACTCACGTGTGAATCACTTTCCCGTACGAATCCAGGCACGCTTCGGCAATCGCTTCAGCGAGCGTCGGGTGGGCGTGAATCGCGAGATCGATTTCCTCTACAGTGAATTCATTCTCTCTCGCCACGACGATCTCGTGGAGAATCTCGGTCGCGTGCGAGCCGATGATGTGCGCGCCGAGGATCTCGCCGTACTTCGAGTCGCGAATGATCTTCACGAACCCTTCGGTCTCGCCTGACGTGCGCGCGCGGCCGCTGGCAGAGAAGGGAAACTTGCCGACCTTATAGTCCAGCTTCTTTTCCTTGCACTGAGCTTCAGTCAGACCGACGGACGCGACTTCAGGATGACAGTATGTCGCGTTGGGAATGTTGCCGTAGTTCACAAGATGCGGCGTCTGTCCCGCGAGGATCTCGGCAACTACGACACCCTCGCGCGAGCCTTTGTGCGCGAGCATCGGTGGACCGGCAACATCGCCGATTGCGTAGATGCCCTTCGCCGTCGTCTCCATCCTTTCATTGATCTTGATGAAGCCGCGCTCGTTGACCTGGATTCCCTGTTCCTTGAGTCCGATGTCTTCGACGTTCGGCGCGCGTCCCGCTGCGACGAGAACCTTCTCGACCTCGAGCGTCGTCTGCTTTCCGCCGGCATCGATCGTCATGCTGACGGAATCCTTGCCGACCTTCACGTTGCCGATCTTTGCACCGGCGATGACCTCGATCTTTCTCTTCTTGAAGGCTTTGGTCAGCTCGACTGAGCAATCTGAATCTTCGAGCGGAAGAATGCCGGGAGCGACATCGATCAGAGTTACCTGAGTTCCGAATGCGCTGAAGACATCGGCGAACTCACAGCCGACCGCTCCGGCTCCAACGATTGCCATTGTCTTCGGTGCTTTCTCGAGGACAAGAACTTCGTCGGAAGACAAAACTGTTGTTTTATTCAGCTCCAGTCCCGCCTGCGGAAGCCCTTTTACTCGCGAGCCGGTCGCGATGACGACGGCCTTTTTGGCGTCATGCTTTTCTTCCTTGCCGTCAGCGCCTTTTACCGAGACCGCATTCTTTCCGGCGAGCTTCGCGGTTCCCTTGATCGTGGTGATCTTGTGCTTCTTGAACAGGAACTCGACGCCTTTTGAATTCTGCAGGCTGACTGCACGCGAGCGCTTCATCGCGACGCCGTAGTCGTAGCTGGTCTCGCCAACGTTTACGCCGAACTCTGCCGCCTTCTTCACCTTCTGGGCGATTGAAGCGGATTCGAGCAACGCCTTCGCGGGAATGCAGCCCCAGAGAACGCACGTGCCGCCGAGTCCTTCTTTCTCGACGACGGCGACGGTCATTCCGAGCTGGGCGGCTCTTATTGCGCCGACGTAGCCTGCCGGGCCGCCGCCAATGAAGATCACATCAAAACTTGCCATTGTATCGTACCGAGTTGATTTGAAAAAAAACCTGGGTCGTGCTAATCAGGGACCGCCTAAACGGGCACCCGGTATCCGTGACCGGTTAACCGATCACAGTCACCCGGCACCGGGTCGTTCGGTGTCCGGTCAGATCACCAACAAAAGCGGATTCTCAAAGTTTCTCTTCACGGTCTGGAGGAACTTTGCTCCTGTCGCACCATCGATCACGCGATGATCGCAGCTCATCGTTACTCGCATACGCTGACGGATCTCGACCCTTCCATCGACAACGACCGGCTTCGATTCAACGCCGCCAACCGCAAGTATGGCGGCCTCGGGCGGATTGATGATCGCCGTGAACTCGGTAATTCCGAGCATCCCGAGGTTCGAGACCGAGAACGTCGAGCCAGTGTACTGCTCTGGCGTCAGCTTTCGATCCTTCGCCTTCGCGGCAAGCTCACGCGCCTCGGCCCCGATCTGGCCGATGCCCTTGCGATCGGCGTCGAAAATGACCGGAGTGATCAAGCCATCGGGAATTGCGACAGCCATCGCAACGTGGACACGATTAAAGTGGCGAATGTGATCGCCCATCCACCACGCGTTCACTTCCGGATGCTCTGACAACGCGTTCGCGACCGCTTTGATCACGATGTCGTTGAAGCTGACTTTGTAGTCGTCGCCCAGCTCTTTGAGCTGCGCGCGCATGTCCGCGGCGCGGCCAGCGTCCCACTCGGCCGTCAGGTAATAAGTAGGTACTGGACCAATCGACTCTGCTAAACGGCGAGCGATTGTCTTTCTGATCTGCGTGTTCGGAATGTCCTGATAGTCGCCTTCGCGCGAAATGAATCGCGGCGCTTTCTTCGGCGCAGCGGCAGCGCGGCCCGAAGCAGCAGGCGCTTTGACAGCAGACTCGATGTCCTTCTTGATGATGCGTCCGCCTGGACCGGATCCGCGGACCTGCGAAAGCTCGATGCCGCGCTCTGAGGCAATGCGACGCGCGAGCGGGGAAGACTTTGCTCTCTTGCCGTCTGAAGGCGCGGCCGCACGGGAAGCAACACCAAATCCTGACGAGCCGGCGGGTGGCAACGGGGGCTGGACCATTGTCGGGGCCGGAGCTTTTGGAGCAGCGGGCTGCGGTGCGGCTTCAGCCGCCGGCGTGGACGCCGGTGCCGGAGCAGTTCCTTCAGCCGCCGCAGCATCGGGCGCTGGAGCTGCTGCAGGTGCAGCAGCGGGTGCTGCTGGTGCAGCTCCAGCCAGCAAGGCGTCGATGTTTTCGTCAGCAGTGCCAATAATAGCGAGCAGAGTTCCGACGGGAGATGAATCACCTTCGTTAGCGATTCTCTTTCTCATCACGCCATCTGAGCGCGCGACGAGCTCCATCACTGCCTTGTCGGTTTCGACTTCGGCCAGGACATCGCCGGTCTTGACCGCATCGCCCTCGTTCTTGTTCCACTTCACGAGGCGGCCCTCCTCCATTGTCGGTGAGAGGGCCTCCATCACTACTTTGGTCGCCATAGTCGTTAGCCGAGGTACATGACTTTCTTGATTGCTGCGATTGCCTTGGCTGCATCGGGCTTCGCGGCTTTCTCGAGATTCTTTGCGTACGGCATCGGCGTGTCGGCCTGATGCACGCGGATCACGGGTGAGTCGAGATCGTCGAAGCATTCGCGCTGAATGAAATCGACAACCTGCGCACCGACACCGCATATCTCCCAACCTTCTTCCAGGACGACTGCGCGGTTCGTTTTCTGAACGGACTGGGCGATTGCTTCGACATCCATAGGGCGAATCGTCCGGAGATCAACGATCTCAACGTTGATGTTCTCTTTCGCGAGGGTATCGGCAACCTGAAGCGCGACAAGAACCGTCTTGCCATGCGTGACGATCGTGCAGTCGCCGCCTTCACGTTTGATGTCCGCTTTTCCAATCGGTACGATGTGCTCGCCGTCGGGCACTTCGCCCTTGGTGTTGTAGAGCATCTCGCCTTCGAGGAACACCACCGGGTTGTCATCGCGAATCGCCGACTTGAGCAGGCCCTTCGCATCGGCCGGTGTTCCCGGCGTAATGACCTTCAATCCAGGAATGTGAGCGAGCCAGCTTTCCCACGCCTGCGAATGCTGCGCAGAAAGCTGAAGCGCGGATCCATTTGGTCCGCGGAAAACCATCGGCATGCTGAACTGACCGCCGGACATGTAGAGCATCTTCGCGGCGGCGTTCACAACCTGATCGAGCGCGAGCAGCGCGAAGTTCCACGTCATGAACTCGATGATCGGACGGAGCCCAACCATCGCCGATCCGACGCCGATTCCGGCGAAGCCAAGCTCGGTGATCGGAGTGTCAACGATTCGCATCGGACCGAATTCGTCGAGCAGTCCCTTGGACACCTTGTAAGCGCCATTGTATTGAGCGACTTCCTCGCCCATCAGGAAAACTGATTCGTCGCGTGTGAGCTCTTCGCGCAGTGCCTGCGTGAGAGCTTCGCGGAAAGTGATGACGGCCATCAGCTGGTGGTCTCCACGAGAACGTCCGTATACAGGTTCTCGAGAGGAGGTTCCGGACTCGCATCCGCAAAATCCCACGCATCCTGGCAAATGGCTTTCTGTTCTTCGTCCATCTTGGCGAAGTCGCCGTCGCTGAGCTCGTTGTTCGCGCGCATGATGTCGTGAAGAATGACAATCGGGTCGCGTTTCATGCTCTCCTCGAGCTCTTCCTTCGATCGATAGGTTCCGCTGGCCGCGTCGGACATCGAGTGGCCCATGAAGCGATATGTCCGGAATTCAAAAAGCGTAGGCGTGCCGTCCTTTCGGGCGGCCGCGACTGCTCGTCCCATTGCATCGCGGACTGCAAACACGTCCTGAGCGTCAACAGACTCGCCATGCATCTTGTAGGCAGCAGCGCGTGCCTTGACGTCTTCGTTCGCAGTGGAGCGGGAGATCGCTGTTCCCATTCCATAGCGGTTATTCTCGATCACGAAGATCGCGGGCAGCTTCCACAGCGCTGCCATGTTCAATGCCTCATGAAACGCGCCGATGTTCACGGCAGCTTCACCAAAGAAGCAAACGCAAACCTGATCACCCTTCCGATACTTGATCGCCCATGCGACGCCCGCAGCTAGAGGGATGTGACCGCCTACAATCCCGTGTCCGCCGAGAAAGCCGACATTCTTGTCGAAGAGATGCATGGAGCCGCCCTTGCCGCCCGAGCAACCGTCGACGCGGCCAAACAGCTCGGCCATCACCGAGCGCGCTGTCATGCCCCGTGCGATTGCCTGGCCGTGATCGCGGTACGAGGTGACGACGTAATCGTCGGGCCGGAGGACTGACATCGTGCCGGCAGAAATCGCTTCCTGGCCGATGTAGAGGTGACAGAAGCCTCCGATCTTTCCGAGCGCATAGGCCTCGGCGCAGCGCTCCTCGAAACGGCGCTGAAGCAGCATGGAGCGAAGAAGCTCCCTGCGCAGCGCGGCTTGGCCTTCAGCGGTTTGGTCCGCGTTTTCTTGAGTGGTAGGCATTTCCTGCTTCGGTTTGCGGGTGGTCCGCTTGATTGTTTCCGTCAAACGCCCGCCGCCTGCACCTGTTCCCAGGCGTGGTAGCTGGAGCGAACGAGTGGACCTGATTCGACGTGACGGAATCCGAGCGACATACCTACGTCGTAGAGCTTACGGAATTCGTCCGGCGTTACGTAACGGTCCAGCGCGATGTGACTGTCAGAAGGCCGCAGGTACTGGCCGAGCGTGAGAATGTCGACATCAACGCCGCGAAGGTCCTTCATGACTTCGACTACTTCTTCAATTGTCTCGCCCATTCCGAGAATAATTCCAGTCTTCGTCGGAATGCCCGGAGCGATGCTCTTCGCGAATCGGAAGATCTCCAGGACGCGGCGATAACGGCCACCGGGGCGCGCCTTCTTATAGAGACGCGGCACTGTTTCCGTATTGTGATTGTAGATCTCGGGCTGCGCCTCGAGGACTGTCCTGATACTGTCCTCGTTGCCCTGAAAATCCGGGACGAGCACTTCCACGGAACAGCCCGGAACGCGCTCGTGAATCTGCCTGATTGTCTCGGCGAAGATGTACGCGCCGAAGTCTGGAAGGTCGTCGCGATCGACTGACGTGATGACGGCATGCTGGAGCTGCATCTGAGCGATGGCTTCAGCGACACGATTGGGCTCGGCGATGTCGTACTTTGGCGGGCGTCCGTGCGCGACTGCGCAGTAGGCACAGTTTCGCGTGCAGACATCACCCAGGATCATGAAAGTGGCGGTGCCATGCTCCCAGCATTCGCCGACATTGGGGCAGTGCGCCTCCTCGCAGACCGAGTGGAGGTCGAGCTCACGCATCATGTGCTTGAGCCGCAAGTAGTTAGGTCCGCCCGGAGCCTTCACCTTGAGCCACGATGGCTTGCGCTCGGGAAGGGGCTCGACGCGATGCCGACCCATTATCTGGTATAGCACTTCGCTCATTTGTCCGGGGGAATCTACCTTAAAAGCGGTCTGGGCGAAATTGAGACAGGTCGAACGTCGGAGCCTTTCCCGCGACGAGCTCGGCGACGGTTTTCCCGGTTAGCGGGGCAAGTAGAATTCCATTCCGGGAATGACCTGACGCATAGACGATTTCGGGGTGTTCTGGATGAGTTCCCAGGATCGGGAGCATGTCGGGTGTCACCGGTCTGAGACCCGCCCACACTGACGTGGGAGCAAGCGCCCCAAGCGCCGGCGCGATTTCGGCAGCAGCGGAAGCCACACGCGTGATGCCCTCCGGGGTGGTTACGGCGTCATATCCGGCGTTTTCCATAGTGCTGCCGGCGAGCGTCGCTCCGGATCGAGGGACGAGATACCCGCGCGGGCCGTAGGTGACGTGGCGCAGCCCGATCCCGGCGTATGCCACCATCTGGCCCCGGGAAGGCGTGACGGCCTTCAGTGCGTGAGCGCCGTCGATTGATCCGGCCCAGGCGCCGGGTGCCAGGACAGCGTGCGCTCCCGAAAGTCGGCTTCCATCAGCCAGTAGAGCTGTCACGGTTCCCGATTCTGCCTCGATCCCCTGAACGGACCCGGTGTGTCGCGTAATGTTGGGATGCGAGTTGACCAGCTCGTTCAGGGCCGACATCAGAATAACGTTGTCCACCGCGCCGTCGTCAGGATTCATGACCGCGCCAATGGCGTGTCCCAGCGTTGGCTCAAGGTAGGCCAGCTCTATCCGGTCGAGCCAACGGCTGGCCGGGGAAGCAGTCCTCCGGAGCCCTTTGACGCCCTTTTCGGTGAGCGCCACCTGAAGCACGCCAAGCCGGTTGAGCGGCACACGAATACCAATCGCGTCTGCGAGCTCCTCGAGGTAGACCGGGTAAATGTCGCGCGCGGCGACGGCAAAATCGTGAGCCGGACCTTCGGCTTTTTCGACAGAGGGGGCGAGCATTCCTGCCGCGGCCGGAGACGCCTCGCCCTTGCGGTGCTCTCCAATGAGAATCACACTCATGCCCGCTGCGGCGATCGACGCAGCCGAGCACAGGCCGATGATTCCGGTTCCAACTACGACCGCGTCAGCAGACGCGCTCAACCTTGAAACCCTGCGGCAGAGGACTTCGTAGTGATGGCATATCCCGTTCTGGAGAAAGCTTCCATGCTCAAGACAATTCTGATGACCGGCGTGCTCGTAATGGCTGGAATATTCGCGCTCGGCTTCGTCTTTTCGATTTTCGGCGGTCTCATCGCTCTGACTTTTGTTCTGCTTGGTTTTGCGATCAAGGCGTTGGTCGTCGGTGCTATCGCGTATCTCGTAATTCGAATCGTGAGCCCTGACACCGCGCGGAAATTGAGGGAGCGCTGGTCAGGAACGAGTATCGATAGATACTAACGGCAGCGAGGACTCCAGGCGGTCGATGACCGCCCACGTCAACATGGGCACCATGATTTCATGGTGCCCTGTTATTTCATACCCCTTTCCGCTGCCGGCCGTGGGGCGAAGAACGACATTCATGCGCGGCCTGTAGTGCTGCTGCATGTCGAGGTTGCAGGTGATGAAGTTCACCGGCTTCTTGTCGTTCAAATTGCGCGCGATTGTCAGCGCCTTGAGAAACACTTCAGGCATTATCACGGCGCTTCCCAGGTTCAGGACGACGCCTCCGTCATGCAGTGCCGGCAGGGATGCCGCCAGGCGTCGGAAATCGCGATGACTCGTGTCGCCGATCGCCGCTCCGTCTGCCGCTGGATGCTGGTGGATTATCTCCGCGCCAATTGCCGCGTGAACGGTGCAGGGAATTCCCAACTCGTCGGCGGCCAGGAGGAGTGACATCTCCGGATGAGCGAGATCTTTTTGCTCCCGCAATGCTTTTGCGACGGCTTCGCCCATGCCCCAACGGTTTCTCATTCCGTTTGTAAACGCCTCGTTCATGCCCCATCCGGTTTCGTTCGCCATTCCGAACGTGCCATCGACGAGCCCGCGAGCTACGTCTTCCGAGGTGGCTCCAAACCGTGCGATCTCGTAATCGTGAATTGCGCCCGATCCGTTCATCGCGACGTGGGTGATGATGCCGCGTTTCATGAGCTCGATCAGCACAGGCGCAACGCCGGTCTTCACGATATGACCGCCGAGCATGACCACAACGGCGCGGCTGGCGCGGTGGGCGTTGACGATAGCGTCAACAACGGTGCGGAAGTCGGCGGCGACGAGAACGTCGGGCAGAGCCTTGATGAACGCCGAGAACGAGCGATCCGCGCCAGGCGGAGAAGCGAACTCTTCCGTCCTGACTTTATTCGGTCGACGCTCTATCGGAACCGTGCGAACCTTGGAGAGGTCCGCTTCGGGGGCGGAATCAGTCGATGCAGCCGAGTCCGGCTGATCTAGTTCCTTGTCTTTGCCTGACCCGCTACGAGAGTGTACGATTTTAGATAGAGGTTGAGTGACCCGAACGACAGCTTTGACTTCACCTGCAGAAGCATGCGCGCCGAATCGTCCGAGAGCCAGACCTCTGCCTGTCCCTTTTCCGAAAAAATTCCCTTCGTCTTGATCACCGGCTTCACGACAATCGCGTTGAATGTTCCGGCCGGTACTGTCACTCGCTCTTTCCGCAGCACCGTTACGCGAACCGGATTGCGATCGGGAATGAAGTATCGGTTGAAGTCGTACGTTTCGCCGACCCTTAGCGGGACAGTGCGAACGAAATACAGAAATGCTCCTTCATCGAGCGGCTGCGAGACCGTTTTTTTGGTCCTGGTAGCCTGTCGCGTTCGCTCGATGTAAATGCCTTTCTCCGGGATGATCTCGAAGTTCTGGCCGCGCTCACGCGTTCCCTCTTCGATCTGCCTGATGAACAGGAGCGAGTTGAGGTTGTGAGTGTCGATCCAGCTTTCGTAGCTGTCGTTCACGCGATAGAAGAAAGTGCCGCCCTGAACGTTGAACAGCGTGTGCCACGCATCGCGTCCACGAACGGTTTCGACGCCGCGCACTTCGAGAGACCCGTTACCGACCTTGATGGAGCCGAAGCGAACCTCGAACTCGAACTTTTCTCCGGTGCCAAATGGCACCGCCATCGCCTCGTCACCACGCCTGGCGCCGGACACCGCGACAGCCGTCTCTGCCGGAGTCTGCCGGGATGAAGCGACACCGTATGTTGGAGCAAGCAGTGACAAGCCGAGTAATGCGGCTCGGACGGCTTTGTTGATCACGACGTTGTGCGCTCGCTTACAGCGCCCGCTCGAGGTGGAGCCGGCGTCGTCGTCAATGTGGGACTTGGAAGCGCGACTTTGCTGCCGCGGGCGCCGCGACCGAACTTGAATAACGCCATCGAATCAGCGAAGGGTTTGATCCGCGTGGGACGCACTCGAAGGTCGTAGCGCGAATCGACGGAGACTTTTTCGACACGTCGTGCGAGCGGAAGCGTTGCTATGAGCATCTGAACGTTCGCAGCCCATCCATCGGTGCTGACGATGGGTTTCTCTCCAAGGCTTTTGATCAGCTCCCGGATGAGCGAGATGCGATACAGCCTGAATGAGCCGAACGGGTCGGTGATTCCCGAAATCGGGACTGAGAATTTGAGCGCCCACGGCGCCAGCTGCCTCAGCCGCCTAACCTCGACAGGCTGCTTCTCCACTGAACGCTCGGCGATGACAATGTCGGCTCCGCCCTCAAAGCGCTTGACCAGCTCGGGAAGATTCTCTGGCTGATCGGTGAAGTCGGCCTGCATCACGATCATCGCATCGCGGCGGGGGTACTTCGTGCGGCGGGAGGCCTCTCTTGCGAGGGCATTCAAGGCAAAAGCGTAGCCTTTTCGCGTCTCGCTTCGGAGCACGGTCAGAGGCGCCACGTCCCCATAGGGGGCCAGCGTTTCGCCAGTTCCGTCAGTGCTGCCGTCGTCGAACACAAGAATCTCGTATTCGCGCGAATAGGACTGGAACATCTTGCGGATGCGCCAGAGCAGCACACCGACGGTGGCGCTTTCGTTATGAGCGGGAATGCAGATGTAGAGCAATGGCCTTGCAAGCGGTTGTGGTATCGCAAGATAGACGCACGAGGAGCCTATTTGCTACCCATTCAGTACGCTCTGGTACACCGCTTCGGTTTCCTGGGTCATTCTTTCGCTGCCAAACTGCTTCGCCCTCTCGCGGGCAGCGGCGCCGGTTGCGGCGCGCAGGCCTTCGTCCCGCGCCAGCAAGACCAGGTTACCCGCAAACGTGGCTGAGTCGCCAAGTGACGCGAGAAAGCCTGTCCCCGGTCGAATCACCTCAGTCAGGCCCCCAACGCTGAAAGCGACAGGCGGAATTCCAAGAGCCATGGCATCTATCACCGACGTCCCCAGTCCCTCGGAGCGGGAGGGGTGGACGAGAATATCCAGCCCGGCCGTCGCCCCTTCGATGGCGTCTACGAAACCTGCGTAGTGCGCCGGAAGGCCTCCGAGCGTAGCTGGCCCGCTCTTCGAGCCACCCAGCAGCACGAACCGCGCTCGTTTTCGTACGTCGCCCGGCAGCGACTGCGCAATCTCGTCCAGAGAATCCAGTCCCTTCTCTGCCGTCATGGCGCCGATGACCCCAAGAACGATCGTGTCGGCAGGCCATCTGAGCTCCGCACGCCAGTCGCGCGGAGAAACCTCGCCGGTTGGCATCTTCACTCCGGAGTTAACGACAGAGATGCGGTCAGCCGCAATTCCGCGCGATACCATTGCATCGCGAACCGATCCGGATATGGCAATAAAGCGCGTGACGCGCTCGCCGTATTTGAGACCGATCGATTTCGGAGGAAAGGTCACGCGCCGCGTGACGATCAGCGGCGTTTTTCTGCCGAGGAGCGCGAGCAAAGCGAGGGCGTGGGATCGTGCGTCGTGGGCGTGCACGATGTCGGGCCGCCACGTCTTCATCCTTGCCCGAATCCGTCGGGCGGCCTGCAGATCCCAATCGGCAATCATTGGAATCGCCGCCACCGCGAGGCCCGCTGCCTGCGCGCGCTTCACGAGAGGGGAGTCCGGAGCTCCAATGAGGAGCGGCTCGTGACCTCTGTCCCTCAGACCGAGCGCGAGCAGAAGAACCTGTCTTTGACCTCCTCTCCAGGTCTGGCCGGAGTCCAGGTGCAGAACCCTCTGGCGCTTCACTCTGCGTCTAGTCTATCTGCGAACGCGCGGAAGAGTCCGCGATCCCACGGTTCCGGAGAGTCGTTCATTTCCTCCGGGTGCCATTGAACTGCCAATGCCCACCAGTCGCTGCCGTCCCATTCGATTGCTTCGATGATGCCGTCAGGGGACGTTGCTGTGACTTTGAAGCCGGGCGCAACATCCTTAACGCTCTGATGATGAAGCGAGTTTACCGAGAGTGTGGTAGCGCCGAGTGCCTTGGCGGTGAGTGACGCTGGCTCGATCGAAACGTCGTGAACCCGGGAGCTGCGCTCGTCTTTGAAGTTGTGGTTGAGGGCGCCCGGGACCTGGGAAGGAATGTCCTGGATCAGGGTACCACCGAAGGCGACATTCAACAGCTGAGGACCGCGGCAGATGGCAAGCAAAGGCTTTCCCAGCTCACGTGCTGCGAGGGTCAGCGCGATCTCGGTTTCATCCCGTGCCTTGTTGGGCTCGCCGCATTTCTCGATTCGGTCTTGTCCATAATGCGCCGGGTCTACATCTTCGCCGCCTGTCAACAGAAGCCCGTCCACCCGGTCGAGAATGGCGCGGGCCAGATCGGGATTGGCGAGGGGCGGAATCACCATTGGTATGAGCCCTGCACTCTCAAGGGCAGTCACATACGAGCTGTTCAGTCTCACGCGATGCGCGCCGCCCAGCCGGGTGTCCGCCGTTGCGGAAACCGCAATGATCGGAGCCGCATCCTTTGAGTGAAGGCGATTTGAGACGGGAACACTTTGGGCGAGCGCGGATGACACGTTGAGATTCCTTCGGGTTCGATTTGTCCTGCTCAACGCGGCGGTTTTGTCACCGGTTGTGCTTCCAGCACAAAGTCTGGAAGGGGTAGCTGTGCCCTGCAAGGGGCAGATAATCAGTCGCATCGAAGTTAGCTCCAAGCCTCCCTTTGAGCTCAAGGGATCGAAGATGCAACGGCGTCTGATCCACCAGCTGACTGAGATACATGCAACTACCAATCCGGATGTGATCGCGCGATTTATGGCGCTCAAGCCGGGAATGGCGTGCAACGAACTCAGGCGCCTGGAATCGGAGCGCATTCTTCGCAGCCAGGTTTTTCTGGCGGACGCTTCGATCACTTCGAGAACCGACGAAGCGGGCGGAGTATATCTCTCCGTCGTAACGCAGGACGAAATTTCCCTCGTTGTCGGTGGTGGCGGGTCCGGATCAAATCCGTTCGTCAAGTCCATCCGTCTTGGCGAACAGAATCTGATGGGCGAAGCGATCTCCGTCGTCGGTCAATGGAAGTACAGCGAGAACTTCCGGGACAACTACTCCGCGCAGATCATCGACTACCAGTTTCTCGGTCGGCCGTACCAGCTCTCGCTAACCGGTGCACGTAACGAACTTGGCGGCGATTGGGGCTTTGAGCTGAGTCATCCATTTCTTTCTGATCTCCAGAAAATCTCATGGAGGACGACTGCCGGCTCACGCGAGGAATACCGGTATTTTCGACGGGTTGACCAGGCCTCGCTCGAGGTGGGACCGCCCGCCGTCGGATTGCAGAGGGCATATGGAGATGTCGGGGGCGTCCTTCGACTGGGACCTCCGGGGGGAAGGCTCGCCCTGCTCGGTGGATCGGTGTCGTACGAAGACGAGATGCCCGAGAATTTTCCGACAATGGTCTCTCGTGAGGGCAGCATCCAGCGTGACACGATCGGAATACTCCTGGATCGCTATGGGCGTCACAAGAGTATTCGATTGAATGCGCTGGCAGGCGTGCGCGACATCCGCTACATCCAGGCGGTCGGCTTCGAGAGTCTGGACGGGCGACAGGATATGCGAAAGGGGTTCGAGCTGGCGACGCTGGTCGGCCGCGGGTTCGAGGCAATTGGCTCGCAGGACGATGATCTCTTTGCTTCCGCCAACCTTTACCTGGGAACAGGCACTCCGTCCGCCTTTGCCGCGTTTGAGGGTACGGTCGAGGGCCGCCGTCCGAATATCACGAAGAAATGGGACGGCATTCTCGGCAGCAGTCGATTTGCCACTTATCTCAAGCCTGCACCACGACACACAATCCTGACGAGCTTCGAGTGGAGCGGCGGCTGGCACCAACGCATTCCATTTCAGCTGGTTCTTCGCGACCAGACCGGCGGTCCCCGCGGTTACCAGAATTCAACGATGGGCGGCGGCCAGCGTTTCGTGCTGCGGCTTGAAGACCGGGTTTACCTGGGACGGTTCAAGTCGCTCGCGTCGATCGGGGTCGCGCCGTTTACCGATCTCGCAAAGGTCTACGCGGGGGATTCGCCTTTCGGCGTGACGAGCGGCATCAACGCCTCGGTAGGAATGTCGTTGCTGGTGTCGGTTCCGCCGAAATCGCAGCGCATGTGGAAGCTCGACCTGGCGATGCCTTTGAACCGCGAGCACGGCGCTCGATTCAAGGTGAGCCTGATCAGTCGCAACTTTACCTCGGTCTTCTGGAAGGAGCCCGGTGACGTTCGTCGCAACCGGGAAAGATCAGTGCCGACGTCGATATTCAACTGGCCTTGATTGCGGAAACCCCGGCGGAACCGCTGAGGCACTGAGAACAGCGGAGACCGCTGAGGAACCGTCCGCTCACGAAAATCAATTCGCGGTCGGATTTCTTTTGGGGTTAAAGTGCGGAACGGCTACGTCTGCCAGCGGTTCCGCCGGTGTTCGCGCGGTTCGGTAGTCACGCCGTTACGGTTCGCGACAGATTTTTGAGCCACGGGACCAGAAGCAGAAGCAGCACGGCGGTCGGTCCATGGTTACAGCTCCCACGCCCCGACCGCCGGCCTCAGTAATCCCTAATGTGCCGCTGCGGAGCTCTCGCGCATCATGCGCTTGATCGGTATCGACAGAAGACCAAGCACAGCAGCGGCAATGAAGAGCGACATCGCAGTGCGCTGGAAGAGCGCCGGCATCTCGTTGAGCTTATTGGGGTCGACGTGTCCGCCAACAAGTCCGGCGATGAGGTTGCCGAGAGCCGCCGCCATGAACCACACGCCCATCATCTGACTGACAAACCGGCGTGGCGCCAGCTTCGTCATCGAGCTTAATCCAACGGGGCTGAGCGAGAGCTCGCCAATTGTCTGGAGGAAGTAGCTGAAGACGAGCCACAGCATCGATACCTTGATCGCCGCGCCGCCGCCTGCGATGACGCGATTCGCGGCGAGCACCATGATCATGAACGCCAGCCCGGCGAAGAAAAGTCCGAACGCGAACTTTGCAGGACTCGACGGATCCTTCTGTCGGCGGCCAAGCGCGATCCACACCGCCGCGAACACGGGCGCAAGAATGATGACGAACAATGAGTTCGCAGCCTGCAGCCAGAGTGTCGGAACTTCCCATCCGAACAACATCCGGTCGGTGAAGTCGCGGGCGAACAGGTTGAGTGATGTCGGGGCCTGTTCGAAGGCGGACCAGAATATTGTCGCAAATACGAAAAGCACGATGATCACTGCTACGCGCTTTTTCTCGTCGCCAGTGAGGCCCGCGCCGAAGAACAGATAGAGGAAGTATAGAATCGCCATGCCGAGCATGACGTTCTTCATCTGCGTTGCGACGGCCACAGGGTTCACCGTGAATACGCCCATCATGGCCATTGCAACTACGAGCGCCAGAATGCCAAGGCCGATCATCGCATATGTGCGAACCTTGTTCTGCTGCTCCGGCGTTCCCGCCGCTGACACGCCGAGCGGACCAAGGGTGTCGTTCTGCCGCAAACGGAACGTGATCAGACCGACGAGCATGCCGAGTCCGGCGGCGCCGAAGCCCCAGTGCCAGCCGACTCGCTCGCCGAGGTAGCCGGTAACGAGCGGCGCTATCAAGGCGCCAACGTTGATTCCCATGTAGAAGATCGAGAATCCTGCATCGCGTCTCGAGCCGCCTTCAGGATACAGGTCGCCGACAATCGCCGAGATATTCGGCTTGAGCAGGCCCGTACCGATGACGATGAAAATCAGGCCGAGGAAGAACGCGCGATGTGCGAAAACCGACGATAACGCAATGAAGAGATGACCTATCGCGATGAACACGCCGCCGTACCAGATCGACCTTCTGAGGCCAAGCCAGCGGTCAGCAATCCAGCCCCCCGGGAGCGAAGCGAGATACACGCACGCTGCGTAAATGCCGACAATTGCCGAAGCGGCCTCTCTTGTAAAGCCGAAACCGCCGTTTATGAGCGCGGCGGTCATGAAGAGAACGAGTAGCGGCCTTATTCCATAGTATGAGAAGCGTTCCCACATCTCAGTGAAGAACAGAGTCGATAGTCCACGGGGATGTCCGAAGAATCCCTTATCGCTCGTCCACTTTTCAATACCGGATGGAGTTTCATCCGCCGTGACGGTTGCTGCCTGCGGCTGGTTAAAGACCGACTTGTCTGTGCTCATGAGATTTGACCGGTTTGGTTTGCGTCGGTGATTCGAGTCGACTGCTCGACGACGGGAAAGTACCGCTCTGGTGGCTTCACGCCACCCGCCTTGACCTGTTCGTCCCAACTTATGACCGTTGGTGGCTGCTTGATACACGCCGCATGGTGCCCGGGTGCCTTCTCCTCGAGGGGCGGGTTGATAACGGTGCACGACGCATCCTTTGCCGGGTGATGACATCGCGGGTTAAAAACGCACCCGGACGGCGGATTTGCAGGAGAGGGAACATCACCTTCGAGAAGGATTCGATGTCTCTCCTGCGTCGGATCAGCGACCGGGACGGCAGAGAGAAGCGCCTGGGTGTACGGCATCGTCGGCTCGCGGTAAAGATCCTCAGCTTTCCCGAGCTCGACGATCTTGCCGAGATACATCACGGCGACGCGGTCGGACATGTGGCGCACCACCGACAAATCGTGCGCGATGAACAGGTAAGTCAGCTTTCTTTCCCGCTGCAGGTCGCGCAGAAGATTGATGACTTGCGCCTGCACCGAAACGTCGAGAGCCGAGACGGGCTCATCGCATACGATAAACCGCGGCTCAACTGCAAGCGCTCTGGCAATTCCGATTCGCTGCCGCTGACCGCCCGAGAACTCGTGCGGATAGCGCGTCGAATATTCAGCGCGCAGTCCCACTTCATCGAGCAGCTGCTTCACACGAGTGTCCGCCGCCGCGCCCTCCGCCAGCTTGTGAATTGTCAAACCTTCGCGGATGGCTGCACCTACAGTCATCCGTGGGTTCAGCGACGAAACCGGATCCTGAAAGATTATCTGCATCTGCCGACGAGCAGCGCGGAGCTCGCCGGCGTCCATCCCGATTACGTCCTTGCCGTCGAAACGAACCTCTCCTGAGGTTGGCTCGATCAGGCGCAGGATTGCGCGTCCGGTAGTCGTCTTCCCGCATCCTGATTCACCGACCAGCGAAAGAGTTTCGCCTTCGGCGATGTCGAACGATACATCATGAACTGCCCGCACCTCGCCAACCTTGCGACCAAAGATTCCCTTGTTGATCGGAAAGGTCTTGCGAAGGTTGCGTACCGAAAGAAGCGGCTCGGTCAAAGCGTCGCTCCCACTTGTTCGACAAGCGGCAGGTGCGGATGCGCGCGTCGCTCCGGCTCCACCGCGAGGTGGCACCGCGACGTGTGTCGCTCGCCAATCTGATAAAGCGGCGGATGCTCGGCCTCGCACTTCTCCCACGCGTACTGGCAGCGATCCCTGAAGCGGCAGCCGGATGGCCAGGCGGTAGGGGGCGGAACAGTTCCGGGAATCACGTTCAGGCGCTCGCGAGACTCGGTGATCTGAGGCATCGCGTGCATCAGGCCTTCGGTGTACGGGTGATGCGCGGAGTCAAAGAGAACGCCTACATCTGCTTCCTCGACAATCTCGCCGCCGTACATCACCAGAACCCTCGACGCCGTCTCGGCGATTACGCCGAGATCATGCGTGATCATCAGAATCGATGTGCCGAACTTCGACTGAAGATCCCGCAGCAGGTCCAGAATCTGAGCCTGGATCGTGACGTCGAGCGCAGTCGTCGGCTCGTCAGCGATCACGAGAGCGGGCTTCATCATCAGCGCCATTGCGATGAGAACTCTCTGTCGCATTCCGCCTGAGAGCTGATGCGGGTATTGCTTCGCTCGTTCCTCGGCCGATGGGATACCCGTAAGGGCCAGCATCTCAACTGCGTGGTTCCATGCATCGCGGCGCGTCCCCCTGGCATGCACGCGCGCGACTTCGGCCACCTGATCGCCGACAGTGAACACAGGATTCAGGGCAGACATCGGCTCCTGGAAAATCATCGAGATGCGGTTGCCGCGAATGTTGCGCATGCCCGCATCGTCGAGTGTAACGAGGTCCTTGCCCTCGAACTCGATGCGGCTTCCCGCCTCGATGCGTCCCGGTTGTTGAATCAGCCGAAGAATTGAAAGAGCGGTGACCGACTTTCCGCAGCCGGATTCACCCACAATTCCGAGCGTTTCGCCCGCTCCTATATCGAACGACACACCGTCCACCGAACGCGCGACGCCGTTTTCGGTGTGGAAGAAAGTAGAGAGATTCTGGACTGACAACAGCGGTTGGTTCATTCAATCACCGATTGTCCTGGTTGAAGCGCTCTCAGAAGCGCGTCGCCGAGAATATTGAAAGCCATGACGGTCAATACGATTGCGATTCCCGGAAAGAACGAGATCCACCAGTGTGCGGCAATCTGGTCGGACCCGTCCTGAATGATGTTTCCCCAGCTGGCAGTTGGCTGCCTGACTCCGATGCCAAGGTAGGAAAGACCGGCCTCCAAAACTATCACGTGGCCAATACCGAGCGTCGCCGCGACAACGACTGGAGAAACAACGTTTGGTAGAATGTGACTGACAAAAATGCGAGTCCTCGTTGCGCCAAGGGCGTAGGCCGACTGCACAAAATCCTGCGCCTTTAACGCAAGAACCTGACCCCTGACGAGGCGTGCAAGGCCGTACCAGCCCGTGAATCCCAGGACGAGAACAAAGACCGGAAGCGGTGCATCGCGCCACGCGGCGAAGATAGCGATGAGAAGAAGGAGCCGCGGAATCGAGAGCAGCGCGTCGAGTACCCGCTGAAGGATGGTTCCACCGATTCCATCTGCGTATCCGGCGATTGCACCGTACATGGTGCCGAGCGTCACGCTGACCATCGTCGCGAAGATCGCCACCAACAACGACAGGCGGCCCCCATAGATCACCCGGCTCAGCACATCCCGGCTGAATGGATCGGTCCCGAATGGATGCTGCATCGAAGGCGCGACACTCTGGAGTCCGATGATATCAGGCTGCGCGGACGGGTCGTACGGCGCAACAAGAGGCGCAAGCAAACAGGGAACTGCTATCGCCAGCAGCAAACCAGCTGCGACGATTGCCGAGCGGTCTCGTGAGATCCATCGGCTTCGTGTCACAAGCCAATCGGCGACCGGGAAAGGATTATCGGCGTTCATCACGGAGCCGTGGATCGAGCCAGCGATACGCCACGTCGGCGAGAATGCTTCCGACGATTACGAAAGCGCTCCCCAGTAGGACAGATGCGGTCAACAACGGATAGTCGCGGCTGTTAATAGAGTTAACGATCAGCAGACCCATTCCCGGCCACGAGAAAACTTTTTCGATGAAGACCGCGCCTGTCAGCAGGGCAGGAAACGCTACGCCGAGAATGGTGACGACTGGAAGCAGCGCGTTGCGCAATGCATGCCTGGTGATGAGAACGTCCTCGGACACTCCCTTCGCTCGCGCTGTCGTCATGTAGTCTGACGTTATTGCCTCGAGCAGTGCTGCTCTTTGATGTCGTGCGATGACCGGGAAATAGAGAAGGGCAAGCGTGAGAGCCGGAAGAATCAGGTGCTTCACGCGATCGGCTCCGCGTGCACCAGCTCCCATCATGTCGTGCATTATCGGATCGACAGACCCGCCGATCGGGAAGACCGGTATCCAATAGGCCAGCGAAACGAGCATCAGCATCGCCAGCCAGAAGTCGGGTACAGAGAAGAGGAATATGGAAATTCCTCCGAGAATCCTGTCGGTCAATTGTCCACGGCGGCGCACCTGCGCAACGGCGACAGCGACGCCGATGACGAACGCCGCCAGAAGCGCAACTCCCATCAGCAGGAGTGTATTCGGAATCGCGCTCGCAAGCGCGTCGCTTACCGGCCGTTGGAGCGAAAATGAAAAACCAAGATCGCCGCGTGCGACGCTCGCAACGTAGCGCAGGTACTGCTCACCCAGCGGACGATCCAATCCGTACGAGTGACGCCACGTCGCGCGGACGGCGTCACTGATCCCGGGATTTTCCATCGACGCGCTGAACGGATCGCCCGGCGCCGCGTGGATCAGAAAGAAGACAATCGTCGCGACCAGCGCCACGACGGCCAGTCCCTGCGCTATTCGGCGGGCAAGGAAGGCCGCCACTCGTTACCGTTTGGGCGAAGCAGCGCTTGCGTCACGCGCAATGCGCTTGTCCGCCGGAATTTTCCAGTCAGCCAGGTTCGCCCACCATAAGTCGGCGCGCAGCTTGCCGGTCTCGATTCGCCGATTCACGGCCATGATGCGCTTCGGCTCTGCAAACCAGATTGCGGGAGCATCCTCGTCGATGATTCGATAGGCAGCGGTGAAGTGCGCGCGCCGCTCTCTGAGAGTCTGCGCAGAGAGCGCGCTGTCGACGTGCGCGTCAAAGACGGGATTGGAATAGGATCCGTAGTTCGTACCGCCCTTGGCCGCGCCCGCCGAGCCCCACGTCTGCCTGATGCTCCCGGGACTCGCCTCGACATGCCAGCCGCCGAACACGGCGTCAAACTTCCGCGTCCCTTCCCGGGCGATGAACCCCGGAAAGTCGAGCTGGTCGATGTTCATCTTCACGCCGACCTGCTTGAGCTGCTCCTGAATCAGGACCGCCATTCGCGTTCTTGCCTTGCTCGATCCCGGCACGTCGAGCGTGAACTCGAGCGGCACGCCGCCTTTGTCACGAACACCGTCTCCGTTTGAATCCTTCCATCCCAGCGAGTCGAGTTCGTGCCTTGCCTTGTCGACTGAGTATGCGATCGGAGCAATCGTCGTATCAGTTGTTGGATAAGCCCGGACAGTAGGTCCCAGCGCCACGTAGGCGAGCGAGTCGTACACGTTCTTCACGATATTCGCGCGATCCACCGCTGCGCTCAGGGCCCGTCGGAGTGCTCGATCTCCGAAAAGCCTGTGCGGACGATTCGGCTGCTTTGGATCCTTGAGATTGAACTGAACGAAGTTGTAATCGAGGCCGGGGTCGAGCGAGCGATTCAACATCGTGTCCTTTGCGATCTCGGGAAGACTGGCCGCAGGTACCTGCTCGAGGATGTCTGCCTCGCCGCCAACGAGCCGGGTCAAGGCGGTGTTGAAGTCCGGTGAGATCGTCACGATGACGCGGTCGAGATGCGGTCGTCCGCGATAATTCGATGTGTCTGCGGCAAGCTGGATCGAAGAACCCGGAGTCCAGCTCACGAACCTGAAGCGGCCCGTACCGACCGGCGTTCTCCCCAGGGGAAAAGTGCGGAGCGCCGGACCTGTGGTTCCCTTCAGGAGATGGTCGGGAAGGATGGACATGTTGTAGACCGCGTCAAAAAACTGAAGCGGTGAGCGCTTCTTGAACCAGAACACCGCGGTCATGCTGTCAGGAGTCGTCACCGAGTCGATGCTCGCAAGCGTCACCGCGAACGGGGATCCGCTCGCGGTGTCGGTGATGACGCGATATGTGGACTTCACGTCGGCCGACCGCACCGGAACGCCATCATGCCACCTTGCGGCAGAGTCGATGTGAAATGCAATCGAAAGCGAGTCGGCTGCCCACGTCCAGCTCTTTGCCAGGCGCGGCTTGAATCCGACGTCGCCGACGGTGCTTAGCGAATCGCCAATCTCGGCCAGTCGATCATAGACCAGGTCGTCGACAATTTGAGCTGAGGTCGTCTCGCTGAGAGGTGGGAAAAGAAGGTCAGGCTCGCCACCAACCGAAATGACAAGAGTGCCGCCGTTTTCCCCAGCCGAATTAGCGGATTCGTTCCCGAAACACGCCGTCAGGCCTATGGCAGTGACGAGCAGAACAATTGATGAGCGCATGGGACAAGAAGTTGCTGCCTTACCGTCGCCACGTCCACCATTCGCTGCAGTACTTCTCGAGATGGCGTCCGGTGTACTCGCGGACTTCGAATTCGTTGAGCCGTCGCGCGCCGGCGTCTTCACTCCAGATAACCGCTGCAAAGAGCGCCTCGGCAACCTCGGCAACTTCCGGTACGCGACCCAGGGCGGCGGATAAAGTTGCCGCCGGAGCGGCGTCACCACTCGGCGCAGTGAGCGAAACCCTGCCAATCAGCGCCTGATCGTCCTCGATGAGAATCGACCCGTGCTGCAGCAGCGCACCGTTCTCCCGCACCTGCGCGCTTCCAACAAGCTTTCGTCCTTCGCTCACCAGCTCACCTTTGGAAGGCTCGGCGAAGCAGGGTATTTCCCCTGGAGGAAGAGCAGGCCGGACAGCCGCCGCGACGCGAGCTTCCACGCCGAGGGAAAAGAGTGCTTCGAGAAGCAGGCTGTTTATCCGGTAGTATGACTCCCCGAGCGATTCATGCGGTGAAGTCGGCGCGGTCACACTATAAGTGACTTCACGATCGTGAAGGAGCGCTCTCCCGCCCGTAGGCCGGCGGACGACATCCATGCCGCGCCCCTGAATCGCGTGAAGATCATACTTTCCGACTGCTGTCTGATTTCTCCCGAGCGAAAGCGTCGGTCGCTCCCATGAATACACGGAAAAGACTGATTCTCCGGTTTCGCGGGCGCGATCCATCAGCCCCGTATCCCGCGCCATGTTCTCGACGCCGCCCCTCGGCGGCACGAGCATGAGGCGCCATTTCATGTAACTGCTGGGACGAGTCGGAGCATGTTAAATTGATAGGCTATGGCTACGACTATTAAGGAAGTCGATACAGCCCTCGCGCCGCCGGAATCATTCATTCCGCGTCATATCGGGCCGAGTGCTGAAGATATAGAGAAGATGGTTGCTGCGATTGGTTTCAGCTCACTCGATGAGCTCATCGACGCCACCATTCCAGAAAAGATTCGCTACCGGAGGGCGCTTGCTCTCCCGGCGGGCAGGGCCGAGCACGAGGTCCTTGCGGATTTCAGGGCTATTGCGGCCAGGAACAAAGTCTACCGGTCGTTCGTCGGCATGGGCTACTCGGACTGCGTGACCCCGCCTGTCATTCAGCGCAACATCCTCGAGAATCCCGCGTGGTACACGGCGTATACGCCATATCAGGCGGAGATAGCGCAGGGACGTCTCGAGGCGCTGCTGAATTTCCAGACGATGGTGATCGATCTAACGGGGATGGAGATCGCGAACGCGTCGTTGCTCGATGAGGCGACTGCGGCCGCCGAAGCCATGACCATGAGCTACGGCATCCGCGGAAAGCCGGACAAGGAAGTTTTCTTTGTTTCCGACGCCTGTCACCCGCAAACGATCGATGTGGTTCGTACGCGGGCCGGAGTCCGCGGAATCACAGTCGTTGTGGGCGATGCAGGCAAAAGTGAGTTCGGGACGGATATCTTCGGGGTTCTCCTGCAATATCCGGCCACCGACGGCGCAGTGCGCGACAATCGCGAGATCTGCGATCGTGCGCATGCTGCCGGGGCGCTTGTGACAGTCGCGGCCGACCTGCTGAGTCTGGTTCTGCTTACGCCGCCCGGGGAATGGGGAGCAGACACCGTCGTCGGCAACACCCAGCGCATGGGCGTTCCTCTGGGCTACGGCGGCCCGCACGCGGCGTTCTTCGCTACCCGGGACGAGTTCAAGAGACAGATTCCCGGACGTATCATCGGCCTCTCGCGTGATGCTGACGGAAAGCCCGCGCTGCGCATGGCGCTGCAGACGCGTGAACAGCACATCCGCCGGGAAAAAGCGACCAGTAATGTCTGCACTGCTCAGGTACTTCTGGCTGTCGTTGCAAGCATGTACGCGGTTTACCACGGGCCGAACGGGTTTCGCCGCATTGCGTCGAGAATTCATCAGTACGCCGCGGTGCTGGCCGAAACGCTGAAGCTCGCCGGATTCGACATTGCTCACGAGGACTACTTCGACACGATTCGCGTCGAGCTCGGTTCGCGTTCCGCAGACGAAATTCTTGCCGCTGCTGGGGAGAGAAAGATCAATCTCCGACGGATTGGAGATAATGCGGTTTGCATCGCGCTCGACGAGACCGTCAGCGAGGCAGATCTCGCCAACCTCGTGGCCGTCTTCGGCGGCAGTGCTGAACAAATTCAGTCGGCGCTAATGGATGGAGCCGATACTCGTTACGACGAGCGGTTCAAGCGCACGACGCCGTTCATGCAGCACGAGGTATTCAACACCCACCGCTCAGAGACCGAGCTTCTGCGCTACATGCACAAGCTCGAATCGCGTGATCTCTCGCTCGTTCATTCGATGATCCCGCTTGGCTCGTGCACGATGAAGCTGAACGCGACGGCGGAGATGATGCCGATCACATGGCCGGGATTCGGCAAGATTCACCCGTTCGCGCCTGTCGATCAGACTGAAGGCTACGCGCAGCTGTTCAATGAGCTCGAAAGCGCGTTGGCTGAGATCACTGGATTCGCTGCAGTTTCTCTCCAACCGAATGCCGGTTCCCAGGGTGAGTATGCTGGCCTGCTCGCGATCCATGGATATCATGCTTCACGCGGCGACACGCATCGCGACGTGTGCCTGACGCCACAGTCTGCTCACGGCACCAATCCGGCGAGCGCAGTAATGGCGGGCATGAAGGTTGTGGTGGTGAAGACAGACGAGCGCGGCAACATCGACATTGCCGATCTCAAGTCGAAGGCAGAAGCTCACAAGAATGATCTCGCCGCGTTGATGGTCACGTATCCATCAACTCACGGTGTTTTTGAGGAAGGAATTGCCGAGATTTGCCGCATCGTTCACGAGAACGGCGGACAGGTGTACATGGACGGCGCCAACATGAACGCGATGGTGGGGCTTTGCCGCCCGGGGGACATCGGGGCTGACGTGTGTCACCTCAATCTTCACAAGACGTTCTGCATTCCGCACGGCGGCGGCGGACCGGGTATGGGGCCGATTGGTGTCGCGTCTCATCTGGTTCCATTTCTTCCCGGGCATCCAGTTGTTCCGCAGCAGGGAAGAGATCACATCGGCGCAGTTTCCGCGGCTCCCTGGGGCAGCGCGAGCATTCTTCCCATCTCGCACGCGTACATCAGGCTGATGGGTGGCGAAGGTCTTACCGAAGCAACGAAAGTTGCGATTCTCAACGCCAATTACATCGCGAGGCGTCTCGAGCCCCACTTCCCGGTGCTGTACAAGGGCACGCACGGAACAGTTGCGCACGAGTGCATCGTCGACACCCGGGTCGTGAAGGGAGCGAGCGGCGTCGAGGTTGAGGACATCGCGAAGCGCCTGATGGACTATGGCTTCCACGCACCAACGGTTTCGTTCCCGGTCGCCGGAACGCTGATGATCGAGCCGACCGAGAGTGAGTCGCTGGCCGAGCTCGATCGCTTCTGCGACGCGATGATCTCGATTCGGAAGGAGATCGCGGAGATCGAGGCGGGGTCGGCTGACCGGGCCGACAACGTTCTGAAAAACGCTCCACACACGCTGGGTCGCGTTACGTCCGACTCGTGGAGTCATGGCTATAGTCGTGAAAAGGCCGCTTTCCCGGCGCCATGGACCCACGAGTTCAAGTTCTGGCCTGCAGTTGCCCGGGTAGAGAGCGCCTACGGTGACAGGAACCTTATCTGTTCATGTCCGCCTACGGATGCCTATGCCGAAGCCGAAGCGCTGAGTTTGGCCGAATAAGTGAACGGTTATTTGACTGGCGTAAGACTACTCACTGCACTACTTTAGGCGCGTACTCCCGCGCGGTTCGCCGCGCACGAATTCGCCACAGTGCTGAGCCAGGAGCCAGTATGAACAAGGCGGAGCTGCTCGAAGCTCTAACAAAACAAACGAAGCTCAGACCCACACACGTCAAACGCGTTGTGGACGCGATCTTCGACCCGCAGGACGGCGTGATATCACGCCAGGTCAAGCGCGGCGGCAAGGTTACGATTGCCGGATTTGGAACGTTCGACCGACGCGCTCACAAGGCCAGAGAAGTGAACAGCGTATTCACCGGAAGAACGGTGAAAGTAAAAGCTCGCAAGATTCCGGGTTTCAGAGCCGGAGTGAGCTTCAAGGACGCGATGAAATAGAAAAACAGACGGAACGGGGATTCGTTCCCCCGTTCCGTCCTGTTTCTATCCTACGTGCGAGGTGTAGGCCTCGGCGGACATCAGACCATCGACAGCCGAAGGATCTTCGACGCGCAGCTTGATCATCCAGCCGGCGCCGTATGGATCGCTATTCACGAGAGCCGGCTCCTGATCGAGGCGCGGGTTTATCTCCGTAACTTCTCCGGCAAGCGGCGAAAAAAGCTCTGACACTGCTTTTACCGCTTCGATCGTGCCGAACACGTCATGCTTGCCAAGCCTGGTGCCAACCGCGGGCAGCTCGACGTACACCACGTCACCAAGCTCGCCCTGAGCGTAGTCTGTGATGCCAACGTCAACAGTGCCATCGGCATTCGCGCGCACGTACTCGTGTTCTTCCGTGTAGTGCAGATCAGTCGGAATATTCGCCACTACCCACCTCAGTTGATTTGAGCCCTGCGCAGTCGCGCAGAACGATTGTGCTGAAAGATATCAGGGCGCTGCCGCCGTATCGAGCGACGAGACGCCACCGCTGACGATCGCATCCCAAACGCGATTTACTTCCGCCTCGAGATCTTCGAGTGTCCCAGAGTTCTCGATGACATAGTCTGCGCGCGCACGCTTCAGATCCGACGGCATCTGCGATGCAATCATCTTCATCGCTTCGGCTTCGTCGATTCCGCGGTCCCGAACGATTCTGTCTAGACGTACGGAGCGAGGCGAGTCGACGAGAATGATCGAGTCGAATTCCTCGGCAAGGTGTCGCTCGAACAGCAGGGGAATCACTGAGACAACGATCTTGTCTCCACGCGCTTTCGCCGCAGCGATCTCTTCCAGTCTGCGTCGTCTTACGTCCGGATGAATGATCTCATTGAGGGACTCGAGATCTTCCTGATTGTCAAACACGACGTGACGCAGCGCGGCGCGGTCGAGGTTGCCGTCCTTGTCGAGAACTCCGTCGCCCCAGCGAGCAACGATCGCATCGAGTGCGGGGCTTCCTTTGGTGACCGCATCTCGCGCCAACACGTCCGCGTCGATGATCGTCGCGCCGCGAGCTGCAAGCAAGTCGGACACAGCCGACTTGCCGCTGGCAATATTTCCAGTCAGTCCGATTAGTCGCATGGGATGGGTAAGGGTTCGACTAAGGTAAGACCATTCCCGGGATCGTAAACAACAAATGTGCCCTTAATACGCGATTCGGACGTTTATTGCTGATTGGTACAATCGACCCTAAAGGAGGGACGCCTGGGTTGCGTCCTTTCGGGGCATCGAAAAGCACATGCGGCAACGAGCCTCGTATGCTTCGGTGCTTCCCACCATGATGGTTGGTGAGTCGTATGGCGCCGGTTGGCCTTCGATCAGCCGCTGGTTGCGGCTTGCGGGGTTCCCGCACAGCACGCAAATAGCGTGGAGCTTGTCCACGACCTCTGCGATCGCCATCAGATCGGGCATCGGCCCGAACGGCTCGCCGCGAAAATCGGTGTCAGTGCCCGCCAGAATTACCCTGCGTCCGCGACCCGCCAGCGACGTTACGAGTGCAATAATGCCTCGATCGAGAAACTGAGCCTCGTCGATCGCGATGACCTGGGCCATGGGGTCGATCTGCTGGCCAATCTGCGCGGCCGAGTCCGCCGGAATCGCAGTTACAGTCCGCCCATCGTGGCTGGAGATGCTGTAAATGCCCGCGTATCGCGCATCGAGATGCGACTTGAAGACCTGAATTCTTTTTCTTGCGATGATCGAGCGGCGAACCCGGCGAATCAACTCCTCACTCTTGCCGCTGAACATTACGCCTGAGATAACCTCGATCCATCCGCCGGTCTGGTGGAACGACTGGCTCATGTCCGATCGCGCCCAGGTCTCGAGTCCGGACGTTTACCGCCGCCACTGCGGGGCGGTCGATCGTCGAACTTTCGCGGTGGCCGTGAATCGCCACGATCCGAGGGACCGCGAGGTCTGTCGAACGACTTTCGCTCACCGCCACGTGACCGGTCGGGCGCTCCGCGACTGCCGCGGTCACTCGAGCCACCGCGATCGAATGATGGACGAGCTGCTTCGCGCGGGGGCGCTGCCTGCACCTGGCGTGCCTCGGCCTGAGCTGCCTGTCGAAGTGCGCGCTCCCTGTCGAGAAGCCTGAGCGCTGCCGCCGCGATCTCGATTCCGTCGTAACGCTCGAGGAGCGGTTCGAGAGCGAGAACTTCACGCGTTGCGATGCCTGCATCCAGCGCGTGCGACAGCTCGCGACGCATCGAAACTTCCTTCTCCCTCGCCGCATTTGCCGGCGCCTTGAGCGCCACCGGCTTTGCGTCTCCGGATATCCTCCTGAGCTCTTCGACTTCGCGAGCTTCGACGAGCGCGAGAATCGTGACCGGGCTGGCTGCAAACGCTGCACTTAGCTCCGCCCGTGTTGCAGGGGGCTGATAGAAAATCACGGCGTATGTCGACGGAGCGACTTCTCCACGAGTAACCCTGACGGTTGACGACTCGCTCGAATACCCGAGCGTCTTGATTGTCTCCTGTGCTTCGGCTTCGGCGCGATCGCTCGAGACGACAATCGCCGCTGACGGCGGATCGAGATCGTCGAGGAGCCGGCGGAGAGCCGTTGTACGATTTGTCGCGGTGACTGTCACGTAATGAACAGGCACAGGCGTCGTGTCTGCTTCATCGACGGGAAGATCGCGGTGCGCGCGTCGCAGATAGCGCTCGGCAAACGCGTTGACTCGACCCTCGGATTTGCTGGTGACGACAATGCGCGCGGCTTCCTTTGGCAGCTCACTCATCACGGCTTCGAGGGCTTCGATATCGTCGGCGTCTCCGGCGAGAATTTCATCAGCCCATGCAAGGACGACTGACGTCACGCCGTCGAACTTGAGATGGCTCCCACGAACGAGGTCGCGCAGGTCTGAAGGGGAACCCGCAACAGCGAGCACTGGTCGGCCAGCCATCAACCGGCCGGCGCGTCGGGCGCTAGTGACCGGAATCAGCTCGATTCCAGCGGGTCCGGTCATCCTCAGAACTGACCCGGCCAGAGCCACCGCGGTCTCGGCATCTGCCGTGACGACAACAAGTTGGGTCACTCCTGTCGCAGGGTTGAGCCGCTCGAGGGGGCCGGTAAGGAAGCGTGGCACAGAGGCCATCGACCGCGGCAAAGTATGGACGACATTCTGGCTGCGTCCCGAGCCGCGTTCTTCTCTTTCTTCCGTTTCCACTTGGGGTGTGCTCCGATGCATCATGGCGAAGCAATGGCCGCGCCGATACTGTTATTATCCGTTGCAGGCGACAGGCGTCGCCGAGACGAAAAATAGCATCATCAGACCCGCATCGCCCACGCGACCGGTGCTCCCTCCCGACCACTCTTCTCAAATCCAATGATCACTGCCATCGTCCTGATCAAAGCAGAGCCGAAGTCGATTCCGCAGTGCGCGACGCGGCTGGCCGGAATAGACGGTGTGTCGACGGTGTACTCAGTTTCCGGCGAGTGGGATCTCGTCGCGATTGTCGAAGTCACTGACTACGAGGGTGTCGCGAGGGTGGTGACCGAGCACATCACCACCGTCCCGGGCCTGCGGAGCACGCAGACCCTGACAGCGTTCAGGGCGTATTCAAAGAAGGACCTGGAGCAGGCGTGGGACATAGGGCTGGAGTGATTTCATCCGCCGAAAGAATCGAAAGAGGTAGCTGGCCCGGATCCGCTCACGAAGCACGCCGATTCATTCTCGAGCGGCTGCCGGGAAGCTGTCCTGTCGAAGGCCTTTCCGCCGAGGCCGACAGGTACGGCCGCGCGGAGGAGCCGGCCGTCCTCATCACTCCCACCATTATCGAGGACGGGCCGTTCCGCGCCATCAGGGTCGCTGAAGTTGACTCGCCCAGGGGCGGGACCGGGTTTACGGGGTTTCTGGACGGAACGCAGAAGGTCGAGGTACTGGCACACGACAATGGAATCCCGATCCTATGGGCTACCGTGTCTGCCGCTGTACGCACTCGCGTTGACCGGCGCATGATCGCCTGGCCCGGCCGCAACCCGATTGTCAGAAGCGCGTTCTATGTTCCTCTCAAGTACGTGACGAACCTGAAAGACGATGTTCGCAACCATGCGACCACGGTCGATACCTCCGCCGCCTCGAGCGCCGACAAGGTTCCGTCGCGACATCCCGCTGCTCTGAGAGAAGCCGCGATCAAGAAGATTCAATACAGTCGCGAGAGAGCCGAGCTCGAGCTGGCCGAGGCATGGTGTGCATCAGAACCAGGCGTGCTGTACGTCGACGGAAGCCTGACGGGCAGCCGACTGTCTTCGGAATCGAGCCATGCTGTTGGAGTGGTGAAATCACACAATCGCATTTACGCAGACGGCGAAGCGCTCGATGTACTCATCGGCCTCCGGGCAGGGGAGAGGACTTCGGTTTTCCGTCCACCGCTCGAAACGAACCGCTTTTCCGTCGCGAGCTGGTACGTTCGCGTTCGCCAGGCTGCCGGTCACGACGCCCTCTTCGGCCTGGTCCGTGTCGAAGCGGCGCTATCTACCCACGTTGCAGCGCGCGCGGACGAGATTTCGCGCTGGATAATCGCAGAAGGATCACCGCTGGCCCTGCCCGACGGTCGCTGGGACAAAATGGCCTACGGTATCAGAGACACCGAAGAATTCCTGAGAGCAATACAGTGACAAAGGCACTTGGACGCGTTGTAGCAACAGAGAGGAAGCCAAACACTCCACACGAATTCCATTTCTGGACTTCGCTCGATTCTCCTGTTGGAATCGGCACGATCGTTCGCGTAGACGGCGCGCATCCGGTGGAAGGAGTGATTCCGCGCATCTATGGGATCGTCGTCGAGGGGTTCAGCTACACCGATCTCCAGACACCAATGCACGACGTTCTCAGTCACGATGGGATTCCATCGAATGCAGGCTTTGCCGCCACTGAGCGCGCGGAGATTCGCCTCTATTCGGCGGCAGTGCTCCGCCAGATTCCCGAAGAGCCGCTGCAACCCGTTCCGATGGGCGAAGTGTTCCTGGCCGAGGAGCGGGACGTCGCCACCGCGCTTCGGATGGACAGCTACCTCAAGGACGGAGCGAACACCGGAATTCCTGTGGGCGTGTACCGGGCCGGCGCAACCGACTCGGTGATCTACCTGGACGCCGATTTTCTGCTCGGCCCCGAGGCTGCGCACCTCAACATTTCCGGAATGTCCGGCCTCGCGACAAAGACCAGCGCTGTCGAATGGCTGCTGTCGTCACTCTTCGCGCACTTCCCTGAGAGCAAGGGATCAGTCGCGGCTGTGTGCTTTAACGTCAAAGGTCCGGATCTCTGTTTTCTCGACCAGCCAGGCACGAACCTCGACGATCGCGATCTCGATCTGTACGAGAAAATGGGAGTTAAGCCGGGCCCGTTCGAGAATGTCACGTACTTCGCGCCCTACACGGCGAAAGGCTTCGGACTCAACACGCTTCGCTCAAACGAAGCGCTGATGGGCAATGTGAAGCCTCTCACATGGGGACTTCGCGAAGTACTCCAGTACGCCGAAGTGCTCCTGAACAAGGACGACATCGACGCCAAGGCTGATGCACTGATCGACTTCATCACGGAGCGCGTCGTCGACCGCCGCTTCGAGCAGGATTCGATTTTGACACGAGATCACACCGTTCAGTCGTTCGGCGACCTCGAGAACTGGTTCAAGGATCTGCTGCGGGGAATGGAGCGGGCAAATGCCGAATCGTGGCGAACGCACCACATCGCTACGATTAGAAAGGTCAGAAACCGCTTGTCGAATATCTCGACCCGATGCGCCGGCCTCGTCACCGACACCGGCGACGTGAGCGACCTTCCCTTCGGGAGCTTTGAAGATCGCGCGGTGTATGTAGTTGACGTCGCGACGCTCGAGGAAGACGCGCAGGATCTGATCTTTGCGCGCATTGTTTCAAAACTCCGCGAACACCTCGAGCGGCGCGACCTGGGCGTCAAGCACCTCGTTGTTTTCGTGGATGAGCTCAACAAATACGCGCCGAACGATGGCCAGGACACCTATGTCCGGAAGATGCTTCTCGACATCGCCGAGCGCGGGAGATATCTCGGCCTGGTTCTGTTCAGTGCGCAGCAGTTCAGGTCACAGGTGCATCGGCGTGTCGTTGGAAATTCCGGAACAGCTCTCTATGGGCGCATGGATGGAGACGAACTCGCCACACCGGGCTATTCAATCCTGAGCCCGGCAACGCGAACGAAGCTGGCGACGCTGGAAAAAGGACAGTTGATGGTTCGTCACCCCCACTTCACACAACCGATATTCGTTCGCTTCCCGCGGCCTGCGGTAATGCAGGGCCGCGACGGCGCGGAGAAATTCCCGCAGGCAGCCGACGTCTCGCTCGAGCACGCGCTTTATCGCTCGCTGCGCACGGTCGATCCTGGCGTGACAGTAGCGTGGGTGAGGGACCTCGTCGCCCTTTACGACGAAGGCGAGCTCATTGCCGCGCGAAATGCGGCGATGGTCGCGAAACCCGCGAACATGCGCGGATTCTTCGAGTCGCGCCTGAGAAAAAAGATTCCGGCGCAGCCGGCTTTCAACGCGGGACTTACGCCGCGTGAGACGATCCCGGCGCGTTCACTTCCCGATGATGATCCGTATGGGCTGTAGGTCGCTTATTGTCGGCCTTTTGCTCCCACTCGTCATCGGGTCGGTGGCCTTCGCTCAACCCGTGCTGCTTCAGATCAATCCCCACGTTGGCGACACGCTCAACGTGAGGATGAATCAGCGTGTGGAGATGACAGGTACTTCGAAAGGATGTCCGAGCGGTTACGTGACGCCCAGGCGAAATGGCCAGGTCACTCCAGAGTCGCGACTTTGCCCGCAGCCGACACGTCACATGACGACTGTTATGGAGGTATTCAGCCGCGCGATCGTGCGCAAGACGGGCAAGGAAGGGGCGCTGGTCACCACGATTACAGATTCGATTCGCACGGCAGTGGCGAGCGGCAGCGCAAAGAATGCCGCTCCGGTCAAGGCCAGGAACAAGAATGATGAGATAGACATGCGGGTGGCGAAGGACGGCGGGGCCGAGGTGATAGACTCGGACGCGAGCGACGAGCTCCGCGCCATTTTTGGCCAGATGCCTGCTGTGCTGTCCCGGAAGCCGGTTTCCCCGGGAGATACCTGGAAACGGCAGATGAAAATCCCGCTGGCGGGTGAGGCAGGTGCAACGGGCCTCGTGAGTGCTACGTTTCAGCTCGATTCGCTCGGCCATAACGGGGACATCGCCTATATATCGATGCGCGGCAATCTCTCGCACGACCACATGGATGGAAGCGTGTCCGAGCTGACTGGATGGCTGTCGGGCACCATGCAGCTCGACCGTCGTCTTGCGTGGATCACTGACACGCAGGCGACTATCGACGCTACTTCAACGGTTCCGGGCATCTCGGGCGGTGCGCCGATGGTAGTGCACACGCGCGTAACCCAGCAGCTCAAGGCGTACCGGAGACAATGAAGCTCGTCCACATCTCGGACCTTCACCTCGGATACCGACAATACCATCGCGTTACAACCGGTGGTTTGAACCAGCGCGAGGCCGACGTTGCGCTGGCGTTCAAGAAAGCGATGGACGCGATAATCGACCTGCGGCCCGATGTAATTGTCATCGGCGGGGATGTGTTTCACAGCGTGCGTCCCACTACCCCGGCAATTCTACACGCTTACAAGCAGTTCGCCCGCCTTCGCGAGACTCTTCCCGAAACTATCGTGGTGTTGGTTGCGGGCAATCACGACACACCGCGTACTACTGAGACAGGCCACATAATCCGCTTGTTCGCGACGCTCGGGATCACCGTGGTGGATACGGCTCCCAAGAGGATCGTGTTCAGGGACGGAGAGCTGTCGATTCTGGCTGTGCCCAGCCTGATCCGGCCACGGCCTGCTTTTGATCCGGATCCTTCGGCGAAGTACAACGTGCTCCTGATCCACGACGCGGTCGAAGGCGTGGTCAAGCGGTTTGGTCCCCTGACCGATGTGGGCTATGGTGATCTCACGGTGAAGGAGCTCAATGCCGGACTGTGGGACTACGTTGCGCTTGGCCACTACCACGTCTATCACCAGGTTGCGCCAAATGCTTTCTATTCAGGCTCGCTCGAGTACACCAGCTCGAACGTCTGGGGTGAAGTAGACGACGAGCTTGAAAAGCGCGTGAAGGGGAAGGGCTTTATCGAGCACGATCTCGCGACTGGCAGCCATCGTTTTCACCCGGTGTCGCTGGCGAGGAGGGTCGTCGATCTTCCCGCGATTCAGGGAGCAAGCCTGTCGGCGGCTGAGCTGAGCGAAGCGATTACGTTTGCCGTCGAATCGTCTCCCGAAGGAATCGAGAACAAAATCGTTCGGCTCGTCGTGCGCGACGTACCTCGCCACGTTCTTAGGGACATCGATCATCGGAAGATTCGCGAGTTCAAGCGATCAGCTCTGCATTTCCTGCTCGATGTGCGCCGCCCGCAGCCTGTGCGCATCGACATGAGTGGTGCTCCCGGTCGCCGCGCTTCACTCATTGAGACCGTCAAGGCCATGCTCGAGACGCGCGACATGACACCCGGCATAGACCGTCAGGCGGTCGTCGATCTGGGACTTCACTATCTGCTCGAAGCAGATCGCCTGGCTCCTGCACTATCAGGAGACGACGCTTGAAGCTGCTAGCGCTTCGTCTCACGAATTTTCGCCAGCACGTCTCTACAGAGATCGAGTTCGAGTCGGGCATCACTGGTATCATCGGACCAAACGGCGCCGGCAAGACGACGATTCTCGAGGGAATTGCTTTCGCCCTCTACGCGTGGGGTCGTTCGACACGCGAACAAATGCTCTCGCTCGCGGCCACAGGGCGTCAGCAGCTCAAGGTAGAGCTCGAGTTCGAGTTAGGACGCCACAAGTACAGGGTCACACGCGGTCGGGCGACGGCGCAGCTCTTTCTCGACGGCGATCCTACTCCGATTGCCGACTCGCCCGCGTCAGTCACCGAGCGTCTTCAACGACTGCTCGGAATGTCGCGCGACGAGTTCTTCCGTACGTATTTCACGGGACAGAAAGAACTTGCACTGATGGCGGCGATGGTTGCCTCCGAGCGTGCGCGCTTTCTTTCCAAGGTTCTTGGCTATGAGAAGCTTCGGCTCGCCCAGGACATCATCGGCGACAGACGTCGCACACTAAGCTCCGAGATTGTCGGCCTCCGGGCTGGAATGCCTGACCCAGATGTCGTCGAACGCGCGGTAACCGAAGCACGCGGGCGCGTCGAGCAGGCAAGCTCCTTGTCGCAGAGCGCGGATCACAGATACGCGCTGGCGAACGGCAACCTGAGCATGATCGCCCCAAAGTGGGAGCTCGCCCAGGGAAATCGCGACAAGGCGCAGTCGATCTCTGCGGAGATCAGCGCCAACGAGCGAGAAGAGTCTTCGCTCGCGCGGAACGTCGAGCGGGTTGTGGCCGAGCTTACGAACATCGCGTCGGCACGGGCCGAGCTCGAGAAGCTGCATCGATCACTGGAGCCGATGAACGAGCTTCGGGCCGAGCTCAACATTCTCGACGAGATGTATCGCGAAGAGGGGCGGCGTAAGACTCTCGTGGAAGCGGAGACATCTCTGCGCGAGGAACTCGATCGACTAAGAGCCCGTCACACTGTGATCGAGAAAGCGCCGGCTCAGGAAGAGGAAGTCACGCTGGAGCTCGAGAAAAAGCGGAACGAGCTCGAAGATGCGCAGGGAGAGCTCGAGGCGCGGCGGACGGAGTGGGTCCGCGACAAACAGGATGCGGACACAAAGCTCCGCGACATGCGGAAGCAATACACCGAAGTTCAGGAGCAGCGGGAGCGCGTCATTTCCCTCGGAGCTGAGGGCGCGTGTCCCACCTGCAGCAGAAGCCTGGGCGAAAACCTTCAGACAGTGATCGATCACCTGACCGAGGTGGCCGAGACTCTGCGCGTTGACGGTGCCTACTATCGAAACCGTTTCGAGCAACTCGCCGAGATGCCCGCGAACGTGCGCGATCTTGACGAAAAACGCAGGAACCTGACAGCCGAAACCGCAGCGCTGGAACGAAAGCTTGCGCGCGTTCAGCTTGCGGTTCAGGAGCTGACGGCGCTTGTTCGCGATATCTCGACGAAAGAGCGCCGCATCGAGCAGATGCGCCGGGATATCAAGGTCATTGCGCGCGGCTTCGACGCCTCCCGGTACGATTTCGTAAAGTCGGAAATTGCAAAGCTCTCTCCGCTCGAAGGGAATGTGGCGCGCTTCGGCGCACTGATAGAACGCGAACCGCAGCTCCTGAAAGAGAAGATGGACTACTCGGCGTCACTTTCGTCGATCGAACAGCTGCTTGGGACGCTGCGGGTTCGTCACAAGCAGATGTCTTTCGCAGCCGCAGATTACGATCGGCTAAAAGCGGACTACGAACGCTGCTTTACCGAAGCGCGCACGGCCGAGCTCGACGCCAACACGGCAAGCGGCAACCTGCGGAATGCGAGGGAGGCCCTCACCAAGGCGCTCGCATCCAGCGAAGAGTCGCGACTTGTGCAGGCCACCGTTGCCGAGCGAGAGAAAGAACGTCGCCTGCACGAAGAGCTTGACCGCGCGTTCAACGACATGCGCGCTACGCTCAACGCCGCGCTTCGCCCGGAGCTCTCGGAGCTGGCAACGACTTTCCTGCGCGAGCTGATGGATTCGCGCACGGCAGAGATCGAGCTGGACGAGAAGTACAATATTACAGTCCTCGAGGACGGCATCGGTAAGCCGGTACTTTCAGGCGGAGAAGAGGATCTCGCCAACCTCGTTTTGCGTTTGGCGGTGTCGCAGATGATCGCGGAGCGCTCGGGTCAGGCGTTCTCGCTTCTCGTTCTCGATGAGGTATTCGGCTCGCTCGACGAAACACGCCGCTTCAATGTGCTCGAGCTGCTGCGAGCGCTCGGGGATCGTTTCGAGCAGGTCATTCTCATCACTCACATCGAGTCGGTCCGCGATGGTCTCGACCAGGTGATCTCAGTCCGCTACGATCCATCGCTGGCGGCGTCAGTCGTCGAGCAAAGTGTTGGGGGGGGGACAGCACACTCCAGCGATCACGACGCGAGCGAGGAGCTCGAAACCGTGGGTGCCGCCTGATGGTTGCGCGCGCATGGCGTCAGCCCAGGCCCCCAACGGGACCGCATCCGATCCGCGACGTCGACATCCCGCGACTGAATGACGTATTCAGCGAAGCCTTCACCGACCGGTACCGTCGAGATGGCCTCGCAGGCGTTCGTGTTCCCAATCTCAATCCGGCCGTCTGGAAATTTGCCATCGCCGACGCTGGACGCGGTGCGATGCTCTGGCGCGATGACCGCGGCAACATTGTCGCATTCAACGTGGCGCATCTCTCCGGTACTGAAGCGTGGATGGGACCGCTTGCGGTTCATCCCGACTACCAGGCACACGGACTCGGCAAGTCGCTGGTGGGCGCGGGGATCGAATACCTCAAGGCAGGTGGTGCGAAAGTCATCGGTCTCGAAACGATGCCGCGCACGATGGACAACATCGGCTTCTACTCATCGCTCGGATTGAACCCCTGTCACCTGACCCTGACAGTGACCATCGAGGGGGAGTTTGCGGCTCCACAACCCATGGGATTTACGTCGGTCAGGCTTGGTGGTCTCGAGCCGGACGACATAGACCGCTCAGTCGCCCAGTGTCTCGCGCTGACGCAGGATCTAGCGCCTGGGTACGACTTCTCCCGGGAGATTCGCCTTACCGAGGAACTCGCACTGGGCGACACGTTGATGCTCTTCTCAGGGGGCAAGCTTGTCGCATTCGCTGTTTGTCACTCAGTGCCACTTGTCGAAGGCCGGGTGCGGGAAGAACTCCGGGTGCTCAAGATTGTCGCGGAAAGCGGCGAGACATTCGACGAACTCGTTAGCGTTCTTTCAGATCATGCCCGCCGCAGCGGCACGCGGCGCCTCGCGGTTCGCATGCAGAGCGCCTACACAGAAGCCTATCGACGTATGGTGAACCGTGGCGGCAAAGTTCGGTGGTCGGACCTCAGAATGACACTGGAGGGCTATTCCGAGCCGATTCCTGAAAAGGGAATCGTGCTGTCCAACTGGGAGATCTGAGGTTAGTGCCGGCGGAAAAGCGACTTGATCGCTGAGCCAGCCGTAATCTTCCGCAAGTAAAGAAGCTCCTCCGGAGCGAACGGCGTCGGCTCGATCCCGAGTGCGTCCTGGAGATCGTTTGCGGGGATCACATTGTCGATAGCGAGCAGATCGAGCAGTCCCGTGGTTACCGGCGGATTTGGCAGAAGACTGCCCGCCAGGCCTACGATCGGGCGAAGCGCCGAAACTGGTATCCCGACAAGAACCCGCGATGTCTTCATCGCAATCAGGATCCGCTCTGTCATTTGTCGCAGCGAGAGCGGCGTTGGGCCGCCCAGCGAATACGATTTTCCGATCGTCTGATCGTCGCCGAGCACTTTTGCGACGGCGCGAGCGACGTCGTCAACGGCGACGGGCTGAAAGCGGGCGACGCCTCCGCCGGGAAGAGGGAAGACGAGCGGGGAAAGTCGAACCAGGCGGCCGAGCACGTTGATGAACTCATCCTCGGGGCCGAAGATCACCGACGGACGGAGAACGGTCCACTTGAGGCCGCTCGATGTCACCGCGTCCTGCGCAATTCCCTTGCTCCTTAGAAATGGGAAAGGCGATTTACTGTCTGACCCGTTTTGCGACATGTACACGAGCCGCTCCACGCCTTCGGCTCGCGCGCTGTCGAGAAGAACTTTGGTGCCGTCGCTGTTGCTCGCTTCGTAGCTTTCGCCGGTTTTCTCGATGGCGATGGCGGCGAGATGGACAAGAGCTCCCGCGCCATTGAGAGCCGCGCGCATCGATTCGCCGTTCCGGATGTCGCCGACCCTCAACTCGAGGGGGAGGTGGCCGAGGCGCACGGCGGCTTTCTGTGTGTCGCGCACGACAGCACGAATTTTCCATCCGCCGCGAGCCAGCTCCGCGCAAACGTGGGCCCCTACAAGCCCCGAAGCTCCCGTGACGACGACTGGCTTGCTCCGGAGGTCCCTCGACGGATCCGGCTGCTCGGCGACAGCAACAGAAAAATCGCCGGTATCGTTTGAGTAGCTGCCGCCCAGGTCAGACATAGCTCAGGCGATCTACTTGGAGCGCGGCTGTCCCGCGCGCTTCGACCCGCGCTCAGCAATTCTCCAGAAGAGCAGGAAGAACCCAATCGTCAGGAGGAGGTGTACATAACCGGGCGCATTTGTGGTAAATGTGATTACCGCCCATGCGATGAGCATTATCACTGCTGCAATGATTCCAAGGTCCATTATGATTTCGTTGACGGTGAGATTGCTCACCCGTAAATTATAGTCATAACAGAGATGCGAAGTTGCATTTCTGGGGAACGGGGAGATTCACTTTTTGAGCCGTTAAGTCCTCCGAGAGGGTCCGATAGGTCGTGCTGCATGTCATGCCCCAGTGCGGGGAAGGCAGAAGGCTGCGGTGAGGGCCTCAAAAATTCGACAGGGCTTCAAAAACCCTCTTCGTTCCTGACGTTTGTGGCTCCGCCGTCGCCGTTGTGTGCCGGCGGAGCTTTTTTTTCATCTACACCATCCTGCAAATGCCTCGCGTCACAGTAACCAGACGCATGAGATTCAACGCTGCGCACCGCGTCTTCAACCCGTCGTTCTCGGACGCGGAAAACGATGCGACGTTCGGGAAGTGTAATAACCCGAACTGGCACGGCCACAACTACACTCTCGATGTGTCGGTCGAAGGCGCGATCGATGAGGCGACTGGCTACGTGATGGATCTGGCCCGGCTTCGCGACATCGTCGAGGCGGAGGTCGTAGGCAAGGTCGATCACAGGAATTTCAATCTCGACGTGCCATTCCTGCAGGGAGTCATTCCGACGTCCGAGAACATCATAGTCGCGTTCTGGAAGATTCTCGAGCCGGCAGTCGGCCCCGCAACGCTGAAGCGTCTTGTCCTCTGGGAAACGGAAAACAACTATGTCGAATATTCAGGCGACTGAGGATCTGGAGTCTCTGATCCGCCGCCAGCTCGAGCTGATCGGCGAGGATCCCGATCGTGAGGGGCTGCTGAAGACACCGGAGCGTGTCGCAAAATCGCTTCAGTGGCTGACTCGAGGTTACGAGCGCGATGCCCGGGCTGTGATCGGAGATGCAATCTTCGAGGAGAGTCATTCGAATATGATCATGGTTCGCGACATCGAGCTCTACTCGATGTGCGAGCATCACATGCTGCCGTTCTACGGTCGCGCGCATGTTGCCTACATCCCCAATGGGCGAATCGTTGGGCTCTCCAAGCTCGCCCGAGTGGTGGACGTGTTCTCGCAGCGCCTCCAGGTTCAGGAGCGACTCACCGAGCAGATCGCAGAGTCATTGTGCGAGGTTCTCAATCCGCTCGGAGTCGGCGTGGTGATCGAGGCATACCACCTGTGCATGATGATGCGCGGAGTGCAGAAGCAGAATTCAAAGACGATCACGTCGGCTCTCCGAGGAATCTTCATCGAGGACTCGAAGACCCGCGACGAATTCCTCCGTCTCGCGCATTCTGGTTAAGTCGTGACTCAGGCGAATCAGCTCGCGGGCAGAACGGCAGTCGTTACTGGCGCATCGCGCGGGATTGGCGCGGCGATAGCCGTGACGCTTTCCGCTGCGGGAGCGCGAGTTGCGCTGCTCGCACGGTCGGAATCAGCGATAAGGGCGGTCGCAGAAAAGATCGGCAACGGCGCGGAAGCGATCGTCTGCGACGTCACAGATCCGACATCGGTTGAAGATGCGGCGGCGGTGATCCGCGACAAATTTGGCGGCGCGCCCGACATCCTCGTCAACAACGCCGGCATGTTTCAGATCAAGCCGATTGCGGATATCGCTCCCGACGAATTCCTGGCGACACTTCAGACGGGCGTCGTGGCTGCATTTCTTCTCGTTCGACAGTTTCTTCCGGCTATGTACGAACGCAAGAGCGGGAACATCGTTACGATCGGCTCGAGCGCTGATCGCACCGCTTTCGCAGGAAATTCTGCCTACGCCGCAAGCAAGTTCGGCGCTCGTGCTCTCCACGAAGTACTTCGGGCGGAATCGCGTGGAACCGGAGTCCGCACGACTCTGCTGTCTCCGTCCAGCGTCGACACATCTCTCTGGCAGGACATCAGGTTTCTTGGATCGGAAGCTCCTCCCGACCGATCGAACATGATTCAGGCGTCGTCCGTTGCGAGCGCGGTATTGTACGCGGTGACTCAGCCGCCCGAAGTGACGATCGAAGAGCTTCGGATGTCGCGGAGCTGACATAACCCCGCAATCGTGTACATAGAGCTCATCGATCTGCTGCGGTGCCCCAGAGTTCACGAAGAAAGCTGGCTCGTTGCGGCGTTCAACAAAATGGACGGCCGTTTCGTCATCGAAGGCAAGCTTGGGTGTCCGGTTTGCTCGGCCAGCTATCCGATAACCGACGGCGTTGCGGACCTGCGCGAGTGGCGCGAGGCATCGGTCGCCGCTCCGACGACACCCGCGATTGAAGCAGATTCGGATACGGCAGTGCGAGTTGCGGCGATGCTCGGGTTGACCCGAGCAGGAAGCGTTGCGGTTCTGTCGTCGATGCCCGCTTCGATCGCCGGTCTGGTTTCGGAAATGGCGTCAGTGCGAGTGCTCGGCGCGAACGCTATCACGCCTGCTGCCGAACAGGAGAACGTCGCAATGATTCGCTCTGGTGATCGATTGCCGTTCGCGACGGGTTCGATCGATGCCGTAATGCTGGAAACAACAGTTTCCAACAGCGAGGTTGAAGAAGCGGTGAGAATTCTCAAAACCGGCGGCCGCCTTGTCGTGACGGCTGACTCGCCTCTTCGCGGCAACCTGCGAGAGCTGGCACGCGACGACCGCTACATCGTCGCCGAGTCCACAGGCCCTCTACTCGGACTGACGCGTTAGCTGAAAGCCTGGAGAGGGTTGAGGGATGTTGTAAGTCGGGCCTTTATGGAAGTATTGCCATTTTCGAACAGCGCCGACGACGAGAAACAATGTGTAAATGGCAATACTTTCATTGGGCCCGAATCAGGACACCCCTCAATCCTCTGAGCTACGCAGAAATCTTTTCTTCGTAAAGTGAGTCGATCAAGGCCTTGTAGTTCTTGTCAACGACGCGACGCTTGACCTTCTGGGTAGGAGTCATCTCGCCTTTCTCAAGCGAGAAATCGTGCTCGAGCAATCCGATCTTCTTCGGCATCTCGTAGTGAGCAAGACCCTCGATCTCCGAGTTGACCTCTTTTTCCATCTTCGCGTGAATCGTCGGCATTTTTAAAAGCTGCGCGCGATCAGTCCAAATGATGTTCCGCCGCTTCGCCCATGTCTCGAGCTGCTCGAAGTTCGGGACGATCAGGATTGACGGGAACTTGCGCTTGTCACCGATCATCACTGCCTGGCTCACATACTTGTTCGTCTTGACCAGATTTTCGATCGGCTGAGGCGCGATGTTCTTTCCACCCGCCGTGACGATGATGTCCTTCTTTCGATCGGTGATTGCCAGAAATCCGTCGCGCAGCTCTCCGATATCTCCCGTATGAAACCAGCCTTCAGTGTCGATCGCCTCGGCCGTCGCCTGCGCGTTGTTGTAGTAGCCCTTCATGACTGAAGCGCCGCGCGTAAGAATCTCACCGTCCCCAGCGATCATGACTTCTACGCCCTCGACCGGCCGGCCGACTGTCCCGATTCGAAAATCCTTTGGCGTGTTGACGGAAATCACTGGCGACGTCTCGGTAAGGCCATAGCCCTCGAGGATGGTCAGCCCCGCCGCGTAAAAGAACTTGTTAATCTCCTGGGCGAGGGGTGCGCCGCCTGAGACGAAATATCGAAGCCTGCCGCCAGTCCTTGCCTTGATCTTGGAGAAGACGAGTTTCTGCGCCAACCCGTATTTACGGGAAAGCAGCGGGCCCGGCTTTCCGCCTGACAACGTGACGTCGGCCCATTTGTCCGCAACGTCGCGGGCCCAGAGAAAAATTTTCCGTTTGACGAATCCGCCCGACAGCGCGTTCTGGAGCACACGGGCGTACATCTTCTCGTAGAGCCGCGGAACCGAGAATACCATCGTCGGCCGCACTTCCTGCATGTTGATCGGAACTGTGTCGAGACCCTGCGCGTACGCGATCGAGCTGCCCGTGGCGAACATGAGGTAGTCGCCCGTTCTCTCGAAGATGTGCGACAGTGGAAGAAAGCTCAGCGCGACGTCGTTCCCGTTGAACGGAAGCTTGCAGCGTGTCGCCTCGACGTTGGCGTGAATGTTTCCATGCGTCAGCATCACGCCTTTAGGATTACCCGTCGTGCCCGACGTATAGATCAGCGTCGCCAGATCGTCAGGGACCACTGAGTTAGCGACAGCCCGGTAATTCGCGATGGTTTCCGGCGTCTCGACTTCGGCGCCTCGCTTCTCCAGATCGATCAGGGACATATCTACTGCATCGCCGAGCGCATCGAATGAGATCACGTGCTTGAGACCGGGGACTTCATTGCGGATCGCCGAAACCTTCACGGCCTGTTCGATGGACGAAACGAAGATCGCGACAGCGCCGGAATCCTGGAGGATATAGGCGATCTGGTCGGCAGGCAGCGTGGGATAGATCGGGACGTCTGTGTATCCGCTCGTCAGGCAGGCGTAGTCGGATATCGCCCACTCCGGCCGGTTCTCCGACAAAATCGCGACGCGATCACCCTTATTTATTCCAAGGGTACCCAGTCCGAGCGCCGTGCGCTGAACCCGCATCGCGACCTCGCGATGTGACACCGGCCTGTATTTGCCGTTGTGGTTGAATTGAAGCGCGTCGGGCCTGTCGAACTTTTCTATCGATTTGAAGAACAACTCGTTCAGTGTGCCCGGCTTCGGGGCCGGCCCGCCGCTTACGATCACGTAATCCTCTGGAGAGGTCGGATGCCTGGATTATTTCGGCTTGTACTTCAGGACAAGTCTCACCGGACTCCCGTGAATTGCAACACCGCGGTACGAGGCGGATGCAAACACGACAACGGAGTCCGTGGCGGCGGTCAATTGTGCCACAGCAAGCTTGACCCGGCGAGAAGCTACTCCGGTCACGTCCGTCGTGTCCGCCGTGGTTCCAGTAGCGTTCTGGTCGTTTACGAGCTGCGCGATAGTTCCTGAAGGGCTGGCTATACGGAATGACACACGCCAGCCTGCCACAGCGCTGTCGGTTGTCGTTCCATGAAGCAGTCTCACGCCGATCGCGTTCGATACGTTCTGCGTCGTGTCTGTGAGCGAGTAAGACAGACTGTCGCGACCGTTCGACGCAATCATAGTGTCCGGCCTTAACGCCACACCCAACGTCACCGGCGCCTGAATCGAGCCGACTGTAATGATGATTCTTGCGGCAGCCTGAACACTGTCGCCCGTAACTACCCCGGTAATGCTGTCGACCTTGATGCCGCGCCCGCCGGCAAAAAAGCGAATTTGCGGCGGCACGGCCGTATCACCCTGAAAGTCGAATGCGGTTATCGTGATGGGTCTCACAACTCCCAGAGAATCCCTCAGCTGATCGCCCACAACTACACTCGGCGCTGGAAGGGGGTTCACCGTGAACGAAAGGACCTTGTCGTTTCCGGTCGGGATGTCGGTACACGACAGCAGGACAGCAGACAACGTCATCCGCGCAACTAGCGCCGACGAGGAGCTCAGCTTCATAGAAAGCGATCCGCGAGCTGCGTAGCCAGGTTGACGTAAGCCTGCGCTGCTGCATCTGCCGGGGTGCGAAGCACGACTGGCTGCCCCGCCGCGAACGCGTCGGCCGCTGCTACCGTTCGCGGAATGACGATCGGAAAAACGACGTTGGCCGGCAGGTGACGCCTGACGTAATCTACGACTCGCTCGCTCGCGGGATTTCCCGGCTCGAACATCGTCATCAGAATCCCGTCGAGCGTGAGCTCTGCATTCATGCTCACCACGTCCTGAATTCCGCGAAGAATCTGTGGCGTGGTCTGAAGCGCGAGCGGCTCGCATTGAAGCGGCACGATCACGTGCTGGCTCGCTTCGAGAACCTTTCGGGTGATTGGTCCGATGCCCGGAGGTGCATCGACAACCACGACGTGACAGCGCGCCCGCGCCGTCTCCAGCAATTCTGGCAGGATGTTCGTCTCGGCGATGAGCTGCTGATACGTCGCGTGGTCGGCTTCATCGGAGACAGAGCCGGCGAGAATCACTCGCAGCCAGGGCAGGGACGTCGGAAGAATTATTTCGCGGAGAGACTTCTGACCATTCAGGTAGTCGGCGAACCCGGCGTTCTCGTGACCGCGCCGAAGCCCGACGCCATAACGAACGGACCCCTGCGGGTCCACGTCGATGATCAAAGTTTTCAGTCCGCGGCGCGCAAATGCGGCTGCCAGATTTACCGCAGTCGTCGTCTTGCCAACTCCACCTTTCTGGCTGACGATTGCGAGGACATCACCCATCTACCTGGGGCTCCTCGGGATAGTCACGAATGGGTTCGAGTCGCTCGGACTCCATCTGGTCGGGTGGGGTCGGATTGCCGTCGGTCCTTATCTGCTCCAGCGTCTCTCTCGCATGACGGATCCATCGATCGGCCTCCGCGCTTGGCGCGGGTGGATCCATCAGGAACAGCTCGAGGTGATGCGCGGCGTTGTTTGTTTCGCCGCGGCGCAAAAGCAGGAACGCGAGCCCGTAGTGAGCGCCCGACAGCTTCGGCTGAATCTCGAGCGCGCGGCGATAGCACCGAATCGCTTCCGTCTGGCGGCCGGTCCGCGAGTATGCGATCGCCATGTTCTGGAGAACGCGATGGTTCGTGGGCTGGTCACGGAGCGCAAGCTGGTACGACGTCAGAGCGGCCTCAAAATCACCCTGACGCTCGAGAGCGAGCCCCTCGCTGAGATAATCGAGGCGCTTCTGCTCATTCTTCGGTTTATTGCCGCTAAAGCGACTCCAGAAAGACATCAGCCCGAATCTACCGACGACTACGATATAGAGCTAGGTTCCGAAATACATGTCACCACGCAAGCAAACCGTCGATCCCACTGAGGGAGTACTCCACGTCGAGTGGCCTCTCTTCGGTGAGCTTTCGCGTGCGCTGGCACTCAAGGTGTCGCGCGAGTACGAGCCCGACATCGTCGTCGGCGTTGCAACTGCCGGAGTCGTACCTGGCGCCGTGGTCGCGGCGATGCTTGGAAAGGAATTTCATTCCATCGTCGTCAGTCGGAAGTATCGTGCCGAGGCAACGCGCGACACTCCTGAGCTTCTCAGCAGCGCGCCGGCGGAAGTTCGCGGAAAGCGCGTCCTTATTGTCGATGAAACCTGCGATTCAGGCGATACTCTTCGTCTGGCCGTCGGTGCCATCGTGAATGCCGGGGCTGCCGAAGTTCGAACTGCGGTCGGCTTCAAGACGGGCGACTATCAGCCTGATTTTCATGCACTCGCCACCGCCAGCACGATCGTGCTTCCGTGGGATCGAGAGGTGATCATTGACGGTGAGTTGACGGTCAATCCTGCGTACGCAGCGGCGTTGAACACCGAAGAGCGCCAATCCCCAATCGCCACGCGCCAAATGCTTTGAGACGGGCTTTGTGTCGTTAGCGCGTGGCTGTTGGCGTGTGGCGACTGGCGCCTAACTTCCCGCCTGCATCTCGTTCCACTTGTAATTCATCACATCCGCATTGCCGAGCAAAAACCGGCATCGCGACTCTTCCCCGTGACAGCACTCCGTCTCCAGAACTGCCACCGGGTAGCCGGCAATTTTCCCGAAAAACGACGCGAGCATTCCCGTCGTCAGGTGACAGGAGGGTTCTGCACCCGCTTCCCCGGCATCTGCTTCCCAGCAGTCTGTGATATCGACCACAGCAACACCCTCGTCCTCATCGTGCGAGAACTGGACATTGCCCCAGCCCGCATCGCGAAAGAATGTCGCGGCCCGGTCGCCAAACTGTTCGAGAGGCAGCTCGCCGGCGTCGGATATGTCCGAGCCCCCCGTCTCCACAAGCCAACGCTCGAAGGCCGAGTAAATAGAGTCGCCACCCGCGTAGCCGGCCTCACGAAGCGCGTTCACCGCCTCGGTTGGCCCGGCTGCCGACAAAACTGTCGAACGCAGCTGGCGAAGCGTGGGAACGGCGACTCCGACGAGATATAGGCTGGACTTTTCCATCGTTTTACCGTTCAACGGTTAATCAGAATCGCCTGCGCCGATCCTGCGCAGCAGCTCCGCCTCGTCGATTACTTCGACGCCCAGGCTTCTGGCTTTCTCAAGTTTGCTCCCCGCTTCCTCTCCGGCAACCAGGAAGCTCGTCGATTTCGAAACTGAACTCGTAACCCTTCCGCCAGCCTTCTCGACAGCTTCGGTCGCTTTTGGCCGGGTAAGGCTGGGAAGCGTTCCGGTAATGACGACCGTCTTTCCTGCCAGGACACCTCCAGCCACTACCTGCCTCGGCTCCACGAAGCTGACGCCGGCTCTTCTAAGCTTCTCGATCAGTTTTCTCGCACCGGGATTCTGGAAGTATTCGACCACCCCTTCGGCGATGATTGGACCCACTCCTCTAACCGATCCGATCTCGTCGATCGAAGCAGCCGCGATGGCATCCATGGTTCCAAAATGGCGAGCTAGCAGCTGCGCAGCGATGCTGCCGACGTGCCTGATTCCGAGAGCGCTCAGCAAGCGCGACAGCGGCTGGGACCTGGATGTCTCGATCGCCGACAGCAACGCGTCGGTTCCCTTGTCGGCGTAACCTTCGAGAGAGAGAAGCTGGTCCCGGGTCAGAGAATAAATGTCTGCGGAATCGTGGACGAGTCCTTCTGAGATCAGCTGCTCGATTCGCGAGTAGGAGAGTCCGCGAATGTCCATCGCGCCTCTGGATGCGAAGTAGACCAGCCCCTCCAGCTGGCGGCCGGGACACGCAATGTTCGGGCAGTAGATCGCAACTTCTTTCTCATCCCGTTCGACAGGCGTTCCGCACGATGGACACCTGGTCGGCATTCTCCACTTACTGCCGCGCGGCTCGCTCTTCTCGGGAACCGAGCCGATGATCTGCGGAATTACTTCGCCCGCACGCTTCACCTGCACGACGTCGCCTTCCCGCAGATCCTTCTTTTGAATCAGGTCTTCGTTGTGAAGCGTCGCGAGCTTGACGACAACTCCGCCAATCTCAACAGGCTCGAGCTCGGCGTAAGGATTCAGCGCGCCAGTGCGCCCCACGTTCACTCTGATGCGAAGAAGCTTCGTCTCGGCGATATCGGGCGCGAACTTTCGTGCTATCGCCCATCGCGGCTCTCTTCCGCCAACAACGCCGAGCTCCTCCTGCAAGCGAAGATCATTCACCTTAACGACGGCTCCGTCGATCGCGAAGTTCAGGCTGCCGCGAATTGAATGCTCGACGTCGTGAGCCCATTTGTGAACTTCGGCGAGCGTGTCGAGCCGCGCGCGGTGCGGCGCAACTGGAATTCCCCACGATGCGAGCTTCTCGAGAAGCTCCCACTGTGTACGGAAGGGAAGATCTGCAGGGTCCTCAGAGGCGACTGAGTATCCGAAGAACCGCAGAGGACGCTTCGCGCTCACGCCCGGGTCCAGCTGTCGAAGACTTCCTGCGGCCGAGTTTCGCGGATTTGCAAAAACGGGCTCGCCAGCCTGGATTCTCTCTTCGTTCATGGCCTCGAATCGATCGAACGGCATGTAGACTTCGCCGCGAATTTCAATCCGCCCCTTTGGATGATCGCCCATCAGTCTCAGCGGAATGTCGCGAACTGTACGGAGGTTCTCGGTAACCACTTCGCCGATCGACCCGTTGCCGCGTGTGGCTCCAATCGTGAAAAGCCCGTCATCGTACGTCAGGCTGATCGCCGCTCCGTCTATCTTCAGCTCGACCGCATAGCCGGCCTTCTCGACGTCGTTTCCAGCGAGGCGGACAATACGCTCTTCCCACGCGGCCAGCTCTTGGTCATCGAACGCATTGCCGAGTGAGAGCATGGAGACCAGGTGGTGGTGCTTCGCCAGGGAGGTTTGCACCGCCGCCCCAATACGAACGGTAGGGGAGTCCGGTGTTCTCAGCCTGGGATACTGTGACTCCAGCTCCTGGAGCTCGCGGAACAACTTGTCGTAATCGCGATCGGACAGCTTTGGACTATCGAGTACGTAGTACTCGTGGGAAGCGCGGTTAAGCGTTTCCCTCAGCTGCGAGGCTCGCTGTTCCGGATTGCCGCTCGGGGACGTGGTTCCCTTCTTTTGCTTCGGATCCATCCGATTCGGCTTTCTGTCCGGTGTGGTCGTTGAATTCGGGACTGTCGAATCGCACAACGCGATTGCGTCCGCTTTCCTTTGCTACGTACAGCGCGTCGTCGGCGGCTTTGAGCATGCCTTCGCGGCCCTTGATCTTCGGATGCGGCCACGAGGCCACTCCGAAGCTGACCGTCCGCTTCAGCGTTCCACCTTCGTACGAAAATGTATGCGTGTCGACACGTTGACGCAGCCGCTCGGCGAAGGTCACCGCCGCATCCAGCACGGTGCCTGGAAGCAAAAGCAGAAACTCTTCGCCGCCGTATCTGCCAACACGATCAATCTCTCTCGCTTCTTCCTTCAGGATCCCGGCGAACTGTTTGAGGACTTCGTCACCGGCGGCGTGACCGTACGTATCGTTCACCGTCTTGAAGTGATCGATGTCGCACATGACGACTGACACGGGCTCATGAAGGCGCAGCGAGTGCTCGAACATTTCATGAAGCCGTTGTTCCAGAGCCCGTCTGTTGTCCACCCCGGTCAATCCGTCGGTCAGGGAAATGAGCGTGAGCTTGTTGTTCGCCTCCGACAGCTCCTTCTCGCGCTCGCTCAGCTCCTGTTGAAGCTTCTTGATCCTGAGCAGCGACCTGACCCTTGCCTCTAGCTCGGCGAAGTTGATCGGCTTCGTGACGTAATCGTCGGCACCGGCTTCGAGACCAGCCACCATTCGCTCCGTAGAATCGAGCGCGGTCTGCATGATCACCGGGATAAATGGCAGGTCCGGATTTGCCTTCAGACGGCGCACAACCTCGAGACCGTCCATGTCGGGCATCATCACGTCGAGCAGGACCAGGTCCGGACACCACCTTGAAACGGTGTCCAGCGCTTCCTGTCCGTTCATTGCGCCTTCTACATCATAGCCACGCGATTCGAGCCTCGCGCGAAGTACCTCGACGTTGTCTTCATGATCGTCGACAACGAGAATCTTCTTTTTTGTTCCTGAAGCTGTTGAGGCGCTAGTGCCCATTATTCCTGCCGAGAAACCGCTGAACTTCGGCGACTACGGCGCGGGGCTCACAGGGCTTGGCGAGATAGCCATCGCAGCCGACCTCGAATGCCTTTTCACGGTCCGACGCAAGCGCGTGGGCCGTGAGCGCAATGATGGGGATGTGCTTGGTGGCAGGATCATGTTTGAGAACCTGAGTTGCCTCCCAGCCATCGATTATCGGTATCGAAATATCCATCAGGATCAGGTCAGGGTGTGATGTTCTGGCCTTCGATATCCCTTCTTCACCGTTCCACGCTTCAGTTACTTCGTAACCAAAATGCTTCAAGATGGTTGAATAAACGATACGATTATCTTCATTATCCTCAACAAGCAGAATCATCTTACCAGACTCGCTCATTTTACCTCGCATAGGTATTGCAAAGCTTCGAATGGAAGCAAATACCTTACCAACCCCCACACTGAATGAAAAACTCTTCCGACAGCGAAGGCTCGAAGGCCTCTCGGCCAGCCCGAAAAGCACGTGGAAAGTCCTACAAGAAAGTGCCGAACGTCCGTTCAGTAAGCCTTCTTGGGGTTGGAATGGTGATTGGCGCGGTCGTGGGCGCAGGCGTGACGCTTTTAGTGGCACCACGCAGCGGACGTCAGACAAGAGAGCTTCTGGGCTACCGAGCCGGCCGGTTGAGGCGTGATTCAGGCGTTTGGCTCAAGCTGGGCAAGGAGCTACGTCGGGCGGCAGCCGCAAAACGCAAGCAGCTCGAACGCGCGGAAGTCCGGGACCGCGTCCGGGACACTGTTTCGGCGGCGCCGGCGGGGACGGTCTAGAGCAGCTTAGCGAATGGCCGCCAGCTCGGCCTTCGCTTCGCCCTTGTAGTGAGCGTCGTTGAAGTCCGTCTCCGGGAGTCGCAGCGCGGCCTCCAGCTCCAACCTTTCATGGGCCTTGTCCCCGGTATCTCTGTAGATCCCGGCCAGGTCGAGGTGGTGAATTATCCGATTGGGCTCGTTGGCGACTGATCTCTGCATGTACGAAACGGCTCCGCTCCAGCTCGCTGATGCGAAGACTTTTCCCCCGAGGAAGTTTTTTGCGACCATTCTCAAAAAGCCGTTCAGCCGCATCACTTCTGCATTCCACATCCCCATGACGTGAAGACAGCCGGCATGTCGCGGATCGAGTTTGAGGCATTCGAGTGCCTGTGAGCGAATCTCGGTGGCATATTTCACCCGTCCGCGCGGGCTTTGGGCCAGCGCGGTTTTTCCAAGAGCACGGGCGAGGGCGAAGTGCCCTTCGGGGCTCTCCGGGTTGAGAGCCAGCGCACGGCGGGCGAATTGTTCGGCGAGCGAGAACAAAGAGGTCTGTCTGGATTCGTCAGCCGCGTAGGATCCGATATCCACCGCTGAGCGCGACGCTTTCCACAGCGCCTCGAAGTTGCGAGGGTCTGCGGCGAATGCCTTCTGATAGTGGGCGAGGGCGGATGGAGCGTTCAGTGCGGCGTATTCTTTATCGCCGGCAGCAACCTGATCGGATGACGATTGAGCGCCGGCGGTTCCTGCCGCAACCACTAAGAAAACTGCAGCTAGGCGAATACGCATGACTATGAGGAGATTGAAGTGATCGAATGCAGGAATACAGCGGCAACCCAATGATCGTTCCGCGGCTGATCGAACGTAAGCGGGATGGTGGCCGGCTGGAGCCGGCCGAATGGCACGAGCTGATTGCCGCGTACGCCCAGGGCAAGGTTCCAGACTACCAGATGTCGGCGCTGCTGATGGCGATCTTCTTTCGCGGGCTGGAACGCACGGAAGTCGATGCACTCACGGATGCAATGATCGAGAGCGGCGCAAAGCTCGACCTTTCGCACCTCACGATTCCGCGGGTCGACAAGCATTCGACGGGCGGCGTTGGCGACAAAGTGTCCCTGATCCTTGCTCCGCTCATCGCTTCACTTGGCGCAGCAGTTCCGATGATGTCCGGCAGGGGACTTGGGCACACAGGCGGCACGCTCGACAAGCTCGAGTCAATTCCAGGATTCCGCACCAATCTCTCGCTCGACGTTGCCCGGAGACAGATCGAAAAGATCGGCTGCGCGCTGATCGGACAGACGAATGAAATCGCGCCGGCTGATCGCAAGCTCTACGCGCTGCGCGACGCGACGTCTACAGTCGAAGTGATTCAGCTCATCGCCGCGAGCATCATGAGCAAGAAGCTCGCGGAGGGACTCACCGGCCTTGTCCTCGATGTGAAGGAGGGCTCGGGAGCATTTCTTCCGGAGGCGGAGCGCGGAATCACGCTCGCGAAGGCAATGATCCAGCTCGGCGCTGACCGTGGCTGTCCGACCGTCGCGCTCGTTACGGCAATGGATCGTCCGCTCGGTCGCGCGTGCGGCAACGCGCTCGAAGTGAAGGAATCGATCGATGCGCTGCGTGGGAACGGCCCGGCTGATCTGATGGAGGTTACTTACGCTCTCGGTGCCGAGATGCTGATGCTCGGCGGCATTGCGTCATCGCACGAAGAAGCATGGCGCCTCATGCGCGAAGCCATCGGTTCCGGAAAAGCGCTGGAGAAGTTCGCGCAGATAATCGAAGCGCAAGAGGGCGATCCGCGTGTAATTGACAACGAATCGCTGCTTCCTCATGCGAGATTCCTGGCGAACTTCGAAGCGCGGCGCGATGGATTCGTCGTCGAGGTCTCACCGCGTGCGATTGGCTACGGTACCATCGAGATACGGGGCGGCCGCAGAACGATGGATGACACGATCGATCCGGGCGTTGGATTCATGATCGACGTGAAGCCGGGTGACGCGGTGCAAGAGGGCGATGTGCTTGCGACCATATACGCACGCACCGAGGCTGGAATCGCTGCGGGCCAGAGAGTGCTTGGCGAAGCAATTTCCATTGGTGACGCGCCGGGGAAATGTCTCCCACTCGTGTCGAGACGAATCACTGCTGATGATGTCGAGCCGTGGTCGAAGCCGGCTGTCTAAGGTAGACCGGTGCGCGTCCCACTCACCGCGGCGTGGTTCATCTCGAAAAGTTAAGGGTCGCTTCTCTGCCTATTCGGCGAGCTGAGGGTTAAACAAAAAAAGGCACCTCTCGAGTGAGGTGCCTTTTTAAATGAAGTAGCGCCTAGATGTCCAGGTTGCTCACGAACTTCGCGTTCTGCTCGATGAACAATCTGCGCGGCTCGACTTCGTCGCCCATCAGAGTCTGGAACGTCTGGTCGGCGAGGACAGCATCCTCGAGAGTGACCTTGAGAATCGTGCGTGTCTCCGGATCCATCGTGGTTGCCCACAGCTGGCCCGGATTCATTTCTCCAAGACCCTTGTAACGCTGAATACTCACTGAGCCGCGGCCTTCGCCATTGCCGAGGCGTCCAACGTACTCGTCACGCTCTTTCTCGTCGTAGGCGTAGTACTCGTCCTTGCCCTTTGCCACGCGATAGAGAGGCGGCTGCGCGATGTAGATGTAGCCCGCATCGATCAGCTCGGGCATCTGACGATAGAAGAACGTCAACAGAAGCGTCCGAATGTGCGCTCCGTCAACGTCAGCGTCAGTCATGAGAATGATCTTGTGATAACGAACGTTCTCGACTGTGAACTCTTCCTTGATACCAGCGCCGATCGCCGTGATGATCGTGCGGATTTCCTCGTTGGAAAGAATCTTGTCGATGCGCGCGCGCTCGACATTGAGAATCTTGCCGCGAAGCGGAAGGATTGCCTGCGACGCGCGGTTGCGTCCCTGCTTCGCCGAGCCGCCGGCGCTGTCTCCCTCGACGAGATAGATCTCGCAGAGTGCCGGATCACTGAGCGAACAGTCGGCGAGCTTGCCCGGAAGGTTGCCGACGTCCAAAGCCGACTTCTTGCGCGTGAGATCGCGAGCCTTTCTCGCGGCCTCACGTGCACGCGCGGCCGATACAGCCTTCTCGATCACGATGTTGGCGACTCTCGGGTGCTCCTCGAGATACGCGCCAAGCATTTCGTTCACGACAGACTTTACCGCGCCTTCGACTTCAGAGTTGCCGAGCTTCGTTTTGGTCTGACCTTCGAACTGCGGCTCGTGAACCTTTACAGAGAGAACAGCAGTGAGACCTTCACGGACGTCGTCCCCGCTCAGTGTAGTCTCTCCACCCTTCTTGGTCGCGTTCTTCGAGGCGTAAGCGTTGATCGTACGCGTCAGTGCCGACTTGAAACCGGTGAGGTGCGTTCCGCCTTCGTGCGTATTGATGTTGTTGACGAAGGAGAAGACGTTCTCGTTGTAGCCGTCGTTGTACTGGAAGGCGAGCTCGATGCCGATATCATCGCGATCGGTCTCGATGTATACGACTTCGCTGTGAAGGGGCTTCTTCACTGCGTTGAGATACGCGACCATCTCGCGCAGACCACCCTTCGCCAGGAACATCTCGATCTTCTCCTGGCCTGCTCGCTCGTCGCGGAGATGAATCTCCACACCCTTGTTGAGGTACGACAGCTCGCGAAGACGATTGGCGAGGGTGTCGTAGTCGTAGCGGAGCTCAGTGAAGATTTCAGCGTCTGGCTTGAACCAGATTTTTGTCCCCGTTTCCTTGAGCGGAACTTTGCTCAGAACGGTGAGCTGTGTCTTGGTGTAACCGCGAATGAAATCCATGAAATGCTCTTTGCCATCGCGCTTCACCCACACCTTGAGCTGCTCTGACAGCGCGTTCACGACGGAAACACCCACGCCGTGAAGTCCGCCAGAGACCTTGTAGGAGTCCTTGTCGAACTTCCCGCCGGCATGGAGCACGGTCATCGCCAGCTCAACGCCGGGAATCTTCTCCGTCGGATGAATGTCAACTGGAATTCCACGGCCGTCATCGATGACCGTTATGGAATCGTCCCCGTGGATCGCGACCTCAATGCGCTTCGCATGTCCTGCAAGCGCCTCGTCAACCGAGTTGTCCACCACCTCATAGACGAGATGATGAAGCCCGCGCGATGATGTCGAACCGATGTACATGCCAGGCCGTTTTCGAACGGCCTCGAGGCCTTTCAGAACCTGAATTTGTCCCGCGTCGTAACGCGCTTCGCTGGCTGCTGCAGTCTTCGCCATGTAGTCGGATTTCGTCGAAAAGAGGGGGACCGAAGACAACCCGAAAACGGGATCCTCGGCAGCTTTAATAATCTAATGCTGAAGGGGGTTTTTCGCAACGCAAAAATCGCGTTATAAACCGTTGTACGATAACGATTTAGCGGCGGAGCTGGAAACGGATTTTCTTGACCTTCTCGCGGCCCTCCACTTTGTTCAACGCAGCGAGCAGATCAGGCTCCATCAGCGACAGCTCATTCATCCACGAATGAGTAGTCACAGCGATAAAAAGAGTACCGTCCGGAGTGATCGAAATTGGCTCCGTAACGGCCGCTATCTGAGGCCCGACCGCCGCCGGCCAGTCAACTACCGCCTCGGCCTGCTCGATTCGCCTGGCTAGGCCCCGGCGCGTCAGAAAGCCGGTCAGCGCCTCCGCTATCGGAACGGGCTTTCGCCTCTTCTCGTTCACGCCGCCGACTCCGTTACAACTCCGCCCCTGATCCTTCTTCGTTCGAGCTGAAGCAGCTCTGACGGAATGTCGCTCTCGCGTGGCACCACAAGGATCGTCTGCCCCAGTCCGGCACCCCGTAACAGTTCGAGAATGTTGGCCGAGCGGTGCACGTCGAGCTCGGCAAAGGGGTCGTCGAGGAGGAGAAGCGGAGATAGCCCGCGCGACTCGCGGAGCGTTTCACCCTCGAGCATTCGAAGCGCGATAGCAGCCGTGCGCTGCTGCCCGGCTGATCCGAAAACGCGTAGCTCCCGACCATCGAGCACCAATGTCAGGTCGTCGCGATGTGGACCGGAGTGGGTGATTCCACGACGGATGTCGTGCTTGCGCTGCCTCTCAAATGCGGCAAGAAGAGCTTCGGCAATATCTGGTTCTTTTGCCGCCGAGCTCGTGTACGACATTCGCGCCTCGCCGGCCTCGCCTATCGCGGTGGTCAACCGTGCAAAGTTGTCCCGGTTCGCCGCAACCCATTGCGATCGCTCACAGAGCAACGTTGCGCCGTGTTGCGCGAGCGCCGGCTCCCAGACGGCGACGCTGGAGTGATCGTTGGTTCGTGCTGCGTCTCGTAACGCCGCGTTGCGGCGAGTGAGCGCGGCGCGGTAGTGCTGAAGTGCAGACAGATAGCGCCGGGATGAAAGAGCGAGAACGAGATCGAGAAACCTTCTTCTGTCGGCAGGACCTCCGGCGATCATCTGTATGTCGCGCGGAGAAAACATCACCGAAGGCAGCGCGCCGAATGCATCGCTCAACCTCGCGGCAACTGAGCCATCCTGTGTCACCCGTTTTTTCCTGCCGGCTGCTTCGAATCCCACCGAGATCTCGTGCACATCGTCGGTGGACGCGCTGGTCGATATGAAAAACCCTTTCGCGCCGAATCGCACGAGGTCCTGGTCGCGCGCCCCACGTGAGCTGCGGAGAACCTGCATGTAGTAGATGCTCTCGAGCAGGTTTGTCTTCCCCTGCCCATTGTCACCGATTACAGCGAGCCCCTGCTCGGGAATCTCGAGGTCCAGCCGCTCGAAATTCCGGAAATCGCGGCAGGATACCCGCCGCAGTGTGACTCGGCCGTCTGTCACCTACCCTTGAACACCGGCGCTCGCTTCTCCAGGAACGCTTTCATCCCCTCGGTCATATCCTCACTGGCAGCGAGGACTCCAAAATGGTTCGCTTCGAGAACGAGTCCTTCATCGAGCGACATTTCCAGCCCGCGGTCTACAGCTTCAATGCACAGCGCGACGGCCAGCGGACCGTTCGCCAGAATCGTGTTCATCATCTCGAGAGTCGCGCTCATCAGGTCATCGGGAGCGACGACTTTGTTGACCAGACCGATGCGCCACGCTTCTGGCGCGTCGATCATCTCGGCCGTCGTAATGAGCTGGATTGCACGTCCCTTTCCGATGAGCCGGGAGAGGCGCTGCGTTCCGCCATATCCGGGGCAGGTTCCCAGCTTCACTTCCGGAAGCCCGAATTTCGCCTTGTCGGACGCAATCCTGATGTGGCAGGCGAGCGCCAGCTCACATCCACCTCCCAAGGCGAAGCCGTTGACCGCTGCGATTACCGGCTTCGGGGAAGTCTCGAATCGCCGGTAAACCTCCTGGCCGGCGCGGGCTCTCGCCTTTGCGATCGTCGGAGTCTGGCTCGACAGCTCGCTGATGTCTGCACCGGCCACGAACGCGCGTCCCGCGCCGGTAACGATCAATCCGGCTATGTCATCACGGGTGCGAATCTCGTCAATAACCTGTCCGAGCTCGGCTATCGTCGCGTCGTTCAAGGCGTTGAGCTTGTCGGGACGATTGAGCGTCAGCGTCGCGATGCGGTTCTCAACCGCGAGAGTCAGAAATTGATATGGCATGGCGCGCGAGTTGAGGTAGTGCGGGAGAGGCTGTAATGTACGCGGCCGGACACTTGTTCGCCTTAACGGAGCTGCATGGCCGAAAAATGGATTCGCCGAAAGGGCACGAAGAAGAGCGGATTCACTTACGCCAGCCCCACAGGGCAGCGCGTTCGGGACAAGAAAACCCTCGACCGCATCGACTCACTGCGAATCCCGCCCGCGTGGGAGGAGGTTCACATCGCTGTGAATCCGCGCACTCCGATCCAGGTATGGGGATTCGATGCACGGGGCCGTAAGCAGTACAAATACCATCCTCGCGCGGTGGAGAAGGGCGAACTGAGAAAGTTCTACCGCATCGCGCAGATGGGCCGCGATCTTCCGAAGCTGAGGAAGAAGTTTTATCAGGACCTCAAGCGCAGGGACTTTTCGCCAGAGCGCGTAGCCGCCGGGATTGTGCTGCTCATCTCTGAGTCCTTCATTCGCGTTGGGAGCGAGAAGTACGAAAAAGAGAACAACACTTTCGGCATCACGACTCTGCGCAAGTCTCACGTCTGTTTCGTTGACGGAACCGTGGAGTTTCGCTTCGTCGGAAAGAGATCGATAAAGCAGCGGAACGTCGTTAGCGACCCGCGCCTCGTTCGATTTGTTCAGTCGATGATGGATACTCCGGGAGCGAGGTTGTTTCGATACGAAGTCGATGGAGAGTGGTTCAACGCCGATGCGCATGACGTAAACGACTACATCGAGGCCGCCGCCAGTTTTCCGTATACCGCCAAGGATTTCCGAACGTGGGGTGGCACGCTCAGGGCTGCGACAGTGCTCGCCGAAATCGGTTCGGGAAAAAACGAGAACGCGCGAAAAAAAGAAGTGACGCTCACCGTTCGCATGGTGTCGAGCGAGTTGGGCAACACACCGGCGATCCTGCGAAAATCGTACGTCCATCCGGTCATTCTATCGCGCTATCTCAAGAATGGTTCGCGAATTCTCCTTGCAGCGAAATCAAGAAAACAAAGCGTCTCGCACACGGGTCACACGCCAGATGAAAAAGCGCTGATCGAGTTCATCGACGAACACGCTCCCGAGCGGCGCAGGGAGCGACGTGAGAGCTGAAATGACGCGGCAAAGATGAAACACGTTCTGGCGATCGACGCGGGGACCACCGGTATCACATGCCTGGTGATATCCGACAAAGGCAAGATTGTCGGCCGCGGCTATCGCGAGATCACTCAGTATTTCCCGAAGCCCGGCTGGGTCGAGCACGACGCGGCTGAAATATTCCAGCGTGCTCTAGAATCTGCGCGCGATGCACTGAACGGAAGCGGAATCGCTCCGGACGCCGTCGGTATTACAAATCAGCGCGAGACGATTGTCGTCTGGGACAGATCGACAGGACAACCGCTCGCTCACGCAATCGTATGGCAGGATAGACGAACGGCCGAGCGGTGCAGGGAGCTCCGGCCGGTGTCGGCGAAAATCGCACTGCTCACGGGCCTGCCCGTCGATCCTTACTTCTCGGCAACCAAACTCGAGCTTTTGCTGTCGCGATCGGATATTGCGAGTGCACTGAGTTCGGGGAACGTCCTCGCCGGTACGATTGACAGCTGGCTTGTCTGGAAGCTCACAGACGGCGCGGTGCACGCGACCGATCCAACGAACGCATCGCGTACGCTCTTGTTCGACATCGGCGCGCGTACCTGGAGCGACGAGCTTTGCGAGATATTTCACGTGCCGCCCGGCATTCTGCCGGACGTCCGGCCGTCGAGTGGCGACTTCGGAGTGACGGCAGCTTCTCACCTTGGCAGCGCGATCCCTATTTGCGGAGTCGCCGGTGACCAGCAGGCCGCGCTCTTCGGACAAGGCTGCACTTCGGCTGGCGAAGGAAAAAATACGTATGGCACCGGGGCCTTCCTTCTATTGAATACGGGTGCCACGCGTCCGCAGCCAGGTCAGGGCATTGTCGCCACCGCGGCGTGCGATTCCAAAGGCGGCTACGCATATGCGCTCGAGGGTTCGATTTTCATCGCTGGCGCGGCAATTCAATGGCTGCGGGATGGACTCGGCGTTCTTTCAAACGCGGCTGAGTCAGAGCCGCTCGCAAGAAGTCTCAACGGAAACGACGGCGTTTACTTCGTCCCTGCGTTGACAGGGCTTGGAGCGCCTCACTGGAACCCGGACGCGCGCGGAACAATCGTGGGGCTTACGCGGGGCACGACTCGGGCTCATCTGGCACGCGCCGCATTGGAAGCGATGGCTTACGGAACCGCTGACGTACTCGACGCGATGCGAACGCGAAGTGGTGTCCCATTCGAGAGGCTGCGTGTTGATGGTGGCGCGACGGTCAACGAATGGTTGATGCAGTTCCAATCAGACATCATCGGTGTACCGGTTGAGCGCCCCGACGTAATCGAGACAACAGCGATGGGGGCGGCTGGACTCGCAGGGATAGCGTCAGGAGTGTGGCGCGATGCAGAGGAGTTCATGTCCGTGCGTCGGCATGTAACATTCAATCCTCAGATGAGCGACACCGAGCGTGCGCTGCTGCGAGCCGGCTGGGACCGCGCGGTTCGCGCGACTTTGAATTGGACGAACGATTTGAGCTCCACGGAGGGGCATTGAGCAGATATTCGACATTCGTTGTTACAGCGGCGATGATCGCGGGGGCTTCGACAAGCTGCCTCGCCCAAAGCTCATCGGGGTTGATCATCGAGCAGCCTTCCACGCTTGTTACCCCAACTGGAACCATTTACGGAACGCTCGAGCTTCCGTCGGCGAAAACGCCGGTTCCCGTCGTTCTGATCATCGCCGGCTCGGGTCCAACCGACCGCAATGGTAATTCAAAGGCACTACCGGGCCAAAACAACAGTTTAAAGTACGTCGCGGACGGACTGGCCTCACATGGAATTGCGAGTCTTCGTTACGACAAGCGGGCGATTGGTGAGAGTGCAGCCGCTGCCGCGAAAGAAGATGATCTTCGCTTCGACATGTACGTCGATGACGCGGCTGCATGGATCAAGCAGCTTCGCGCCGACAAGAGGTTCTCCACTGTTTCGGTTGCAGGCCACAGTGAAGGCTCGCTCATCGGAATGATCGCTGCGCGACAGGCCGGCGCGGACGGATACATCTCACTCGAAGGGGCGGGGCGAAAGCCCCAGGCAATTCTCGTCGAGCAGCTGACTCCTCAGCTCCCAGCAGAGATGCTCGCGACAACGAAGCACCTTCTCGATCTCATCTCGGCAGGCGCACCTCCCGACACAACGACAGTTCCGGCTCCCCTGATGGGCCTGTTCAGGCCGAGTGTGCGGCCGTACATGATTTCGTGGTTCAAGTACGACCCGGCGGTGGAGATATCAAAGTTGAAAGTGCCGGCGCTCATCGTTCAGGGCACGACTGATATTCAGACGAGCATGACGGACGCAAACGCACTTGCCGCCGGTTATCCCGCCGGTCGTTTTCTAACTGTCGAAGGCATGAATCACGTTTTGAAAACCGCTCCGCCCGGGCGCGGCGAGCAGATGCCTGCGTACACTGATCCGTCGATTCCAGTGGTGCCAAGGCTGATCGATGAGATGTCGTCATTCGTGAATGGCCTGAAGAAGGCGATGTGAACGGGGTCCGCTGATGTTGAGCCGGCGTGGGATGATGCTTGCAGCGGCGCTGATGCTGGCACCGTCGAGTGTATGTATGGCGCAGCGTGCGACCCCCGCGGGCGTCCGAAGCCTCAACGTCCGCGACTCGGTCAGCACCCCCATGCGCGATTCTTTCACCGGCTCGGACAAGCCGAAACACTTCCTGATGTCCGGTTTCATCGAGGCCATCGGTTTCGGCGCGCTTCAGGCGATCAACGTAGGCCGAAGTGTGTCCATCGGTACGGCAACGGCAGCCACACTCGGAGTCGGTCTGGCCCGCGAGGTCCACGACAAGCGGACAAAGGGCCTCTTCAGCATCGGCGATCTTACCTGGGATGCCCTGGGTACGGGGGCGGCGTTGCTGGTCATATCGCACACGCAACGCGAAGAACCGCCCGCCTTTTAGTACCAGCATCTATATTGTTGGACAATGAAACCCCGCACGAAATTCCTCTTCGGTGGCGTCCTGGTCCTCGGTACAGCCGGCTATCTCATGGCCAGCTCGATCAAGGACACGGCGGTCTATTATCTGACGCCCGGCGAGCTTTCCGCCAAGACAGTCAGCGATCCGACTTTCTACGACACCGGTGTCAAGCTTGGCGCGCGGGTCGTTCCCGGATCGATCAAGCGCGAGGCCGGCGGCAAGCAGGTCGCATTTGCAATCACCGATGGCGCCAAAACATACAACGTGATCTATCGCGGAATCACTCCCGATACTTTCACCGATGGAGTCGATGTGGTTGTCGAAGGCAGGCTCGACCGTGCCGGCACGTTCCACGCGACGACGCTTCTCGCTAAATGCGCGTCGCGTTACGAGAACGCGCCCGATAAGTACAAGTCCACTCCCGGGTACCGCGCGGCGGCCAGCGGCGCGTGATTCTCATTGGTGAGCTGTCGCTCTGGGTCGCCCTCCTCATGGCGATCTGGGCTGCCACGGTGTCATTCGCCGGCGGCAAACTAAATCGACATGACCTGACACTCAGCGGCGAGCGCGCTATCTACGCGACGCTTGCGATGGTGGTGCTTGCATCTGCCGGACTGTGGACCGCGATTTATACGCACGACTTCTCGATCAAGTACGTCGCGTCGTTCACGAGCTCGAATCTGCCGAAGGTTTACCTTTTCACGTCGTTCTGGGCCGGACAGTCCGGGTCGATGTTGTTCTGGTGCCTGATCCTGGCCGGCTACGCGACCATCGCCGTCTATACGAATCGCTCCCGTAATCGGGCGCTGATGCCGTATGTGACAGGCACTCTCGCGATCGTCCTCATTTTCTTCCTCGCCACACTCTGCCTCGGCGCAAATCCATTCGAGCGCCTCGACTGGATTCCGCCAGACGGGCGTGGAATGAATCCGCAGCTTCAGAATCCGGGTATGGCGATCCATCCGCCAAATCTCTACCTGGGCTACGTCGGAACGACGATACCCTTTGCGTTCGCGATTGCGGCGTTGATCACTCGTCGTCTCGATGCAGAATGGCTGGTCGCGGTGCGGAAGTGGACTCTCCTCGCGTGGTTCTTCAACACCACGGGAATTATTCTTGGAATGTGGTGGGCCTACGTCGAGCTCGGCTGGGGTGGTTACTGGGCGTGGGATCCCGTCGAGAACGCGTCGCTCCTGCCATGGCTCGTGAACACGGCTTTCCTGCACTCGATCATGGTGCAGGAAAAGCGCGGAATGCTGCGCAAGTGGAACGTCACTCTCGTGGTGTCCACGTTCCTGCTGTCGATCTTCGGGACCTTCATCACGCGAAGCGGAATCATCTCGAGCGTTCATTCGTTCGCTCAATCCCCGGTCGGTAACTGGTTCGCCGGTTTCCTGGTCGTCGCGATAATCATAACTGCGTATCTCGTGACGACGCGTCTCAAGGACCTCGAGGCGAAGGCAAATCTCGAGAGTATGATCAGCAGGGAAGCGGCGTTCCTCTACAACAACGTCGTCCTGGTTGGCATCGCGTTCTCTGTGCTGTGGGGAACACTGTTCCCGATCATCACAGAAGCAGTTCGCGGCGAGAAGATCACGGTCGGTCCGCCGTTCTTCAATTCAGTCAACATCCCGCTCGGCCTCGCGCTGTTGCTGCTGACTGGAATCGGTCCGCTCATCGCGTGGCGCCGCGCATCGGTCGCAAATCTTCAGAGACAGTTTCTTGGACCCGTCGTTGCGGCGATTACGACGACTTTTGTTCTCATGCTCTTCGGAATGCGCGACTTTGCCGCGATCATCGCGTACACGTTCGCGGCTTTTGTCGCGATGACAGTGACGCAGGAGTTCTACAAGGGTACCGGCGCGCGCAGAAGGATGTACAGCGAGGGACTCGTCACCGCGTTCATGCGCCTCATTGCGCGAAATCGTCGCCGCTACGGCGGCTACATCGTGCACATGGGAATCGTCGTGATCTTCGCGGCGTTCGCCGGGCTCGCGTTCAAGAAGGAATTCGACGTCAACCTGAAAGAAGGCGACACGCGCGAGCTGACAGACGCGTTCGGACACAAATGGAAGTTCGTGAGCCAGGGCCTTTCGGCTTACAACCTGTTGAACCGACAGGTCGTCGCTCTCGCGCTCGACGTATCGAGAGATGGAAAGCACCAGGGCGTTCTTACGAGTGAGAAGCGCCAGCATGTTGATAGCCGAGGGGCGCCGACGTTCGAGCCTTCGACAGAGGTTGGAATCATGGGTTCGTGGCGGCAGGACGTGTACGTGGTGTTGGCAGGCGTTCGTGACGACGAAATCGCAGAGATCCGTGTAACGTTCAATCCGCTCGTGCGCTGGGTGTGGCTCGGCGGCGGATTGATGGCTCTTGGCGGGTTAATCGTGATGTGGCCGCAGGCCCAGCGCCGCCGGGTGGAGAGTGGCTACGCTGCGGTGATGGAGCCGGCGCCGGCAGAGCCCGAGCGCGAGCTGGCAAGCGTTTGATGCAGACGAGACGACAATTCATTGTTGCGGTGTCGACCGGAGTCGCGACGCTGGTTGCTGTTCGGGGCGCCGGGGCGTTACAGGTCACCCAGAATTTCGCGGGCCCGATGGAGCAAGGCGCGTATCGCCCCGTGAAGCTGGCGCCGATCGCCGGAGCAAAACCCTCGATGACCGACGAGAAGCGCGACGATCTCGAGCATCAGATCAAGTGTCAATGCGGCTGCGTTCTCGATGTCTATACGTGCCGCACCACGGATTTCTCGTGCAGCGTGTCGCCAGCAATGCACGGGGACGTGATGACGCTGGTCGAAGGCGGTCACGACGGAACGCAAATTCTTGCGGCCTTCCAGAGCGTCTACGGAGAGCAGATTCTCATGGCGCCTCTAAAGAGAGGATTCAATCTCGTCGGTTACGCGCTTCCGTCGGTAGCGCTTGTGACGGGCGGAGTGATCGTTGCCGGCCTGATTCGGAAGTGGGGTTCGCGCGAGCGTCAGCTTCTTGCTGCACCCGCTGGACCCACAATCAGCGCTACCGATGACGAAATGGCCGCGCTCAATGCGGCAGTGAGGGACGATAGTTGACGCCTCTCATTGTCGGAACTGTCCTCGCCCTCGCCGCACTGTCGTTCGTGTTATACCCGCTGCTCGTCGGCGATGGAACACTTAACACGGCGCGCGGGATTCTCACTAACGACGTAGTCGACCCGACTCGAAACAGTGCTGTCGATGCTTTGCGCGAGATCGAGTTCGACAAGGCGACGGGCAAGCTCTCGGATTCCGATTACGCGGAGTTGAAAGCGTCTTACACTCAGCGTGCGCTTGCGGTGATGCGCTCAACGAGCTCAGCCATCTGTGACGTCTGCGGCGCTCGCCCCGAGCCCGACGCGCAGTTCTGCTCAAACTGCGGCCGTAGCGTATCTCGTTAAGCGCGTGGCGTGTGGCGCGTGGCGCGTGGCGCTATCATCTAGACTTCGAGACTTTCCAGCCGTTTCCTGGCGATTCGCAGGGGCACGATTGTCGCGGCGATGCAAACGAGCGCCGCAAGTCCAAATCCGAGCCCCATCTCCACCGGATCCTGAGTCGCGCCAAATGACTTCGAAGCGAGGTAGGTAAAGACAGGCCTCGCCTCGAGAGTGATGACGACACCGATCAAAACGATCGACGCCATCATGAACAACAATCCGCCAAACGACGTCGGGATCTGCGCCGCGTTTTCGGTTTCAAATCGTGGATAGAGCGTTCCGAAGCCAACTGCGAGCCCGCCAATCGCAAACGTCATCATCGTGATAGTGATGACCGACACTGCCATGATAAAGCCTGTCACGTGCATCAGGACTCCAGTCGTTATCACAAGCGCGAGCGCAAAGAAGAGCAGCGGAAAAGTCCCAACCCAGTATTTCGACCATAAAAGCTCGCGCATTGCCAGCGGACTCGAACGCAGCAGCCACATCGTCCGGCCTTCGAGGCTGACTCCCGGGAAAATGAAACGGGCTGCAATCGATGCGAGAACGAATCCGGAGAGCACGAGATTGAGGAATGGAATCAGGTTCGTGACGAAGAAGCTGACGCCCTGGCCACTGGATGGCAGGAACTTGATGTTGAAGATGTAAACGATCACGAGCACGCCGAGGAGGATGAGCTGCGACCACTGAGTCGTGTCGCGGAAGAACAGCCGCACTTCTTTCATCACCAGCTCGCGTCTCACGAGTCCGAGCGGCGTCAGCAGTGTCTTGAGCGCCCCGGCAAACAAGCTCTGCCTCACCCACCTGTCGCCGCTTTCCTGCGCCTTTGAAAATCCCTTTGCGTAAAGGGCGCGCTGAATGAATGCGCCGATCACGACGAACGCGGCCGCCGTTGACCAAAGCAGATACAGGGGAAGCACATCCGGCTCATCGCCGAGCCAACTCATCAGCGCAGTCTGAACCCACTCGCTCGGCAGGTACGGTGATGTTGGCGTCTTCAGCACCGAGATGAAGTCGATGAGCGAGCGGAAACCCTCCGGTCGCGCCAGCTGCTCGGGCCTCATCAGGCGAAACAGCAGAATCACACCACCGGCGGACAAGACGGCGATCACGCTCAGAATGTCTTTTGTCCGTCGTGCCGGAAACACGTTGACGAGTATCAGCGTTATCGCCGATCCAACGACAGTTGGAACCATTAGGAATGGAATGAACACGCTTATTACAACGAGCACGAACATGGGACCGCCGTGATACACGATGCCGTACGCCGTGAAGAGCGGCACAGCCATGAGCACCACCATCCAGCTTGAATAAGCGCACGTCTCGACGAGCTTCGCCGCGTAGAGTCTCAGCCAGTCGACCGGACCCGCCACCAGGAGGTCGAGATCCTTTGCGAGAAAGAAAGTCGACAGTGCCGCGATCACGTTCGAAAGCAGCAGCATTCCGAAGAAGCTGACGAGAATCAGGCCAAGCAGCTTGCCGGCGAGGAGAGGTCCGATTTCGGAAATGCCGCGGAAGTAAACGAGCAGGCGGTACAGGATCGCAAAGATGAATCCCCAGAAGGCGAGACCGATTATGCCAAGCAGAGTCAATCTGCCCACTGCGCCGGTCTGCGACTTTACCGCGCGCGAGCGCATGCTCTGCCATTTCGGCGAAAGCAAATGCAGGAAAGTCGCGCTCTGCACCTTCTCAGGCATCGAGCACGTCCACGAATTCGCGGGCGGCGTTCTCTCCAGTCAGCTTGAGGAATATCTGCTCCAGGCCCTCGGTGCCATTCGTCGAGCTCGCGCGAAGCTCATCCATCGTACCAAGAGCGCGGATCTTTCCGCCCTGAATGATTCCGATTCTGTCGCACATGGTCTCCGCCACCTCGAGCGTGTGCGTCGACATCATGATCGTGTGGCCACGTCGGGTGTATTCGCGGAACAGGTCCTTGAGAATTCGCGCTGCCTTCGGATCGAGGCCGACCATCGGCTCGTCAACGACGATGACGTCAGGCTTGTGAATGAAAGCGCTGGCGATGATGAGCTTCTGCCTCATGCCGTGGCTGTAGCTCTCGACGAGCTCGTCGCGCCAGTTATCGAGATCGAAAAGTGTCAACAGCTCGTGGCCACGGTGCTCGATGTCTTTTCCATTCTGGCTGTACAGTCCGGCCACGAACCGGAGAAACTCCGCGCCGGTCAGTTTCTCATAGATGAAAGGCCGATCCGGGATGTATCCCAGAACGGCCTTTGCAGCCATTGGATTGGCCGACACGTCGATGCCGTTGATCTGCGCCGTCCCCGAGGTGGGCCGCAGAATCCCGGCGATCATTCGCAGAGTAGTTGTTTTGCCGGCGCCGTTTGGACCGAGGAACCCGAAGAGCTCGCCCTTCGGGACGGTTAGATCGAGAGCGTCAACGGCTGTGAAAGAGCCGTATCGTTTTGTGAGTGCGTTTAGTTGGATCATGGCCCTCGTATGACGAGCAAAGGTGCTGTATGGTAAAGGCTCAGTGTCTGGTCGAGTCCGCTTTGGCCGCCTCCATCGCAGCCACCGCACGAGCCCGTGCGCTGTCTGCAGCCGTCATGTGATCGAGCTTCCAGTTGGCGAAAGACAGCTCGTAGGTAGAGCGGACAATGGAAATACCTCCCGGCTCTTCGGAGGAGAGCAGTCGTCCCGATGCATCCACCCAGATCTTTTGCAGGGGAGGCGCAGATCCGATTCGCCAACCCCTCACCGATGACTGATGCGCCTTGATCCACCGTCCGGTCGTTGAGTCCATGGTCGCGCTGTCGGGAACAAGGAAAAGTGAATCGGCCTCGATTCGAAGGGTGACGGGCTCAACAGTGCGTGATAGAGGACTGAATACGGCGACCGAAATCGAATCACCGATTTTCGGATCGCCCTTCAGCATCAGCGGCAGCGGCGCAAAGGTCGCAAGGAATACCGGCCTGTCGGGAACTGACTCGTTCGTAACGGGCCTTCCTCTCTTTCCATCGAGCGTCGTGACCCTGAGTGTTTTGTCTTCGCCTTCCTGCATCACTCCGCGAAGTGTAAAGGGCGGCATCTCCCCGACAGCTTTCACCACGAAATCGCGAAGACGCATTCCCCGGGTCAGCCTTGCTTCCGCGCGAACCTCGAATTTGATGGTGTCTTTTCCCTGGGGAATTGCACCACGCAGAAAGTCGATCGCGACAATTCGATCCTTGAGAGTGTCGACGCTTGACGATGCCGATCCCACCGCTACGCCGCCTCTGTGAACCGTGTAGTAGAAAACTTCCGGCGATACTCGCATGCCGGCCTGCGCGAGGTCCTGTTGAGGACTGCGACTTCCGTTTCGCTTGTAGAGAAATGCGAGACCAAGAACCCACATCGCGATAACGACAACTCCAACCGCTTTACGGGTCATGCGAGGGTCAGGCTTGTCTCGCTGTTTATCCAGCCAAGGTAGCGCTCGAGCCCGCCGGTTACGGGAATGGCGAGAAGCTCGGGCACCTTATATGGATGCAGCTCCGCGAAAGCCCGGCGCAGCCCCTCGACACAGCCCGATCGTGTTTTCAGCATGACCACGGCCTCCTGCTCGTCGGAGATCTTGTTTTCCCACCGATAGATCGAGCGAGCGCCGGCTGTCACAGTTCCGCATGCGATCAGCCTGCGATCGAGCAGGGCCTTGATCAGCACGACGGCCTCGGCCTCGTTCGCGATGGTCGTAAGTACAACAACTGCATCGGTATGCGACAAACTTTAGTCCCGGTTTGGTCTCGACGAAGATAATACGACCCGATTGCGGGAGGGGTCACCTATTTAGGCGCCACACGCAGTTGGCCATAGCTCACTTGTATCAGCCGATGCAACCCGCGAACTTAAGAAGCTATGCCAGAAGAAGCGCTCATAGTCCGCGGAGCGCGCGAGCACAACCTCCGCAATATCGACGTCACAATTCCCCGCGACCGGCTGACGGTCATCACCGGCCTCTCAGGCTCGGGGAAGTCGTCACTGGCTTTCGACACGATCTACGCAGAAGGGCAGCGCAGGTACGTTGAGTCTCTGTCCGCTTACGCCCGCCAGTTTCTCGGGCTGATGGAAAAGCCGGACGTCGATTCGATCGAAGGGCTCTCGCCCGCCATTTCGATCGAACAGAAGACCGCCGGGCACAACCCGCGCTCGACAGTCGGAACGGTAACGGAGATTTACGACTACCTGCGTCTTCTCTACGCGCGCGCCGGAATTCCTCACTGCCCCAACTGCAACAGACCCGTCGAGAAGCAGAGTGCAGGACAGATCGCGGGCACGATCCTCACCTGGCCAAAGGACTCGAAGATCGAAATCCTTGCTCCACTCGTTCGCGGCAGAAAGGGTGAATTCAAGGATCTTTTCGAGTCAGCGAGAAAGCAGGGCTTTGTCCGCGCCTACGTCGACGGTGAATTGGCCGAAGTAGCTAATCCTCCGAAGCTGAATCGAAAGCTCAACCACAGCATCTCCGTTGTTGTCGACCGTCTAACCGTTCGTAGCGAAGACAGAGCGCGCCTGGCCGACTCGGTCGAGACGGCGCTCAAGCTTTCCGATGGCCTCATCGAAGTGAGCCGGCAGGACGATCACACAACGCACCTGTTCTCCGAGAAGTATGGCTGCCCGGTTTGCGGCATATCACTACCCGAGCTCGAGCCGCGCCACTTCTCGTTCAACTCTCCGTTCGGTGCATGCCCGGACTGCGGAGGCCTCGGTGTCCGCCGAGAGGTGAGCGAGCAGCTGATTCTCGGCGATCCGAGTATCTCGATTCTCGAAGGCGTGATTCTCCCCTGGGGCGAGCCCGACGGATACCTCAGAAAGGTCATTCTTCCCGGGCTGTCGAAGCAGTTTGGATTCTCGCTCAATGCGGCCTGGGGTGACCTGACGCAGCATCATCGCGATGTAATGCTTTACGGATCATCGGGGAAACGAGGCGGGAAAAGCGACGCGTCGGGGAAGTGGGAAGGCGTCATTGCCAACGTGCAGCGCAGGTACAACGAAACCGAATCGGATTCGATCCGCATTGGCCTCGACGATTACATGCAGGCGCGCCCGTGCACCACTTGCCACGGTCGCCGCCTCAAAGCTGAATCACTCGCGGTGACGATCGCCGACAAGAATATCGGTGAGGTCACTGAATACCCAATAACCGGCGCTCTCGAGTTCTTCGAATCGGTTCCCATTCGCGACGGCGATAGCCCGGGCCTTGACGCAGATATCGCCGGGCCAGTGCTCAAGGAAATTCGCGAGCGTCTTCGCTTCCTGAATGACGTGGGCCTGGACTATCTCACGCTTGGGCGCGCGGCTGAATCATTGTCCGGAGGAGAAGCGCAACGCATTCGTCTCGCGACCCAAATCGGATCGAGGCTCGTGGGCGTGCTCTATATCCTTGATGAACCGTCGATCGGACTTCATCAGCGCGACAATGCACGACTTCTCGCTACGCTCCGTCACCTTCGCGACCTCGGCAACACCGTAATTGTCGTCGAGCACGATGAAGAGACCATGCGTGAAGCTGATTATCTCATCGACCTGGGCCCCGGTGCAGGAAAGCACGGCGGTCTCGTCATCGCCGAGGGTACCGTCGACGAAGTTGCTGCCCATCCGACGTCGATAACGGGACGCTACCTGCGGGGAGAGCTGAGCATTCCTGTTCCTGAGGTGCGTCGTCCGGCCGATCCGCAACGAGTGATCCGCATTGAAGGCGCGCGTGAGCACAATCTCCGCAACATCACAGCGGACATTCCACTGGGATTGTTCGTCGCGATCACCGGCGTGTCGGGCTCAGGCAAGTCGACGCTCATCGAAGACATCCTTCACAACGCGCTCGCGAGGCATTTCTACCGGGCTCGCGTCGTTCCTGGTGCGCACGATCGAATCACGGGTCTGCATCACATCGACAAGGTCATCGACATCGACCAGAGCCCGATCGGCCGCACTCCGCGCTCAAACCCGGCAACGTACACCGGTCTGTTCACGCCAATCCGTGAGCTTTTCGCAGAGATGCCTGAAGCGAAGATTCGCGGATACGGCCCGGGCCGATTCTCTTTCAACGTCAAAGGCGGGCGCTGTGAGGCGTGCGAAGGCGACGGGCTCGTCAAGATCGAGATGCACTTTCTGCCTGACGTCTACGTCCCGTGTGACGTCTGCAAGGGAAAGCGTTACAACCGGGAGACACTCGAGGTTCGCTTCCGCGGCTTGAGTGTCGCCGACGTCCTCGATCTCACTGTCGAGGACGCGCTCGCGTTCTTTGAGAACCAGCCGCGCATTTACCAGAAGCTTCACACGCTGAACGACGTCGGTCTGGGCTACATCCATCTCGGACAGAGTGCCACCACTCTTTCCGGCGGCGAGGCCCAGCGCGTCAAGCTCGCGACTGAGCTGTCAAAACGGGACACTGGAAGAACGTTCTACATCCTCGACGAGCCAACTACCGGTCTGCATTTTGAGGACGTAAGAATGCTTCTCGAGGTACTGCACCGTCTCGTCGAGAGAGGAAATACGGTCCTGGTGATCGAGCACAACCTGGATGTCATCAAGACCGCCGACTGGATCGTCGATCTTGGACCTGACGGAGGCCTGCGCGGCGGAACGGTTGTCGCAAGCGGAACCCCCGAGGACGTTGCAGCGGTAAAGGAGAGTTACACGGGCCAGTTCCTGCGTCCCCTGTTGGCAACGAGGCTGCGCCGAAAGGCGGGCTGAAGCCGAGGCGGCAAGAAAAATGGTTTCACTGCTCGATATCATCGGTCCGGTTATGGTGGGACCTTCGTCCAGCCACACGGCCGGCGCCTGCCGGCTCGGCCTCCTGGGCCGCGGCCTGATAAGCGGAACACCCCAATCGGCATTACTGGAGCTGCACGGCTCTTTCGCGAGAACGGGGGAAGGGCACGGAACCGACAAGGCGCTCGTCGCCGGCCTGCTTGGTTTTCGGCCGGACGACGAGCGAATCCGGACCGCGATTCAGATCGCCGAGCAGGATGGTCTCGACTACCGGTTCGATAAAATCAGCCTCGCCGACTCGGCCCATCCTAATACCGTCAGGATGACGCTGGAGCGCGGCGACCTCAAGGCGACACTCGTCGGCTGTTCGCTGGGCGCCGGCCGCGTCCTCGTAACCGAAATCGACGGTTATCCAGTTGAAATAACCGGAAACTTCCACACTATCGCCCTCGTAGCTGAAGACAGGAAGGGTTCGATAGCCAGAATCACGCAAATCCTTGCGGAAAAGGACATCAACATCGCGACACTTCGCTTGACGAGAAAGCAGAAAGGCGGCGACGCGTTCATGGTGATCGAATGCGATGAATCTCCGGGCGAAGAGGTTCGCGATGAGCTCAGATCGCTTGATTGGGTTCGGTGGGCAAGAAGGCTCGACAAGGTGAGCGGGGCGTAGATGTATCGCTCACTGCAGGACGCGATTCGCGATGCCGAGGAGAGGGGAATGTCCCTCTCCCAGGTGGCATTACAGCTCGAGTCGGAAGATCAGGGAAGAAGCATTGACGACATCAGGTCTTCGCTGGGTCGCGCGCTGGAAGTAATGCGTGGCGCAATTGGCGATGGAATGACGGGTGACTTGAGGTCGGCGTCAGGGCTCGTTGGCGGCGATGCAGCAAAGTTGAGAACTGGACCGGACGGTCCGCTGGCGAACACGCCGTTCAGGGATATTCTGGCGCGGGCGCTGGCGGTGCAGGAAGTGAACGCTGCAATGGGAGTAATTGTCGCTGCGCCGACTGCCGGCGGGGCGGGAACTCTTCCGGCAGTTCTGACGGGGCTCGCAAAGGCGCGGAATCTGTCGGATGAGAAGGTTGTCGACGCGCTCGCGACTGCCGGTTTGATCGGCGCCGTAATCGCCGAACGAGCCTCGCTGTCCGGCGCTGAAGGTGGGTGTCAGGCCGAGACGGGTGCGGGTGCCGCGATGGCAGCCGGAGCCGCGACGGAAATGCTCGGCGGAACGCCATCGCAGGCCGGCCACGCTGTTGCGCTCACGATGCAGGGAATGCTCGGGCTTGTTTGCGACCCACTGGGCGGGCTTGTCGAGCTGCCTTGTGTTTATAGAAATGCGACGGGCGCTGCAATTGCGCTTGCCGGAATCGAGATGGCGTTGGCTGGAATCACTTTCGCCATTCCGTGCGATGAAGTAATCGACGTAATGGGCGAGATTGGGCGGGAGATGGACGTTCGGTACCGGGAAACCGCTGGCGGAGGCCTTGCGGCAACTCCAACCGGACGAAAGTTGGCAAAAGAGCGGCTGTACCAGATTCGCAGGTCCTGATCACTAATTTTATTGTAGTCGTCCGCCGGATTGGGTATCTTGGCCCCTGCCGGTCCATACGAGGTAAATCCTAAAAATGAGCATTTTCGACCGAATCGCTCGTCTCTTCAGATCCAATGTCAATGATTTGATCTCTTCGGCTGAACAGCCGGAGAAGATGCTGAATCAGATCATTATCGACATGCGCTCGCAGCTGGTGAAGGCCAAACAGCAGGTGGCCGCTGCGATCGCCGACGAGAAGAGACTGCAGGATCAAGCTGCGCAGGAGCTGCGCGAAGCCGAGGAATGGGAGCATCGGGCGATGCTGGCCGTCAAGGAAGGTCGAGATGACCTTGCCAAGCAGGCCCTGATGCGCCGCGGTGAGCACGTCTCGCGCGGGTCGCAGATGCAGCTCACCTGGGAAGCCCACAAGCAGGAGACAGACAGGCTCAAGGATTCGCTCCGCGGTCTCAACGACAACATCGAAGAGGCGTCACGGAAGAAGAATCTTCTCCTCGCGAAGCAACGTCGCGCCGATGCGCAGAAACGCATCTCCGAGACGATGTCGTCGATCTCCGAAAAGTCTGCATTCGAAGCGTTCGCTCGCATGGAAGAGAAGATCGACCAGAACGAGCGCCAGATTCGCGCGCACGTCGAGATCAACGAGGAGTTTTCTGGCGACAAGCTCGCGAGCGACTTCAAGCGCCTCGAGGCCACGGCCGGAAATGCTACCGCGGACGTTCAGCTTGCGGCACTGAAGCAGAAGATGGGTCTCATAGCTGCCCCTGCTCCAGACACGAACAAACAGCTCTCCGCGGGCGAAGCAGATGATATTGCGGAAGTCGAGGAAATCCACGACGAGAATACCACTCGTTGAGTGAGACTCTTGCCGGGCACCCCTTCAAGCTGGGCACCGCCTTAATAACCGTCGCACTTTTCGTCCTCGGCCTCTGGCTGGTTGGTGCCACGGCCAGTGTGTTTCTGCTCCTTTTTCTTGCAATCATCATCTCGTTGCTGCTGGGCGCAATTCGCGATCTTCTTGTGGAGAAAGCGAAACTTCCGCCCAAGCTCGCGTTTTTCATCTCTGTCATAGGAACTTTGGGCGCGGTTCTTGGATTGTTCGCCCTCCTCGTGCCGCCAGTCATCGAGCAGACACGCGCGCTAATTACGACCCTGCCTGCTACGATCGAGAACTGGGAGGGCGGCATCGATCGTTTCGTCGCACGCTTCCCTGCGATGCGCGATTTCTGGACTCCCGGGCAGCATCAGTTCATCAAAGCCGTCTACGACAAGCTTTCGACAGGCGCGGGCGATGTGGTGCCAAAGGTGTTCACGGCCGTCAACGCAATGATCGAAGTGTTTGCGGTGTTCGTGATGAGTATCTATCTCGCGCTGCAGCCTGGTGTTTACCGCGAGTGGCTGATTGCGTTGTTCCCGCCGGTTCATCGCGATCTCATTCGCGACGTGCTCCGTGACCTCGCCGATGCTCTCCGCGCGTACATCGTTGGTCAGCTCACAGCGATGAGTGTCCTCGCCGTACTGACGGCAATCGGGCTCTACATGCTCGACGTTCCTTACTGGCTCACGTTTGGGATATTCACCGGCGCCGTCGCGATCATTCCGTTCTTCGGAACGCTTCTGTCAACGATTCTTCCCGCGCTGTTTGTCCTGAGTGGCCCCGGCGGCGGGACGCGCGCGTTGATGGTCATGGGGCTGGGGGTCGTGGTTCACCTGATTGAAGGCAACCTCGTCGCTCCGCTTGTGATGTCTCACAAGATCGAGCTGCCGCCGGTGCTGACAATCATGTCGGTGCTCGTGATCGGGAAGATCCTCGGTCCGATGGGCCTTGTCATCGCTCTGCCAATGCTCGCATCGGTGATGGTCATCGTGCGGCGCATTCTCATCAATCGCATCTACGAAGGGAAAGGCTTCAGGAAGAGCACGCGCGATCGCATGTTCGTACTCCGCGTGCCTGCACCGGATGGAGGTGTGCTCACGCCAGGTATGCCGGCGCCCGATGTGCTTCGTGAGCGCATCCGCATCGATGCCCTGGTTCCGCCTGTGGTCGTCAAGACGGCCTGAGCTAAACGGTCCCGGATCATCACGCCGCTCAGTTTCGATGAGCGGCGTTTTCTTTTGATGCAGCGACAGTCAGCATGAGCGATAACGTGACGCATGCTCACGTCACCACTCGGTCGCGCGACGTCTCAACCAGCACCGCTGCTCCGCGTTCGCGGACTAACTCGCTCCTTCGCACGCGGGCTCGCGCGTAGAAAAGGCGGGGTGCTCGCCCTTGAGGACATCGATCTCGAGCTTCGCAGCGAGGACGTCGTTGGAATAATCGGCCCGGAAGGAGCGGGGAAGACAACTCTTCTTCAGTGCGTCGCCGGTCTGCTCAGGCGTGACGCCGGAATGGTGGAATGGTTCGGCCACCTGTTCCCGGGCGGTGGAAGCGTGCCCGGTGTGGCCTACGTGCCGGCGGTTCCGGTCTACTATCCGTTTCTTACCGTCCGCGACGTAGTCGAGTATCGGTGCGCCCGGGAATCAACACGGCGACCGGCAGCGCGCGCAGTGCAGTCAGCAATCTCGCGCCTCAGTCTCGATCAACGGTCTGAGACTCATGTGGCTGCGCTCTCGCCAGAGGAATTGGGTCGACTGGCAATCGCTGAAGTATTGTCGTTCGACCCGGAGGTGCTGCTAGTTGACACACCACCTGCAACCGAATGCGCACCGCTCTCTGACTGCGCGCTCGACGCACTCAGGGAGCACGCATCGTCGGGGGGCGCCGTGGCAATTGCAGCACGCCACGCGCACAGCGTAGTGAGAGCTGCGTCACGCGTAATCGTACTCGGCGAAGGAAAAATCCTGAAGAGCTACTGCGCGGATGAAGGCGGAGAAAAACGGCTCGATCCGGCCTTTCCGATGCGCACCAGCGGCGCTCGCTTCGTCGCGGAGCGCATGCATTAATGCGATAGGCTATGCGAGCTGCGCTACGCAGTCGTCGGCCGGCTCGTGCATTGCCGCTGCCCACGGCGTGTCGGGGAACTGCTTCAGCCAATCAAGCTTTCCCTGAGCTCGCGCGCATCGCATGCATGGATACGCGTCCAGCTTCGTCAGCGGGCTGCGCGCACCCGGGATTGTAGCCGCGCGCAGATCCTTCATTGCGTGGAGATACTGATCGTAGACGTCGGCAAGAGAAGTTGTGTAAAGGTTGCCAACGACGTCTTTTCGGTTGAATCCATAATCCGCCAGCTGGCAGCAGAGTGACACGTGACCGTCTGGGTCGATGTAGATGCGCTTGAGCTCCATGGTGTCGCACACGACTTCGGCGCCGTCGAACGGAGAGCCGTAATCCATCGAGATAAATGTGCGGCGGTGCGGTTCGCGTGAGAGCGCTTCAACCTCGTCTTTCACGGGGCGCCATTCTTCCGGCGCGAGATCGCTGTTGCGACCGGCGCTTCCGGGCACCGGCTGTGGCAGGATGTAGCTGATCCAGTTGCAGCCAAGATCTTCGGCTAGATCGGCGGCGAGGCGAACCTGGTGACGGTCTCGTCGATCTATGACGATCGACAGGCCTGTCGGAATCTGCCTGCTCGTCAGCAGAGCAACAGCAAGCTGTACCCGCCGAAAACTTCCGCGTCCGCGTTCTTCATCGTGCACGGGTTCATCACCGCCTGAAAGGCTCACCCTCACGGCTCCAGGAGGGTGACGATCGATCGACGGCATGATGCCGCGCATGTGCCAGCCATTCGTGACGAACTTGTATGTCAGCCCGCGACCCTTCATGAGGTCAACGATTCCATTCCATTCAGGATGGATCGTAGGCTCACCACCGGTAAAGCTGCACACAACTTGGCCGAACAGGTCGCGTGCTTCGTCGACAACTCTCGTAATCAGGCTGAGCGGAAGCGACTGCACTTCAGTAACGTCGTCCCTGATGCAATGGGGACAGCGCAGGTTGCAGTGACGGGTGAGGGCAATGCCGAGCAGCATCAGGTCGGGGCGGGGGGCAAAGGAATATCTGGAGGCCAAGTCAAGTTAGGGACGAGCCTCTGTTCCAACAACAACGTAGGGCCCGGCGTGCTGGCCGGGCCCTTGTTTGGTTGATCTATTATTTATGCAGCGCAGCTGACGCGAACGCTCAGGGAATGACTGTCGATCCACCGCCGCCGGTACCGCCGCCACCAGGAATTGGTGAGGTGCTCTGCAGAGTCAGCTCGTTGAGAGGTGGCAGCTGCGTGATCCGGGGTTCAGTCCAGCCTTTGCGTCTGGAAGCCGGACTTATCTCGCTTGATTTCGACGAGGCTGGGTCGGTAACCGCACGCGATTCAATATTTGACATCAAGGCTCCATTAGCTCGAGCTCTCGCTGAAGCATGACATTTACGTTAGTTCGCGTTACTACGCGAACCTGAAACTTACCGAGCGACTCCACAATCGACAGTCCGGTTGGCAATTTTGCTGGCGCCAATTGTTTCAAACCGAGAGCAAACCCTTAGATACGAGACCTCCAACGACGTCGCTCAGCTGATCTGATGCGGTAGCAGCATCGATATCGTACTCATTGACGATCGAAGCCAGTATCTCTTCTCTGCTTTCTCCGCGCTCGAGAGCTTTCCAGATAAAAGCAGCACTTTCGTTGAGCCGGTAGTAACGCTTATCAGAAAGGTTGAGCAGGACGGCCTCACCGGCCAGGTGCGCGACAAGCACATCCGGCGACGGCGTGCCCATCGCGCCGGAAATGTCAGAAGTCATCTCGCTCAGAAAATTGGTGAGGCATTTCTCGCGTCGCCGGCGCCGACGGCAATGTCGCGCACGATGCCCGGGTTCGATGGGTCGATCCAGTGAAGCGATCCCTTGAGCGGCTGGCCGGGGATAAAAACGACCGTCTCGAACACCAGGCGATCACCGCGTGCCCACGCAGGGCCGCTTGCATTGGATGCGACCTTCACAATGCCCGTTCCATTGACGTTCGCGACATATATATCAGTGCCACCGGCACGGCTGGAGACGAACGCGATTCGCGATGCGTCCGGGCTGTATACAGGCTGAAGATCAGCACTTGTCGTTGAATTGCCCGGAAAATATGTCGCGACTGCGCCAAGCGTATTTGCGTAGTAGATGTCAGCCGCGCCCGCCGCTGTCGACCCAAACACGATCTTGTCGGAGGCAGGAGCCCAGTCGGGACCAAATTCGATTGCGCCAGCGCAACACGACACATCGTCCACTGGAAGCGGATTCGTGCCGTCGATGTTTGCATATATCGCCCGTCCTGTGCCGGTCGCATTGCTTATGTACGCGAAACGCTGGCCGTTCGGAGAGATTCTGGGCTCTGTCTCGGGATTGATGGACAAAGGCGTGATTCGCGTCGCGCTTCCGCCCGCGAGCGGCTGAACGTACACGTGGAGATTTCCCTCTCGCGCGCTCGAGAAGACGAGTTTGCCTGCGGCCGAAGACGGATGCTGGTCGTCCGCAGGATCAGTCGTGAGCTGCTGGAGATCGCCGCCGTCGAGCGCGACGCGCCATATGTCGCGGTTGCCGTTGTTGAGTAGATCGAACACGACGGACGGCGGAGTGGCAACCGTGATGATCTTGCTCCCAGTCGCACCGCCACTGGCGCTCGCATTCAGCGTGACTAAGCCTGATTTGAGAAGCTTGAGCGTTCCATCGCCGTTGACTGTTGCTCCGTCAGACGGCGTGACTGTCAGCGTATAACCTGACGGCGGAACCGGGGTACCGTTTTGAGTGACCGTAACGGTGATCGTTTCACTGCGCTCGAGCATCCCCGTGACTTCCACACCGAGTGGCGGTGCAGCCTGCCCCGTCGCATTGAACGTGACGCTCTGGCCGGCGACACCGTTCAGTGACGCTGTCAGTGTGTTCGGGCCCGCAGCAGATCCTACGGTCCAGCTTCCCACAGCTGCAATGCCACTGGCATTCGTCGACGGAGTCGCGCCGGTAACGCTTCCGCCACCACTCGCGACAGTAAACGTGACACCGGCACCGCTCACTGCGTTTCCGACTGCGTCAGAGACCCTCACAGAAGGCGCAACGCCGACGGCGGTCCCAGTTGTGGCAGTTTGATTATTGCCTGCGTTGATCGCGATCAGCGCCGCCGCGCCAACAGTGCCGGCGGCCGAAAATGTCACTGGCGCAAGCGAGCCCGCTGTGGCGGTCATTGTATTTCCCCCTGCGACATTGCCGAGCTTCCAGCTGCCGACAGTTGCAATTCCGCTGGCGTTCGTTGTTGCCGTTCCGCCAGTGACCGACCCACCACCAGTTGCGACGGCGAATACGACTGCAATTCCTGAAAGCGGATCACCGTTCGACGCGGTGACCTTCACGGAAGGCGCGACAGGGACGTTGGATCCGGCATTTGCGGTCTGAGCGTCGCCGTCGATCTTCACGATGCTGGCTGGCGGTCCCGAACTGCCGGTGGCAGTGAATATCACAGCGGAGCCCGCGAGACCCGCAGACGTAGCCGTCAGAGAGTTTGCGCCTGCGCCTGGACCAAGAGTCCAGGATCCAACTGTCGCGATTCCGTTCGCGTCGCTGGTTGACGTTGCGCCGGAAACCGAGCCACCGCCTGATGCGACCGCGAAAGTCACTGATGTTCCCGCTACCGCATTGCCGTTGGCGTCTGTGATTTTCACAGACGGTGGAACCCCCACAGGAGTGCCAGCTACAGCAGACTGATTGTTTCCGGCATTCGCCGCGATGTTCGCCGCGGGTCCAGCAGTGCCAGTTGCGGTAAACGTGACGGGAGCGAGACCACCCGCCGTTGCGTTCATCGTATTTGTTCCAACCGCAGGACCCAGCTTCCAGCTGCCGAGAGTTGCGATGCCCGTCGCATCGGAGATCGCGGCTGCACCGATAACGCTGCCGCCGCCTGATAGAACCGTGAACGTAACTGTTGCGCCGGCAACAGCGTTTCCGTTGAGGTCCGTGACTTTAACCCCCGGAGAAGTTGCGACGTTCGTTCCAACAATCGCCGACTGATTATTTCCCGCAACGATCGACAGCGCGCCCGCGGCACCCGCAGTCGCAGTAGCGTTGAAGGTCACCGGCGATCCGCTCAGCGAGCCCGACGTTGCAGCGAGACTGTTGAGCCCCGCGGCCGGTCCAAGCGTCCACGATCCGACAGCTGCCACGCCGGAAGAATTGGTGACTGCGTTCGAACCGGTCAGGGATCCGGCACCAGTTGCAACGGCGAACGCTACGCTCACGCCCGACACTGCATTTCCATTCGTGTCAGTGACTTTCACCGCCGGCGGAATCGCAACCGCGGTTCCAACCACCGCCATTTGTCCGTTCGATGCGGAGTTCGCAATCGCGATGATTGCCGCAGGTCCTGCGATGCCAGTCGCGCTGATCGTAACAAGTCCCGACACACCGGCGGTCGAGGCAGTAATTGTGTTGGCCCCGGCAGTCGCTCCAAGTGTCCATGACCCAACTATCGCAATTCCCGAAGAGTTGGTAGTCGCCGACGCGCCGGTGATCGAGCCGCCGCCGGTTGCGACGGCAAAGTTGACAGCCGCGCCGTTCACGGGATTGTTGTTTCCATCGACGATCTTCACTGACGGCGCCGTCGCAACTGCAGTCCCTGCCACAGCAGTCTGCCCGTCTCCCGAATTGAGCGCTATCGCGCCCGGTGTTCCGGCAACTCCTGTCGCGGTGAACGTTACCGTCCGATCGACGGCGCTTTCCGATCCTTCGGCAACCGCCGCAGCGGGCGAACTTGTGGTAGCTTCAAGAGCGTTCGTCCCGGCAACAGAACCAAGTCTCCAGCTTCCGACGGTGGCAAATCCGCTTGCGTCAGTCGTCTGCGCCGCGCCAGTGACGGAACCGCCTCCGGACGTGACGGCAAAAGTCACCGGCTGTCCCGAGACGCCATTGCCATTGGCATCGGTGACTTTTACAGACGGAGGATTTGCGACGGTCGCTCCGACAACCGCTGACTGGTTGTTTGATCCCGGGATGGCGATGCCGATGGCGGCTACTGGTCCCGCGACGAATGTCACCGTTGCCGTTGCAGTGAGTGCAGTACCGCCGATGTTCGCGCTGATCACCGCCGGGCCGGCAGTGCGGGATGACGTCAGGGTAGCGGAGTAGTTCCCGTTGTTCAGGTCGGCGACCGCTCCAAGCGTGCCACTAGTGGTCGAAAGAATTACAACGCCACCGCTCTTGCCGTAGGCGGCGCCCTCCGTGTCCTTCAGCGCTACCGTGAGCGCAGTCTGGGTGACTCCGTCAGCCACAAGCGATGACGCCGCCGCGCTGATCGTCGACAGCCCGGGCGAGATCGTAACCGTAGGTTCTGTACTGGAGCTGCAGCTGAGCGTCGCGCCAAGCAATGCAACGATACCGGCGAGGACGTGTCTTGGACGCACGTTTTTCAGGTGGCTCTCTCTACAAATGCGGCAGTTGATTCAGGAGCGCGGACATACCCAGTGCCGTCCGGACGCCGACATCGTACGGTACTCGTGCGCATAGCGGCGGGCAAGAACGAATTCCGCTAGCTTCAACCACATGCCCGAATTCCGTCTTTACAACACAATGACGCGCAGCGTGGATCCATTGGTTCCAGCTGACGGAACGACCGTGCGCATGTACACCTGCGGACCGACAGTCTACAATCCGGCTCACGTTGGAAACTTTCGCACATTCCTGTTCGAGGATCTGCTGCGGCGCACGATTCGCCTCCGCGGCTGGCAAGTACAGCAGATCATGAATCTTACGGATGTCGACGACAAGATCATCAAGCGCGCGTCCGAGCGCGCGATGACGATCGGTCAGGTGACCGAGCCGGTCATAAAAACTTTCCACGAAGATCGTCACTACCTGCGAATACAGGACGCGGAAACGTATCCCCGGGCAACCGAGCACATCCCGGAAATGATCGCGCTCGTGGAGTCACTGATGGAACGTGGAATCGCCTACAAGGCGGAAGACGGATCTGTCTACTTCGCGATCGATCGATTCCCCGGGTATGGAAAACTCTCGAGACTCGACGCAAGAGAGATCAAGTCGGGTGCGCGTGTCGCTCAGGATGACTATACGAAAGAGAACGCGCAGGACTTTGCCCTCTGGAAGGCGGCAAAGGACGAGGACGAAACCACCGAAGCAGCCTGGGAATCTCCCTGGGGACGCGGACGCCCCGGCTGGCACCTTGAGTGCTCCGCGATGGCCATGCGCTACCTCGGTGTCACGATGGACGTGCACTGCGGTGGTGTCGATCTCGTTTTCCCGCACCACGAGGATGAGATAGCGCAATCGGAGGGAGCGACCGGCGAGACTTTCTCGCGCTTCTGGTGCCACGGGGAATTTCTTCTCACCGATGGCACCAAGATGGCGAAACGGGTGGGAAATGTTGCAACGGTTGCTGACATGCGTGAGCAGGGAATCTCCGCGGCAGCGTTCCGCGCGTTCGTTTTCTCCACTCATTATAGAAAGCAGCTGAACCTCTCTGCCGAGGCGCTCGAGGCGGCCACGGAGGGAGTTCGCCGCGTCGGTGACTTTGCAGAAAGGCTGGCCTCGGCCACCGGCGGAACTCCAGAGCTCGTCAAGGTTGCGACGGACGCTGAAAAGAATGCCTCAGAAGCACTGTTCGACGATCTCAACGCGCCGTTGGCGATGGGGGCGCTTTTCACCTTCATTAGAAAGGCAAACGCCGAGCTTGACCGGGGCGGCTCCGACCGGGAAGCGCTGGAGGCCGCACGTAGTGCTTTTCGGAAAATCAACGGTGTTCTTGACATCATTCCCGACAAGCAGCTGGGTGACGATGCGGACGAAATCGAGGCCCGTCTGGCGGAGCGGCGACAGGCGCGGCAGGACCGTGATTTTGCGAAATCGGACGCGATCCGGAAGGAGCTGGAAGAGAGGGGAATCGAGATCAAGGATGGCCCGTCCGGCACTACCTGGAAGCGAGTGAGATAGCGGTTACGCCACTTGTATGAGGCGTTACGTTCCTGCTATTATTGTAGGCTTGCGTAGAATCGCTGTTTGCTGACGTAGCTCAATTGGCGGAGCAGCTGATTTGTAATCAGCAGGTTGCCGGTTCGATTCCGGCCGTCAGCTCTGCTTCTGTTATCGGGTGTGCGTCTTGCTCCGGTTTTCGGACGGCTGGTTTTTGCGGGATTTGGGTGGGGTACCCAAGTGGCCAACGGGAGCAGACTGTAAATCTGCCGGCTTACGCCTTCGAAGGTTCGAATCCTTCCCCCACCATGGTGGAAAGTTGGGGCGGGGTTTTTTTGTCGTGTATTGCGGGAGTAGCTCAGTTGGTAGAGCACTAGCCTTCCAAGCTTGTGGTCGCGGGTTCGAGTCCCGTCTCCCGCTTTCCAAAGCAGTGGATTGCAGGCAGTCGTAAAGCAGTCAGCAGTCAGCTGTAGTGTTGTTGCTCGCGTAGCTCAGTTGGTAGAGCACACCCTTGGTAAGGGTGAGGTCATCGGTTCAATCCCGATCGCGAGCTTGTAGGCAAAAGGGTGGCAGGGCGCCGCTCGTGTGGTTCGTAACTGCAATTAGAGGAAAGAATGGGCAAAGCGAAATTTGAGCGGACGAAGCCGCACGTAAACGTTGGCACGATTGGCCACGTTGATCACGGCAAGACGACGTTGACGGCAGCGATCACGGCGATCCAGGCAAAGAAGGGCCTGGCTCAGACGGTGGCGTTCGACCAGATCGACAAGGCTCCAGAAGAGCGCGAGCGCGGCATCACGATCGCGACCGCTCACGTGGAGTACGAGTCAGAGAAGCGTCACTACGCGCACGTCGACTGCCCGGGCCACGCCGATTATGTGAAGAACATGATCACGGGCGCCGCGCAGATGGACGGGGCTATTCTCGTAGTGTCGGCCGCCGACGGCCCGATGCCGCAGACGAGAGAGCACATCCTGCTCGCCAAGCAGGTAAACGTGCCCTACATCGTCGTCTTCCTGAACAAGGTGGACATGGTCGATGACCCCGAGCTTCTGGAGCTGGTCGAGCTCGAAGTCCGCGAGCTGTTGAGCTCGTACGGCTTCCCGGGCGACGACACGCCGATGATCAAGGGCTCGGCACTCAAGGCTCTGGAGTCGGGTGATCCGGCCAGCGAGTGGGGCCAGAAGATCACGGAGCTGATGGACGCTCTTGATAACTACATCCCGCAGCCGGTACGTGAGACCGAGAAGCCGTTCATCATGCCGGTCGAGGACGTGTTCTCGATCACCGGCCGTGGAACAGTTGCGACCGGAAGAATCGAGCGCGGAATTGTTAAGGTTGGCGAGGAAGTCTCCCTTATCGGCTTCAACGCCGACAAGAAGACGGTCATCACGGGCGTCGAGATGTTCAGGAAGCTTCTGGACGAAGGCCGCGCTGGCGACAACGTCGGACTTCTGCT
>DATLDF010000013.1:0-25928 GCA_035525975.1 Gemmatimonadaceae bacterium
GTCGAGAGCCAGGGCTTTGCGAATTCCGAAAAGCCGCGGCGTATTATTCGTTGGATCCATCAGGAACGCACTGCGGCCCTTGACGAGCCAGGTCACCGGGTCATTCGGCGCAAGCACAACGGCCCTTTCGCTTGCGGCAAACGAGAGCTTGAGAAGGGAGTCGTTAGGAATTCCAGGTACTCCAGAACCTCGCGTGTACGCGAAATTAGCTGTCCTGGCGAGGTCGGCCCATGCAAGGGCGAAAGTGGAGTCTCGTGCGAGTGCCTGTTGGTACAGCGAAATTGCCTGCGCCCAGCCCGCCAGCGACCGCCGCGCCTGCTGTGCTTTTCCCTGCTCGTAGAGCTCGCGGGCAATTGAGTCCCTGCTCATCGTTGCCCGTATTAGAGACGGCGCTGCAGGACGCTCGTCGCGCTGCAACCACAATATTCCAATCGCGGCAACGAGGATCACGCCAAACGCACCGGTCACAACTCGAATCATCGCTCGGCGTCGTGTCGGAGCGTGATACGATACCCCGTTGCCCGTGCGACTCGTCTCGATCGCTTGCGCGAGCTCACTCGCGTTGGCGTAACGGCCGATCTTCTCTCTCTCGAGCGATTTGAGAACTATCTGCTCCACGTACTCAGGAACGTCGTCCCTGATCTGGCCGAGGGGTTGTGGTTTGCCGGTTAGGGCGCGTGAAAGAACTTCGCGCCCGACAGTTCCAAACGGCGGCTTCCCCGCGAGCATCTCATGCATCACGCAGCCGAGTGCCCAGACATCCGTAGTTGCATCAATCGGTTCGCCTAACGCTTGTTCCGGACTCATGTAGGTCGTCGTGCCGAGCGAGATACCAGTCGCTGTCAGATGCTCATCCTTGGCCGCGTCAATTGCCCGCGCAATTCCAAAATCGGCGACGACTGCGTGGCCACGCGAGAGAAGGATGTTCTCGGGCTTTATGTCGCGATGAATGATGCCAATTGAGTGGGCGTATCCAATGGCTTCGGCGGCTTCGCAAATGAGGCGCGTGCATTCTTCAACGCCCAGCTGTCCCTGCTTTACGAGCCGATCCCGTAGCGTCTCACCTTCGACGTACGGCATGACGTACCAGAGAAAGTCGCCGGCCTCACCGGAATCGTGAACGGTGAGAATGTTCGGATGCGAAAGCTTTGCGGTAAGCCTGATCTCGCGAAGGAAGCGCTCTGTGCCGAGGGCCAGCGCAATTTCCGGATGCATGACTTTGAGCGCGACGCTGCGATCGTGGCGGAGATCATGGGCGAGATAGACGATCGCCATACCCCCGCGCGCGATCTCGCGCTCGATGCGATACTTGTTGGCAAGCAACTCTGGAAGATCGCGGAGATCGGCCATGTCGAATCCTGAAGGCGGATACTCGGTGCAGCCATTTATTCTAGCTCGGCCGGCCGACTGCCACTATCAGGAAGGCTTCCCTGAGGGGGGTCCAGAATGTTCTCGCCCAAGACGAATTGCGCCCCTAGGTTTGTGCCATCAATGACCCTTGTAGACGACCTCCGCACCTTCCCGGGTTTGCAGGAAGGCCTGCGCTGCCTGCTGGCGCTTGCCACGATTTCGCTTTTTGGATGCGCCAGCCTGTCCGGCGGAAGTTCCGCCCGATCCGTTCGCGTGATGAGCTACAACATCCAATACGGTCACGAAGGTCTGGACAGTGTTGCCGCAGTAATCCGCGCCGAGCGGCCGGACATAGTTGGACTTCAGGAGGTGGACGTCCATTGGTCCGCGCGAAGCAATTTTGTGGATCAGGCAGCCGCGCTCTCCAAAGCAACCGGGATGGAGTACCGGTTCGCGCGCATTTATCAGCTGCCTGGTGGGGACCCATCAAAACCACCGCGTGAGTTCGGCGTTGCGCTCTTGAGCAGATATCCGGTCATCTCGTTTATCAATCGCGAGATCACACGGCTCTCCACGCAGGATTCGGTCGCAAAGCCGGCTCTGATGCCAGGGCTTCTGGATGCGACGGTGAACGTAAACGGGAGGAGGGTTCGTTTTCTCAACGTCCACCTGGATTATCGAGTTAATCCGTCGGTGAGGGAAACCCAGGTGGCCGAGATACTCAGCTTTGTTGGAAAAGAAACATTGCTGACAATTCTCACAGGCGATCTCAATGCCAGTCCAGACGCTGTCGAGCTTCAGCCGCTTTTCGTTGCCTTGCATGACACCTGGAAGGCAGGCGTTCCCGGGCTGACATTTTCGGCGGCCAAGCCGGAGAAGAAAATCGATTACGTACTCGTATCGGATGGGCTATGTCGGACGAAGTCAGTCATTCCGCGAGTCTATGCATCGGATCATTTTCCTCTAGTTGTCGATCTCACGATCGGGAAGTGCTGAACTACGGAACTGCTTTCAGCGGTGAAAGTAGTTCCGTAGTCCAGCGGTCCCGTAGTTCCAGTATTTCCCACCAGCCCGGTAATAAAATGAGAGCGAGACTGATCTGCATGATTGCGCTTGGATTGCCGGCGACGGCTGCTGCCCAGCAGTGGGACTCAGTCACTTCGCGTGTCGTCGCTCCAGGTGTCACTTACAAGCGAATCGTTCAGCTTAGCGGACCCTGGCGCGTGAACGTCCTCGAGATTGATCTTCGCCAGCCCGGCCTCAAGCTGCTTGGTGTAAAAGCGAAAGACTCATTCGTCGGGCGGGAGAAGACGAGCGAAATGGCTGCTCGATATTCCGGGCCCGGGAAGGTTGTCGCTGCCGTCAACACCGATTTCTTCGTCGTGAAGACAGGCGAGACAGAGAACAACGTCGTGATCGAAGGAGAGATGTCGAAGGGCGTGACTGTCTCCGACTCTCCCTTCGACAGCTTCAATAATCTTCACTCCGAGCTCGGAATCGACTGGAACAACCGCTCGTGGATCGAACGATACGGCTTGAGGGGGAGAGTTGTGCAGGGAAGTCACAGCGTTGCGCTCGACGGACTCAACTTCCGCCCACCGTACAAGAACTACGTCGCGCTGTTTACAGGGTTCGCCGGCGACTCTTCACCGCGTGACACTCTTCATAACGATGTGAGCAACCTTCCACTCAGGCTCGTCGCGCGAAACGGCAACACCACAACCTACACTATTGCCGGAACGGTGAGCAAAGGAAGCAGAGCCCCGCTCACCAGCGGCGCGTTGCTTGTGGCCGAGGGAAGGATGCGGGACTCGTTGCGTGCGATGGTGAAGAGGGGAGGGCAGATTCGCATCACCACCGGTCTCAATCCGGATCACGGAAATCTTCGGACTGTGGTTGGAGGCTGGCCGCGAATTGTTCGCAACGGACGGAGTGTCGCCGAGTGGGCGGATGTTGAAGAGGGAACGTTTCCGAGGTTTTCCGCGATTCGTCACCCTCGCACGGGTGCCGGAATTTCCCGCGACGGCAACACTCTTTACCTCTTGACGGTCGACGGCCGTCGCGAATCGGATGGAGGCATGTCTCTCATTGAGCTCGCGCACTTCATGATCGGGCTCGGCGCCCATGACGCCATGAATTTCGACGGCGGCGGGTCAACGACCATGGTCATCGAAGGGCAGGTCGTAAATCGTCCATCGGACACGACGGGTGAGCGACCGGTTGGAAGTGCGATGCTCGTTATCGTGGGGGACACAGCCGCCAAACGCCAAGCGCCAAACGCCAAACGCTAACCGGCGGTGGAGAGATTGCCGAGGATTTTGAGCAAGTCAGGTTTATCTGCCAAAACCTGTACGACCGGGTCTGAGCCAAGGCGCTCCATTCGCTCGAGCGCATTCCTGATGGTGTAGTTCCGCGGATCGAGATCGTAGTTCACTTCATCCCACGTGAGCGGCATCGACACCGGTGCGCCATTCAGTGGCCGCACGCTGAACGGCGCAACAATTAGTTGCCCGTGCCGGTTCTGTAGATAATCGAGATAGACCTTATCGCCACGCCTGGTGATGTGACGAGTGATCGTCGCAATGTCGCCGGCCTGCTTCAGCATCAATCGGGCAATCAACTCACCAAGCGTCCGGCATTGCTCGTAAGTGAATTGCCTTCCTAACGGCAGGAGAATGTGCAAGCCGGACTTTCCTGTCGTCTTCACATAACTCGGCATTTCTGCGGCTTCGCAGATTTCTCTCAACACGAGCGCGCAGCGGACGACGTCCCTGAATGGCGCTTCCTTCGGGTCGAGATCGATGACGCACCAGTCCGGAAGCTCGAGAGAATCCACTCTGCTATTCCATATATGCAGAGGTATCGAGCCCATGTTCGCGAGGTACTCGACTGTCTCGACATCGTCGGCGACAAAATATCTGACGTCGCGTTGAGTATCGTTGCTCCAGATCGGAATTGTTCTGATCCAGTCCGGGACGAACTCTGGCGCATCCTTCTGATAGAAAGATTTTCCGTCGATTCCGTCGGGGAATCTGGTGAGGACAACTGGTCTGTTTCTGAGATACGGTAGCAGCCACGGCGAAATCGACTTGTAGTAGTCGATCATTTCGCCCTTCGTGTACTTATCGCTTGGCCAATAGATTTTCTTTGGATTCGAGATAACTACGGACTTCTGAACTTCGGAAACTTCGAGAACTGCAATCTGGGGAGGAGGGGGAGGAACTGCGGGAGATGGTGAGACATCGTTGGATGCCGCCGGCCCCTCGTCTGCTATTTGGGGAACGGCGCCTTGAGACCAGTTTTGACGCACGCACTCGTGCAGGGGCTTGTCATCCCTCAGGCGCAGAAACGCGGGGTGCCTTAGCACACCATCGGGGGTCCATTCCCTGAAGCGCACCTCGCACGCGTACTTCGGATCTACCCACGTTGTCGTCGCTACTTCGGGAATTGCGTCGATTGGGTTGGTTCCCGGCGCCAGCATTGGACCCGAACACGGTGGATCAGTTCTTATGATAGGGTCCAGTCGCTTCTTCAGCTCCTTCAACAAACCATCGTTGAAGCCCGTGCCAACTCTACCCGCATACACCAGAGCGCCGTCTACATAATCCGCGAGCTGAAGTGCACCGATGCCGACCCTACTTCGTCTCGGCTCCGTATAACCAACTATCACGAAGTCGTCGGTCTTCTCGCGTTTGATCTTTAGCCACTGACTGGACCGTCCCTTTCGATACGGCTCATCGGCTTTCTTCGCGATGATTCCCTCGAGGCCGAGGGCGGCGACCTTTTCCAGAAATTCTACGCCATCGCGCTCGACGTAATCGAGTACTCGCACCGGACCGAGTTTCGGCACCACCTCGGCCAGGAATTCTTTTCGCTTGAGAAGCGGAAGACTTCTGAGATCGAAATCCTCGAAAGCGATCATGTCGAACGCATAGAACGTCGAGGGCAGCTCAACGGCTGCGTGCTTGACATCAAGCGGCGAGCTCAACGTGCCCCTGCGCTGAAGTCGCGCGAAGCTCGGCAAGCCTTTCTCGTCAGCGACGATCACTTCGCCGTCGATGATGCACGAGTCGAAGGGCAGTGCTTTAACGGCGCGGGCGATTTCCGGAAACACTCCAGTGTAGTCGTTGCCGTTGCGCGTCAGCAGAAGCGCTTCACCATCCGCCTTGCTCGCGATCAACCGATAGCCGTCGAGCTTCAGCTCGAAGATCCATCCATCGCGCGTGAAAGCTTCACCGGCAGTCTCTGCGTGCTGCGCTTCGACACTCCGGGGGTCGACACGCTTTCTCTCGGCACCGCTCTCTTCGATCGCTTTCCTCAGGCGAGCGATTGGCACGACTCCGGCCTTGGCCTCATCGACAGTCAGTCCTGCGAGAACCGACTCCTGCTGAAAAAGATCGCCCGGAGCTGGTGAGACAGTGCCGACTGGCTCGGGCGAACTGTCGGGCGATCGCTTGGCGCGGGAGGTGCTCGGGCTGTCATCGGCCATGGCGACAAAATACGCGATTCGATCTGCGCCGGCCTTGCGTGAATACTACAGTTTACGAACGGGCGTTCTTTTTCCTTGCGAGGCACGCGCTTCTATAGCACTGTGGGGTTGCGGCGCGCGAGCGACGTAGAAGCTCCGGCCGCTTTACCGCACCCGGAGGGAGACGTGATGAAGCAGAAACTGCTAGCCATGGTAGTTCTAGCTGCACTAGTCGACGCATTACCCCGGACCGCGCAGTCGCAAATGTGGATTCCCGCTGTTGGCGGAGGCCCCGCGTTCGCAATGGGTGACCTGAAGGACTCGGGGACTGAGACTGGCTGGTTGGGGTTCGCCGGTCTCGACTACACGCTTGCCGCCATGCCAGGCGCAACTGTGGGCGTATCGCTAAGCTACGCCCACATTCCCTACGAGGGGACGGCGGATGACGCGACGAATATTCCCGCAGCAACCGTCGATGTGGCCTACGCTTTCGGCGCAGCGACAGGCGCGAAGATTCAGCCGTACGTTCGCGCGGGCATCGGTGTTCTCCAGCACAAATACGACGCCGGCAGCAGCACCGGCGGGGACGAATCCGAGACCAAGCTCGCCGGCGCAGCGGGCGTTGGAATCAGCCTCAACATGGGTCCAGTCACTCCATTCGTTGGAGTGCACTACATAACGGGCGGGTCCGACACCCAGTATTACACGATTTACGCAGGACTCGCATTCCCCATGAGCGGCATGACGAGCACAATGTCCAGGATCCGTCCCAGATAGGCACCCATTGCGGGTGGCCTCCGAACAAGGTCACCCGCAAAGCCGTACGTCACAAATGTTTACTGTGTTGGGCAAACGTTGCGGACAGGGTGGACCTTCCTATATGGTAGTTGTGAAGTCTGCCACGTCCTCCCAACCCCTCGAACCATGGCTGCCCGCTCAATTGCAACCGCAACGATCTCCTTCGGCCTCGTTTCGGTTCCCGTCAACATCTACTCGTCGTCAGAGTCAAAGGCGAGCGTGTCGTTCAACATGCTCCACAAGAAATGCAACTCGCGACTCAAGCAGCAGTACATCTGCCCGAAGGACAACGAAATCGTCACACGCGACGACACTGTCAAAGGCTACGAGTTCGCAAAGGACCAGTACGTTGTTCTAACGCCTGAAGAACTGAAGGCGCTCGAAGAAAAGGCCACGAGCACGATCGACGTCATCGAGTTTGTCCCTCTTGCAGAAGTCGATCGCGAATATCTCGAGAAGGTCTACTACCTCGGGCCGGACAAAGGCGGCGATCGAGCGTATCGCCTTCTTGCTGCGGCGTTGAAGGAAAGCGGAAAGGCGGCACTCGGTCAGTATGCTGCGCGCGGTCAGCAGCATCTCGTTCTTCTTCGCCCGCTCGATGGGCGGCTCGTGATGGAACAGCTTCACTATTCAGACGAGGTTCGTCCCACGAGTGAAGTGCCGATCCCGGAAGGCGATGTCAAAGACGCAGAGCTGAAGCTCGCGCTCATGCTGATCGATCAGACGTCCAACGAGAAGTTCGAGCCGACGAAGTACAAGGATACGGTTCGAGAGCGCGTGCTCGAGACGATCCAGAAAAAAGTCGAAGGCCAGGAGATCACGTCGGGCGAGAACATCCCGGCCGGCAGCGACAAGATCCTGGATCTCATGGAAGCGCTGAAGGCGAGTCTCGCGAAATCCAAAGAGGCTGAAGAGCCGGAACAGAAGACGAAGAAGCAGAAAGCGTCTTGAAGCTTCTCGCGGGTACGAGCGGATATTCTTTCAAGGAGTGGAAGGGATCGTTCTATCCGGAGGATATCAAGGCGGATGGAATGCTGAACTTCTACTCCACGAAGTTTCCGACTATCGAGATCAACAATACGTTCTATCGGCTCCCGAAAGAGAACGTGCTGCGTGAGTGGGCCACCCAGGTCCCTCCCGAGTTCAGCTTCTCATTGAAGGCGAGTCAGCGAATCACACATCACACTCGGTTGAAGGCTGAATCGCAGTCGCTTGTTGAATTCCTGTTGAAGAACACTGCGATGTTGGAATCGCGGCTTGGGCCGATTCTCTTTCAGCTGCCGCCAAATCTCAAGAAAGATGTCGAGCGGTTGAAGAACTTCCTTTCGTATCTGCCTGAAGGGCGGCGGTACGTGTTTGAGTTTCGGCAGGAAGGGTGGTTTGATGAAGACGTCTTCTCGGTTTTGCGTGATCGAGATATTGCGTTGTGCATTGCCGAGAATGCTGACTTCAAGTGTCCTGTCGTCTGTACCGCTTCATGGGGATACCTTCGGTTGCATCGCCTGGACTATGATCCGGCTGCTTTAGCGGAATGGGCGAAGTGCGTTGCCTCACAGTCCTGGACTGACGCTTACGTGTACTTCAAGCACGATGAAGGAGCCGGGTCGGGGCCACCGGCTGTCGAAAATTTCGTCTCGGTGTTCGGATCCTAGAAAAAGCGCGCCTTCGGCGCCACACGGATTGGACGGATGAGACGGATTTGACGGATTAGAAGCGGAAAAACCTTTTTTTGTTTTTTACCTTCGTTCTTCCGCCGTTTAATCCGTTAATCCGTTCTATCCGTCAAATCCGTGTGGCCACGCCGAAGGCGTGGTTTTTTGTCGTTTGTGACAATTTGACGATAGAATTCGGCCTTCAGCCCGAAGTGCAGGATCAATCCCACCTCGATGTCGGTGCACCTCAAGTAGTTATAGAGTTGTCGACCTGTGCTTTTCGGAAGGCGCTGGCTTGACTTTATTTCGATGATCAGCCGGCCGTCGACAATCATGTCGATCCGTTGATCTCCGAGGAGCCATCCTTTCAGGTAGACCGGGACGCACACCTCACGGGCGACCTTGTGTCCACGGAACTCGAGCTCAGCCTGCATGCCCCTGGCATGAAGAGTCTCCGTGAAGCCGTGCCCCATCTCATTGTAGACTTCGTAAAAGGCTCCAATCACCGATCGGCTTAGTTCTCCTTCAAATAGATCATCGTCTCCCATTTGAAAAGAGTACGAGGCGATTCCTCTATTAGAAGAACCGCCCCGTTTCCCGTCTACTCATTCCGCCGCATCGCAGCAGAATGACACACTTGCTTACCTGTAAGTCGAATCCAGGTTCACGAGACGACTCCGGATGGTCGTCCACGAATTCTGAACCGTGCTCGTCGGTCTCGCGTTCAGCAACGCCGTATCAACTCTACGCGCCGCATTCAACAGCGCCGGACCCGCGCCGACAACTGCATCGCGATTCGTTCCGCGAGCGAGCTGCTCGTACAGCGAAGCATTATCCGCAAAAGCCGACAACGCGAACCAGAGATCGAGATCAGCCTGCGCTGACGTGCGACGCGAGTAAACGCTGCTCGTCGTCAACGAAAGGTTGGAACGCTGCTGAGCGGCAAGCGTCTGTGCATCACGACGAAGAACCGATGCATCGTTAACCGAGAGCATCGTTCCCGCGGATGAACCAGCTCCGCCTGCGCCAGTGAGGCCAAGCGCCACCGCCGTGCGACCGTCGAGGTTACCCGTCGCGCGGATTCCCTTGTCTACCTGGAACTCGAAAAGCGCGCGCTGCGTCGCGTCATCAAGGTCGCCGTTGATCGAGCCACGGTAGTAGTTCAGCTGGGCAAGCGCCTGCTGCGCTGCACGAACACGATCGGCTGCCGTGTAGATCGCCGACATGTCGCCTGATCCAAGTCTGCGTCCGCCTCTCAGCAAGACTGCCTGGTCGAGCTGAACGGCGATCTGGGTTCCGGCGGGAACGCGAACGTCCTGGCCCTGCGAAAGGAGACTTCCAAGAGCTGCGAGAATTCCGGAAGCCGGAGCGTCTGTCGAACCGGCGCCGGCAATCGCGGCACCTACACCACCACGTCCACCAACAAGCACAACGCGCGCATTCGGATCTGAATCGATCTGGCGACGTTCGGCCGCATTAGTGCTCGTCAGTCTTCCGACGATCGGATATGCCGTTCCATCAGCGAGCGTGAGGCGATTGAACGCCACCTCAATCACGCCGGATTCAGCACGAGTCGCCGGCTTTGCGTAGGTGATCGTTCCGCGAATCCGGCTGCCCGTCGGAATGACCGTGTACTGGTCGAGGCCGATCGCATCGGTGACAGTCGTTTCGAAAGTCTGACCAACTGTGGCCGAGTTCGATTGGAGCGCCGTTTCAGTCTTTACGATGATGACCGTGCCCTCAGGCAGCGAGAGTCGTGTCTGTGCCGAGGCTGCGGTTAGCGCGAGGGTTGAAAAGGCGAAACCCGTGGCCAGGCGCGGCAGGGTTCGTGTGAGATTGGGCATTTTGATTGGCTCCTTATTGACTGGGGACGGATCCTTGTCCCCTCCCTATAGTCAAAAGCCATACCTAACACGTTCTGTAGTTCCGGGCTCTGCCGTAGCTAACCCAGCGTCTTGACCCATTGCTCCGTCGTCTGACCGACTTCTTCGAGGACGGCAGCGTCATTTCGGCCGGACGATTTAGGGACGTGGAAGCTGTGATCTGCACCATCGAGCCAGTGCATCTGCCAGTCAGGACCAACCTTCCCGAGCACTCTGGTCATCAGCTCGGGGGTACAGAAAGTGTCGCGCGTTCCGTTGAAGCAGAGCACCGGAACATTGATCGACGGCAGATGCGCATCACGTAGCTTGTCGAGCTGGCCGGGTGGGTGGAGTGGATAGGCTAGCAACAATAAGGCGTCACAATCATAGTCCTTCGCCGCCATCATCGAGGCAGCACGACCACCCATCGACCTGCCGCCAATTATCAGCAGTCGTGGCTTGAGCTCTTCACGAACTCTCGCAATCACCGCCTCGAAGCATTTCTCCAGACGGGGCATCTGGTCGGGACGGGCCGAGCCTTTCTCCCGGTACAGAAAGTTGAATCGCACCATGTCGACCTGACGCGACTCGAGCTCTTTCGCGAGCCCGAGCATGCTCTTGTCGTTGAGTCGTCCGCCGGCGCCATGTGCCGCGACGAACACGACGCCGTCATCTGCGCCACCGGGTCGATGCACGGCGGTTGTCGTCTCGTCGCCCACCGGGACTGTCCATGACGTGTCTGTCATGGCCGCATGTTCTCTATCCCGCCCGGGTCCTGATCAGGGCGCCGCGTACTCGAACGAGCCGACCGCGAGATACTTGCCTGAATGATCGTAGTCGACACTGCTGGAAACGCGGAATCGACTGGATGTGCCGAGATCTCCCTGCTTGAAGATGATTCCTTCAGGAAGGAGGACACCGGGATGGGACTCAACTCCGGTCACTGGATTGCGGATCGGAGCGCCTTCTATCTCCAGTGTCTCACCGCATTTGATGCGAGTGTTCACGCCATTGAATGCGATTTCGTACGCAACAAAGTACGGTCCGTGCACCGTTGGCCAGGTCCAGCTCAGGACTCCCCACGGACCACCGTTACTGCCGCCAACCAGCTGCTGGATGGCATCACGTTGTGCGGGGTCGGCATTCTCGTCGATGAGAATCAAGCCTTCGCCGTTTCCTTCGTGAATCGCGGCAGGCCAGTTGACGAATACGGAGAAGGTGAGGCCATCCAGTGTGATACCCTGGAATTCGCCCTCCTCCACGTGCCAGGTCCATCCTCCTTCACATTTCCCCGTCGTCGGCAGGGCATTGAAATTACAGGGGCAACCCCAATCGCAATTGCAGGCGACGAGAACTTTTCCCTTCAGCTGCCAGCCTGTTGCCATATCACACCTCTGATGTCTGGAGTGCCTGCCGAGTGTCCAGAATTATACCACAGCGATCTCGCTTAGGGGCGCGACTGCCGGAATGAGAGGGAGCACGACCGCCGCCCTTCTGCTTCTGCTCACCGGCCTCTTATGGCCGAAGATGCTGGGTTAGTCAGGCGCAACAGGCAGAAGGTGCATCTCGTCGAGGAACCTGTTGCCCCCGGTCGGTTTCTCGTTTCTCTCATCGACGCGCGTGAGAACGAGCCGCTCCTTGGTGCGTGTCATCCCTACATATAGAAGGCGTCGGGCCTCCTCGATCTCCCGCTTGCCCGGATCTTTCCCGCCGGGAAGCGCAGAATCTTCCGCTCCGACGACGTAGACGCGCGAGAACTCCAGGCCTTTGGTCGAATGAAGAGTGAGGAGGTTCACTCGTGCCGTCTCTGGCTCGACGCCGTCCATTTTCGACAAGGCGATTCGCTCGAGAAATCCGCTGATCTGTTCGGCGAGTGGTTTCTCTTCAAAAAGCTCGAACAGCGGACGAAGTCGCTGCATCGCAGCCGGATACCGCTGATCCGCTGTCTTTTCACCTCGCAGCCGAAGCATCAATGCTTCGCCACCGAGCAGGTCGATGAGGTCATCGGTTGAAGTGATCGTCTCGTCTTTCGACGTTTCGATGTCTTCGCGGTAGACGTCGAGGCAGTTCGTGTAGCGCCCGAGCGCGAACGTGCGTGTGAGCTTCTTGAGCCGCCGGGCCTCTTCGCCGAGCGACGCGTCGTTGGTCAGGGCGAGCGCGATGCCGAGGTAATCGAGAAGATTGTCGAGCGCGGTCTTTCGTGCACGTGCGACTTTGGCTTCGCCAAGCGCGAGGAAGACGAGCGCGAGTGCACGGGTGTCGTCGAGCGCGCGGTGTGACTTGCCCGGGTCGACTCCAAAATGGTTTGCGAGGTCGACGAGCTTTGCGCTTCCGGTATGAAGCTCGCGCGCGAGCAGCAGCGTATCGTAGGTGACGAACGGAGCGCCAGGAATGCCTGCTGACATCCGGCGAATAATTGGAAAGTCGAAGCGGTGACCGTTGTGCGCGACGAGGACGTCCTGCCCGCAGAATTCGCGGAATGCCGGCCAGATCTCCTCGAAGTACGGCTTGTCGGCGACTTCTTCGGCCGAGATGTGATGCGTTTCGTACGCGCCGGCCGTGATCTGCACGCGGGGCTTTACCAGCGATTGATACTCAGAGACGATCGCACCACCGCGGACTTTGACGGCGGCGATCTCCACGATCTCGGCCTTCGATGTATCGTTGTCGGTCGTCTCGAGGTCTACGGCCGTGAAGTCGCGGAAGTGATTCGAGAACGTCGAGCTTCGAATCAGTTGAGCGGCCTTGAACAGGCCGAGTCCGATTCCGAGATACGGCGCGTCCGAGTGGCCGATCCCGACGTATTTCCGGGGCGGAGTGCCTCCGAGCTGGACGCGATTGAGTCCGATTCCGGCGAGGATTCCTTTGAGGGCTATCTCGAGTCCGCCGAGTCGTGGAATCCATATGGTTAGACTGTTATCTAACGCATGTGTAAGCCGCTCTGCCAGAACCTGAACCTCGTCGTGCTCAGCCGGATCGCTCAATTCGTCGTGGTTCTCCTCCAATACCGTCCGGTACTCTCCAACGCGCTGTGAAAGCAGCTCATCAACGAGCGTCGACAGCTCCTTATGGGTGGCGCCTAGCGCGGCGAGGTTTCGAAGGGCGTAGAAGCTCCGCCAGATCTTCCGACGATCGCCGTGCTCCCTGGGAAGATCGCGAGCCATCTGCACGAGCTGGGTCATCAGCGTCTGACCCTGCTCCTCGGCTTTGACACGCGCGTCCTCGAACAGCGATTTGGGCAGAACGACTTTGAGAAACCCTTCCTGATGGATCGGATCGCCCGGAGCTGCAATCACGCGAAGTGAATTCACGACGTAACTGACAATCGGATCGTCGGCCAGCGCACGTCCATGCGCCAACCGACATGGCAGTCCGGCGGCCAGAAACGCCGCCTCGGCCGCATTTCCTATTTCGTGCGTTCTATATAGAAGGGCGAAGTCACCCCAGTCGAGATTGTTCTCTTTTTTGTCGCGCTTGATGTCGGCAAGTATCCATTCGATCTCTTCGTCCTCGGTGCGAAACGAAAGCGCGGTTACCGGGAACGGCGACGAATGCTCGGCCTCGGCATGACGACGGTCGGCGAAGATTGGAGTGTTCACCATCAGCAGTAGCCGGGCGAGCGTGACGACCTCAGCCGGGCAGCGGCGGTTTTCGCCCAGCTGCTGTTTGGTGATGACCCCGAAGTCGTTGACGAAGGTGAGAAAGACTTCCGGATCCGCGCCTGCCCACGAGTAGATGGACTGCTCGTCGTCGCCGACGGCGAAGATGTTCCTGTGCTCCCGGGTGAGCGCGTGAATCACCATGTACTGCACGGGATTCAGGTCCTGGAACTCATCGACAAGAATGGCGGTGTACCTCCCGCTTACTTCCTGGGCGACTTCCCTGATTCGCATCAGCTCGGCCGTCTTGAGGACGAGCATGTCGAAGTCGAGAAGATTCCGCTTCGTCAGGAAGTCGCGGTACCTCTCATACAGGATGCGATCGTTGTGCTGGAGCTCGTCGCCGCGAAAGCGATGTCCCGAGAATCGCGTGAGTACCTGGCGATGCCACCGTCGATAGCCTTCGATGCGGCTGAGCACTCGCAGCTGATAATCTTCGTCGGCGATTCCGAATCCGGGCTCGAGTCCCACCTGCGTGCCGAACTCACGAAGGAGCTCGGCGCAAAAGGAATGAATCGTCCCGCGCTTGATTCGTTCTGCGTTGGCGCCGAGGTGCTTTTCGAGGCGAGAGGCGATCTCGCCGGCCGCTTTGTTCGTGAATGTGAAAGCGCAGATTCGCGCTGGATCGAATCCGCGTTGTTCGACCAGGAAGCGGATTCTCTCGATGAGGCAGTAAGTCTTTCCTGCGCCCGGGCCCGCGAGGACCAGAAGCGGCTGCGGCTCGGCCTCGATTGCAGATCGCTGTGAGTCAGACGGGACCGGGTGGGTCAACTACTACCTGTTCTTAGCCAGGATGTATGTCCCCATGAGCTCAGTCTGCGCGAGGATGTGTCCTTCCATCGCCTTCAGAAGTTCAGGCTTCGTTGGAGCGTCGAGAGTCAGCTCCGTATCGAGGGCGTACAGCTTGAAGAAATACCGGTGAGTTCCGATCGGAGGCATGGGCCCGCCATAGTCTTTCCTGCCAAAGTCGGTCATTCCCTGAACTGTACCTGCCGGAAGCCCTGACTTGGTCGCGTTTTCGGGAAGTGACGTCGTGCTTGCCGGAATGTTGTGCAGAACCCAGTGCACGTAGACCATCTTCGGTGCCTTTGGGTCCGGCGCGTCGGGATCGTCAACGATCATGGCGAAGGTCTTCGTGCCGGCGGGAGCGCCACTCCAGCTTAGCGGGGGCGAAAGATCTTCCCCTTCACCCGTGTATTTCGATGGAATCTGACCATCCTGGTCGAAGGCTGACGATGTGAGCTTAAGGTTGCCGTCTGACATTCGTGAATCCCTCTCGGATGATATGTGGTTTGCTCGTGCGGCGGGGTGCCAGAACGAATCATAACTAAGCGAATCTTGCCTTTACGGCACGTCCCTCGCAAATCATACTGTCATGTCACGCGCTTTTGTAAATGAGGATGCCAGCCAGTGGGGGAATCCCGGCCGTCGATTCGATCTCCCCGAGCGGGACGATCCGGGTTTCGATAAAGCTGCGGCCGAGGCGATGCTGGAGGCCGCGCGCGAGGGTGATACCGGGAGCGCTGAGATGGCGACGGGGTACTACTGGGGGGAACCGCGTTTGAAACCGTTCGTTCAGGAGATCCTCGAGCGGGTCCGGTTGGAGAATGATGAGAGGATGATTCAGCTCGCTGAAAGGTTCCTTCGTTAGCGCAACGGTACCCGTTCTGTAGTTACCCTGATCTTTTTCCCGTAGTTCTTCGTCTCCTTCGGCTTTTTCTCACGCTTTGTCGTTCTTTCCAGCTTTGGACCCGTGCTGCGTTCCGCGAAAATCAGCGACCACGGGCCCGAGCACTCGATCGATATCGTCGAGTGCATCCTGCGGGAGGATGACGCCCGACGCCGCGACGTTATCATCGACCTGTGACGGCTTGCTGGCTCCAACGATTGCCGACGCAACATTCGCGTCGCGAAGAACCCACGCGAGCGCCATCTGGGCCATCGTAATATCGAGACGAGCGGCGATCGGCTTGAGATCCTGGACTGCCGTGAGAGTTTTCTCTGATCGAAGATCTCCACCCCAGAACATGTTCATCTCGGTGCTCGCAGCGCGCGAATCGGGCGGAGGAGCCTGGCCGGGCAGGTACTTTCCCGTCAACACACCCTGCGCGAGCGGCGACCACACGATCTGGCTGATGCCGTTTGTCGCGCAAATGGGAATTACTTCCTTCTCGGGCACGCGCCACAGCATCGAGTACTGCGGCTGGCTGCTGACGAACTTCTCGACGCCGGGGATTGTCAGAGATGCGGCGATCTGAGGCGCGGTCCATTCACTAAACCCGATGTAGCGCGACTTTCCGCTTTTAACGACTTCGGACAGAGCGTGCATCGTCTCTTCGAGCGGCGTGTGCTCGTCGTACCGGTGACACTGATACAAATCGACATAGTCTGTCTTGAGTCGCTTGAGTGACGCGTCGACCTGCTTCGCGACCTGAGCTGCAGACAAGCCCCGATCGGTATCGCTCATCGGGAAGTAGAGTTTTGTCGCCAGAATGTAGGATGACCTGTCTCGCCCCTTCAGCGCTGTACCGAGAAATGTCTCGGCCGCTCCACGTCCGTAGACATTCGCCGTGTCGATGAAATTGATTCCCACATCGAACGCGCGATCGATACACGCCCTGGCATTCGAGTCATCGACTCCGAGCCCGTAGGTAAGCCACGATCCAAGCGAGATCTCCGAGACGTGCAAATCACTGCTGCCGAGCTGGCGGTATTTCATCTGATTTCTGTTGGTTAGGATTTGCCGGATTCCAGCGCATGTTTCGCGCTAGACGATCCGTTGGGCGTACCCTACGTTTGAGCGCCTGATTTTGCCAGTTACCCGTGCGGAGGAAAAGTATGAAGCGTGCGCTCAAGTGGGTGGGCTACGTAGTCGGCTTTCTGGTGGCTCTCTTGATTGTCGCCGTTGGCGTCGTGTACGCGGTAACTTCGAGCAAGTTCGGTAAATCGTATCCAACCGCGGCGGAGCCGGTCGCTATTCCGACCGATTCAGCTTCGCTGGCAAGAGGACGGCATCTCGTCGAAGCGGTTGGCAAGTGTCAGAGTTGCCACGGTGATGACTACGCCGGCAAAGTGCTGTTTGACGACCCGGCATTTGGGCGACTGACCTCGAGAAACCTCACATCAGGGCAGGGCGGCATTGGTGGCACGTTCACCGACGCAGACTACGTTCGCGCCATCCGCCACGGTGTTGGCAAGGATGGCAGATCGCTCTTCTTCATGCCGGCCGAGCAATTCTATCACTTCAATGATGCTGACCTGGGCGCGATGATCGCGTACCTCAAGACGATTCCGGCGGCAGCTTCGACCGTCCCGGAAAAACGCTCGATTGGACCAATTGGTCGCGCTGTCAGTTTGTTGACCTCTTTTCCGCTCGTGACTGCATCGCTGGTTCCAACCGGCGCTCGCCCGGCAGATGTGCCGGTGGGCGTAACGAAGGAATACGGGGAATACCTGGCGAAGACCGGCAGCTGCACCGGCTGTCACGGATCCAGGCTGTCTGGTGGAAACAAAATCGAAACTCTCATTGCGCCGAATCTCACGCCGGCGGGAGAGCTTGGGCGGTGGACGGAAGCTGACTTCACCAAGGCGATCCGTACTGGAGTTCGACCCGACGGGAGGATTCTCAGTGCGGTGATGCCTTGGCCACTGGCGAAAAACATGACCGACGACGAGATCCGCGCACTATGGATGTATGTCCATTCGCTGCCGGCGAAGAAAACCGGCGAGCTATGAAAAGGCAAATTTGACACCGAGACCACAGAAACGGCATTTGATGGGAACGGCGCGAACGGCGGGGTCGTCCCCTAATCAGGCTTTTTTTTGTGGTCTCTGTGGTCTCTGTGTCAAATCTATTGCGTCCCCGCCACGAGATCGTCGATTCCACCGTCGCCGGGCCGGTCGCGATCGTCTCCATCTTCGCGTGAGCGCACCTTCATGGCGAGCAATGGCGGCGTAATAAGAGTGGTCGCAAGCACCATCAACGCGATCGCACTGTAGAGCTGCGATGTGAGCGCTCCCGTCGCGAGACCCATCCGCGCGAATATCAGTCCAACCTCGCCCCGCGGTATCATCGCGATCCCGATAAGTGACTTGCTTCCCTTGAACCAGAAGGGCGAGTAACCGGCCAGAAACTTTCCCAGAACACCAACGACAATCAACGCGCCTCCAAGAAGCAGCGAGGTCGGGTCAGCGAGCGTGCGGATGTCGACGGCTGCGCCGACGCTGACAAAGAAGATCGGCACAAAGAAGTGGCCGATACTGGTCGTCGTCTTTTCTATTGCCTGTCGTTGTGGCGTGTCGTGCAAAACCAGTCCGGCAGAGAACGCGCCGATTATCGTCGCCGAACCAGCTGCATCAGCGAGCCATGCAAGCAGAAACGCGAAAACGAGTCCGGCGACACCAAGAGTGCCTGAAGCCTCTACCCTCGCGATGAGCCGGAATACGTTGGGCATCACGAAGCCGCCGACCACTATCGCACCGACCACGAAGCCAATTGCCAGGGCAGAAGTGATCGCTACTCCTGCAGCGCTGATCGCCACGCCTCCAACAAGGCCCGCGACAACCGACAGAATTACGAGACCGACGATGTCGTCAAGAACTGCGGCGCCGAGCACGATCTGTCCTTCGCGCGTGTGGAGCTGGTTCAGGTCGGAGAGCGTACGTGCAGAGATTCCAATCGATGTGGCGGTAAGTGCGGCGCCGGCAACAATCGATGGAATGACATCCAGTCCAAGGAGCTGAGAAACTCCGTAGCCCAGGCCGAATGGCAGGGCCACTCCAACCAGCGCGACCGTTATCGCCTCGGTCCCGACATTCATCAGTGACTTCAAGTCCGTGTGAAGCCCGATCTCGAACAACAGCACGAGTACGCCGAGCTCGGCCAGACTCTCAATTATCGGATCTGCCGGGTCTACAAGCCCGAGAAGGGAAGCGCCAAGCAAAACGCCTGCGATCAGCTCACCGACCACCGCAGGCTGGCCGAAGCGCTGGGCAAGAGACCCTAGCGCTTTTGCCGCCGCGAGCAGCGCGACCAGGGTGATCAACAGATGAGGAAAGGCGTGATCGGTCATTGAAGCCGGGAAAGGTCTTATTTGGAGCGGGAACAGCCACTATTATTTCGGGTCCTGCATTGCTCCACCGATCGAAGCAATTCCCACTCGAGAACGTGCGATAAAGATGCTCACAAGTGAACAACGCACCGCGAAGATCGCCCAACTGGCGGCTTGCCCGCCAGCCCTCAGGAGCGCGGTGGCCGGGCTCTCCGACGAACAACTGGACACGCCATATCGCGACGGCGGGTGGACGCCTCGTCAGGTAATCCACCACGTTGTCGATTCTCACGCGAACGCCTACCTCAGATTCAGGTGGGTCGTGACCGAGGAGAATCCGACGATCAAGACTTACGATCAGGACGAATGGGCAAAGCTTCCCGACGCAAAACTTCCGGTCGCCTGCTCGCTGACGATCCTCGACGGGCTGCACGAGCGATGGTCGAGCTTCTTGTCCATGCTTCCCGAGGAAGCATGGACGCGCACGGGCGAACACCCTGAACACGGCCAGCTTACGCTCGATGATTTTCTCGACCTCTACTCTGCTCACGGCGCAAAGCACGCGAAGCAAATCACCGACCTGAGGGATCGCAAAGGCTGGTGAGGTAGAAACGGGATGGAACTACCGGTGGTTTCTCGAGTTGAGCATCGCAAGATGGTTCGATTCTTTGCGACGCTTCCAGCGGTGCTCGGAGCAATCTGCGCAATCATCGGTATCCTGGGTGCAGCAGCGTGGGGAGCTGGGACTGAAGGGTTGACATCGCTGATTCCGGCAAGTCCTCCGATGTCACCGCTGGCATCCGTGTGCATCGTCCTCTCCGGGATCGCGCTGATTGTCGCCCGGAAGACAACGCGTCCTTTTGTATGGATCCTGAGAGCACTCGCTGCAATGGTAGCCGCGATATGTCTCACGACGCTTGCCGAATACGCTTTACAGAATTTCAAGCCTCTCGATCTCATCCTTTTGAGGCTGCTCGGTACAGATGCCACAGGACACGAGACGCGTCACATGGGCGTCAACACTGCAATCGCTTTTGTGTTTCTCGCGCAGGGAATGGTCTTTCTTCCAAGCGACCGCAGAGACCGCAAGCTCAAATCCCAGTTCTTTGCAACGTTGTCGCTGATTGTGGCGTTCGTCGCGGTTATCGGCCACATGTTCGGCGTGAAGAATTTCTACAACTTCACCACGCTGTTATCGGGCATGGCTCTGTCGACGGCGATAACGCTGACTATGCTTGGAGTGGGCCTCTTATTTTCCCAGCTGGAGCGGGGCATTCCTGCGCTGATCGTTGATGACGGCGCCGCGGGTTTCGTGGCTCGGCGGCTATTGCCCGGGGTCGTAGTAGTTCCGTTCATCCTGGCGATGCTTCGTCTCGCGGGTGAACAACGCAACATGTTCGACCAGCGGCTCGGCGCATCGCTGGGATCGGTTGCGAACATGGTAGCGTTTCTTCTCCTGATTGCGTGGAGCGCAAGAGTTTTGCGCGAGACCGACGCAAAGCGAGCTGATCTCTTTCGGCTCGAGCGGGAAGCGCGTGATGCCGCGGAAAGAGCCAGGGAAGAAGCGGAAGCAGCAACACTGCGGGTCGAAGCCGCGCGGAGCGAAGCCGAGAGCGCAAACGGCGCGAAGAGTGATTTCCTCGCAGTGATGTCGCACGAGCTGCGCACACCTCTCGCGGCGATCATGGGATATCAGGAACTCCTGGCGGACGGGATTACCGGTCCAATCACAGAAGCGCAGGCCCAGCAGCTCGGACGAATCAAAGCGAGCGCGCGGCACCTGCTGTCGCTGATTGACGAGATTCTGACGTTCACACGCCTCGACGCGGGACGCGAAACTGTTGTTTTAGATAAGTTCGATGTCGAAGGCGCGATGAATCAGGCAGTAGAGATTGCGGAGCCCCTGGTGACAGCCAAAAAACTCGAGTTGAAGCTGATTCCACCACCGAGTCCTGTGCTGATCGAAAGCGATCCTACGAAAGTGAGACAGATTCTTGTAAACCTGTTGTCGAATGCAGTGAAGTTCACGGATACAGGTGCCGTGACTCTCGAGGGACGCGCTCTCAAGAACGAAGTTCAGTTTGTCGTCAGCGATACGGGGATTGGAATTCACCCTGACAACCTGAATCGCATTTTCGATCCATTCTGGCAGGTCGAGCAAAAGGCGACGCGCCGCGCGACAGGAACGGGGCTCGGTCTTACGGTATGTCGCCGGCTCGCGAACCTGATGGGCGGCGACGTTGCTGTTACCAGCGAGCCGGGACAGGGGACGACGTTTACTGTTACTCTGCCGATGACGGCGCCGCACATTGCAGCCGTTGTCCCAGTATCAACCGCCCATCTTAGAGTTGGTTGATCGCCACACGCCACAAGCCACACGCTAGAACGACACAGCCAACAGCCACCAGCTAGTGTTGCCAACCGCTAAAGCCAAGCCATGAAAAAACTCTTCGTTATTGCAGGATTCGTCGTCGCCTCATTCCACTCCATACCATTGTCGGCGCAGACACCGATCGCCGATCAATACCGGCCGGCTGCAAATCGAATCATTGCTGCAGCCATGGCGGACAGCTCGGCGTGGAATCGACTGGCCGAGATGACCGATAAGTTCGGGCACCGGCTCAGCGGGTCGGAGAGTCTCGAGCGCACCATCGACTGGATTCTTGTCCAGATGAAGAATGATGGGCTCGAGAACGTTCACGGCGAAAAGGTGATGGTGCCCCACTGGGTGCGCGGCGCAGAATCCGCCACACTGATTTCGCCACGCGCGGCAGCACTCCACATGATCGGGCTTGGGCGAAGTGTCGGCACACCTGCACGCGGGATCACAGCGCCGGTCATGATCGTCTCCAGCTTTGACGACCTGACGAAAAGAGCTGCTGAGGCAAAAGGGAAAATCGTTCTGTTCGACGTGCCGTTTACGTCGTACGGTGCAACGGTGCGGTATCGCGGCGGTGCAGCAAGCGCAGCGGCCCGCGTCGGCGCGGTTGCCGCATTGATTCGCAGTGTGTCGTCGTACTCCATACAGAATCCGCACACCGGCGCGATGAATTACGACACTACGGTCAAAGCGAAGATTCCTGCGGCTGCACTGAGCGTCGAAGACGCGCTCATGCTTCACAGAATGGTAAATCGCGGCGAGAGAGTAGTAGTCAATCTCAAGATGGGCGCCAAGACTCTGCCTGATGCACCGTCGCGGAACATCATCGCCGAAATCCGCGGGTCAGAGAAACCCGACGAAGTCGTCGTACTCGGCGGGCACATCGATTCGTGGGACGTTGGGACGGGCGCAATGGACGATGGCGGCGGAGTTGTCGCCGCGTGGGAAGCAGTCAAGCTCATCAAGAAGCTCGGCCTCAAGCCGCGCCGCACAATTCGCGTCGTCGCATGGACCAACGAGGAGAACGGCAGCAAGGGCGGTACCGGTTATCGCGATGCGCACCGGGCCGAGATGGATAAGCATGTGCTTGCGATGGAATCCGACAACGGAGTGTTCGACGTTCAGGGTCTTGGGATCTCAGCCGGTGCTGGAGGATTGGCGACGGCGCAGGATATCGCGAGCCTGCTGACGCCCATCGGAGCAAACAAGGCGACTGAAGGCGGATCGGATGCCGACACAGATCCGCTCAATGCGCTGGGTGTCCCGACAATCTCTCCGAACGTAGATGGAACGCGTTACTTCTGGTTCCATCACAGCAGCGGCGATACCATGGACAAGATCGATCCGCGCGAGATGGCCGAGAACGTGGCGTTCCTTGCCGTCACGGCGTTCGTTGCGGCCGACATGCCCGGCTATATCCCGCGGTCCGCCATCAGGGTTACGGGGCGCTAGAGTCCGTTCATGATCGGAGGAATCTCGTCGAGCAATTCTCTCGCGAGAAATCCGATTCGTCCCAGTCGTTCTGCGAGCACATTGCCTGCTGCGCCGTGGAGGAAGACTCCCCACACCGCGGAATGCAGGGGGCTTGCGCCTCTCGCGAGCAAGCCAGTGACAACTCCTGCGAGCGTGTCGCCGGATCCTGATGTCGCGAGGCCAATGTCTCCCGATTCGTAGACATAGAGCTCACCATCCGGTGACGCTATGAACGTCTTCGGTCCTTTCAGTGCGACAACGGCACCGAGCGCAGCTGCAGCTTCTATCGCAATTTCGCCGGGATTCCGCTCGACCTCCCACTTGTCGGTCCCGAGTGTGTTTGCCATCTCGCCTGAATGCGGGGTGAGAATGGCTTTGCCGCCGAGTCCGTGAAGCAGGTCCGGAGAATCGCGCAGTGCACTCAGTGCGCCGGCGTCGAGTATTACCGGAGAGCCGGTCCACCTCGTCAGGATTGATTTGACCAGGTCGTCATTCTCTTCGCTTTGTCGCAGTCCCGGACCAATCAACACGGCGTCGGCGTCCTTGCAAACGTCGGCGATCTCACGCGCTGCCTTGCTGCTGATCGTTCCTGATTTCGTCTCATCGAGTCCGACAGCAAGACATTCAGGTACTGATACGGCGACAAGTGGCGCCGTCCGCGCGCACGTAGCGAGCTGAAGCTTGCCGGCGCCGGCCCGTAGTGCTGCGAGTCCTGCGAGTATTACGGCACCTGGAAGCCCGACTTCACCGCCGACAATCAGCACGCGGCCACGCTCTTCCTTGTCACTGTTGGAATCGTGATCAGGAAGCGGCATCCGCTTCAACGATGTGCGCGTGACGCGCACAGGAGTCTTCTTACTTCGCGGCAACCTTGGCATCCGGTTTTGAGGTGACCGGAGCGCCCGCCTCTTCGAGTGGGGCGACAAAATTGAACAGCTTGAGCTCGAGTTTCCCACGCGGTGCGGCGGATTCGTCGTACTCGTAGGAGGTCACTGAGCAGTTTGCGACTTCGTTCTCCTTGTCGATCCTGAGAATTTCGTCTTCTGTCATGTGCTCGAGCAGATAACGCATGCAGAGTACAACGACAGAGTGGCACACAAGCAGCACTCGCTCACCGCAGTACTCGCGAGAGATCATCTCGACGGCGCTGCGAAGCCTGAGAATCACGTCGCACCAGCTCTCGCCGCCGGGCGGACGATGGTAGAATTTGCCGAGAAGTTTGCGGAACTCGGCCTGGTCCGGGTGGTAGGCCTCGATGCCGACTCTGGTCAAACGGTCGAGGATGCCGAATTCCTTCTCTCGCAGCCTTTCGTCGATGACCAGCGTGAATCTGTCGGGCCTGAGTCCTGCCGACTTCGCTACGATCTCGGCGGTATGGCGCGCGCGAAGATAGGGCGATGTCAGAATCACGTTTGGCTTCACGTCATGCGGCAGAGCTGCGAACCATTTGCCAAGCGCGGCCGATTGTTCTTCCCCTAACCTGGAGAGAGGAACGTCAACGTCGCGAACGGTTAGGTCGATAGTGAGATCGCCAGCCGCAAGAGCGGCTTCGCGCGCCACATTGCCGGCAGACTCGCCGTGGCGGACGATGTAGAGGAGATCGGGCCAGATTTGTGCGTGTGTCACGCGAAAAAGGTAGTCAACAACCGTACCATTCCACGAACGACAAAACCGGGCCTCTCGGCCCGCTTGCAGCTTGTCGCCAGCCTTAGCTCTTGGCTCGTAGCGCGCTAGGACAGGACTGCGGAAACTGCGGAGAACATCAGTGTCTGACGAGCCGAAGAACGAAGCCTGGTCGAGTTATCCGGAAACTGTTCTGTTTTTCGCGGGAGATCCGGAGATGATGATCGACTTGAGGGAGCCTGTTCCTCCGGCGACAAAGAAGGCGCTTGCTGCCATTGGGCTCGATCGGCCGTTTGCGATCCTGACGTCCCATGATCCGCGCGGGGTAGTGTTGGACCCGGCCGAGAATGCCCGGCGTTTCGCGGAGCTGGAGGCGGAGCTGCGCAGCCTTGGCCGGAAGTACCTGGTGATGGATGCCTGTTCTCCGGATAAGTCGCACTGCGAGTGCAGCGTCGCTATCACCGTTGATCGCGGCGAGGCACTGAGGATTGCAGAGCGGTGGGAGCAGATTGCCATTTTCTGGTGGGATCTGGATCGGTTCTGGATTTACGGGGCTATTTCGCCGATCCAGCCGCCTATTTCACTTCCGGTTCCCTGACCTGCACCGGACTGGGGAATGGTGTCGTTTTAAGATGAGGACGCTGGGTCGAGTTTAGAGCAACAGACTGAGTAGGGAGACCACAGTCGTCGAGTCAACAGGTCGTGAGCAAAAACGAGGCGACAGGTGGTCAACCGCACGAGTTATCAGCTTCTATGGCTGTCCTACTCTTGCAGTTGATTCTCTGAAAACTCGTCGTTGCTCATGACGGTGAACTCATTGGCTGTTGTCTCCTTACTTAGTCTGTTGCTCTAAACTCGACTCTCAGTCCCAAAAAAAAGACGCACCTTTCGGCGCGCCTTTTGCTTCTCAAGCAAAGCTGAGGATCAAAGCAGAGGCTTGTACCGGTAGCCTGCTATTCCAGCCTTTGCGCTCTTGATCCTGAAAGCTGTGGAGCCCTTCGGCGAAACGGGACCCACCGACGCCGTCTGAGTGTCGACGACCTCGCCCTTTGGTCCAAGAAACTCCACCGCGAGCTGATAGGTCTTCGCAGTCGTGCCGCGGTTCTCGATCGAGCCGGCGAGAACAGTACCGTCGCTGTTACGCGTGAATTCGACGAATGCGACCCTGAACAACATCTTCTCTGACTTGTTGTTGTAGAACACGAGAGAGTCGTTGTACTGCTTCTTCAGCTTCGCGTCTTTGGTCGTCTTGAGCAGCCCGACGTAGTTAAACGCGTAGAGGAGCCAGTTGTCCGGGTTGCTCGGATCGAGCGCGATGAGCTTGTCGATCACCGGTCTTACTTTCTCATTCTCACCAGCCTGGATGTAGCTGGCGGCGAGGTTGTTGAGGGCATCGCGCTGATACGGGTTGCGTGCTGCGACGGCAGCAAACAGGAGCGCGGCATCGTCAGGACGCTTGATCTGCGATGCGACTACGCCAGCCTGAAGGAGCGTGCCTTCGGCATAGTTGGACGGATCGGCGATCATCGGCGCGTAGATCTTTCCGATCTGCAGGCTGTCGCCGGCGGCGATGTACATCTTCATGATGTTCGACACCGCAGTCGTTCCCCCA
>DATLDF010000026.1:0-57795 GCA_035525975.1 Gemmatimonadaceae bacterium
GCAGCTGCGCTTTGCTTCCACCAGCTGTAATTCCACACATCTCCGCGATCTCCTCATGCTTATACCCCTGAACGTCGTGCAGTACGAAAATCTGTCTTGCTCCTGCCGGCAGCTTTGCGATTGCCTGGTTCAGGTCCATCCGGTCGCCGTGCATCGGCATCACTGACGCTCTCTGCACGGGTGTCTCTCCTGTCTCGGACTCGTCCTCAACAACTCTTGCCCTGTTGCGTCCTTCGGTCTTTCTGTCCGTGAGAACGATGTTCACCGCAACTCTGTGAATCCACGTCGAGAACGCCGCGTCTCCCCTGAACTGCGGAAGTTTTTCCCACGCTCTCACAAACACGTCCTGCGTCAGCTCTTCGCCTCTTACCCTGCTTCCACACATCCGAGTGCACACCGAGAACACTCTGTTCACATGCAGCTTGTACAGCCGCTCGAACGCGCGCCTGTCGCCGGAAGCGGCAAGTGCCACGTCCTCCGAATCATCCGCCGGGGCGGAAGACTGGATCATCAGCGGCGCTGCCATGTGAAGCTCGTCACGCTGTTGCTGAACCCTGATAGTGCGCTCGCGGTCTTAACGCCGGCGAAGTGTCAGCGGGCCGTTCGTCGTCGTCGCGCGAATCGTCGCTCCACCGGACCCGAGATCGGTCGATATGTCGCGATTGATTCGGCCTTGAACCGTGACGGGGAAGCCGAGACTGACCGGACCATTCGTCGTGCCGGTCTCGAGATGCGCGGAGTAGCCCGCCGGAACGCTGATCGTCAGCGGACCGTTGGTGGTGCGTGCGTCGAGCCCCTCGCCGTCCCACTTGCTGCCGGTGAGTGAGATCGACAGCGGTCCGTTCGTCGTCCGCGCCTTTACGCTTCCGCCGAGGTCGTTGAGCGCCAATGGGCCGTTTCGGGTCTGGAGGTCCATGTCGCCCCTGACCTGCGACACCGATACAGGCCCGTTACGCGTTTCTACACGCAGGTCTGACCTGGCTGGAATCGATGCGACCAGAGACGCCGACCACTGGTTGTCATCGTCGTCATAGTTCCGGTTTGGGCCTTCGACCGTGACCGTCGATCCGTTCACAACCGTGCGGATCCGCGCGGCCAGCGCTTTCGCATCGTTCATCGACCGGCCTTTCACGCGGAGACGCGTCTTGACGACGATCTGGTTGTTGTTCCACCCGGTGACCGACACGCCGCCATTCCTCAAGCCCTCCATCGACACTGTCCCGCCTGAAGGCCGGGCAGTCGTCGTCCTCACTTCGCAGAAAATCGCATCACGCCGACCCCAATCCCCGCGATCTTTCTGGCAGTTATCCATCCAATCGGCGTCGCTCTGCTGGGCCATCATCCTGGTTGGCGGGATCATCGCGGCAAGAACGACGAAAGCGCTAAGAAGCGAGAGTTTCTTCATTGTCGGATCGGGTTGTTGATTGTGAATGCGGATATGACATGCACAACCTCGTTAAGGTTTGAACCCGGCCCGGTTTCGGCCGTTCAGAACCCTACGGCGCCGAGACGTTGAGGGTGACGACGTATTTATCGGCCGAAATCTTGGATCCGGACTTGGGATACGGGGCGAGGGACACTACCCGGATCCTGTAGCCCGAAAAATCGACGGTCTTGGGGTCTAGCATTGTGTGAACTGTTGTTTCCACCGACGGCGCTGTCGTTGACTCAAGGCCAAGCTTCACCGCCCCATCTCCGGCCCAGACACACGTAACGTCCGACGGGCACCGCGAATCCTGGGAAACCGACCGAAAAATCACCGTTATCGGCGTCGTGGTAACCCTGGCCGACTGTCCGGCCTTGAGCTCGAAATCCTGCCCGGTACCCACCTGAATCGACCCCGAGGGCGGGGTTGTTCCTGTGGTCGGTTGGGAGGCGCTCATGCAGCCCCCCAAAATGAGCCCCAAAAGTCCAAGTGCTGTTTTTCTAATCATTGTCCCGTAGTTCCTCGTGTCCTTCGGCGGTTTCTTCGTGGCCTTCGTGATCCCCCGGTGTTCTACCGCCCCATGACGCTTCTGAGCTGAGCCACAGAAGTTCGTACACCAGAAAGGTCGTTGGCGGTCACCGTAATGTGCCCCAATTTTCGCTTGGGCCGTGGCACCTTCCCGTACATATGGATATGTACGTTTTCGACCGCGTGAAGTCTGCTTACGTCCGGTTCCCTCCCGATGACGTTGACCATCCCCGCGGCGCCGCCCATCTCAGTTGATCCAAGGGACATCCCTGTGATCGCACGGAGATGATTCTCGAACTGGCTCGTGTCCGCCCCTTCAATCGTCCAGTGCCCCGTATTGTGAACCCTCGGCGCCATCTCATTTGCGACAAGTCCGCTTTCCGTCTGGAACAGCTCCAGCGCGAGCACCCCCACGTACCCCAGCGAATCCATCAGGCGCCTCGCATACTCCTCCGCCAACGCCTGGAGCTCGGCTGACACCGCGGGCGCCGGCGCGATCGAAAAGCGAAGAATTCCCTCACTGTGATAGTTCTCTACAAGTGGATAGAAAGCCGTCTCACCATTCCGACCGCGTACTCCGATTATCGACAGCTCTCGCGAAAAATTCACCCACGACTCGACGATCGATGCGGCGCCCTTCACCGCCACCCACGCATTCGCGATCTCATTTCGTGTCTTGATCACCGCCTGGCCTTTCCCGTCGTAGCCAAGCACACGCGTCTTTAGAACTGCTGGAGTACCGGTTTTCTCGAGAGCCTGACGCGCCTCGGTCATTCCCGCGACGACAACAAACGGCGCTGTCGGGATTTTCAGATTCTCGAAGCATTGCTTCTCGAGCGCTCTATCCTGCGCGGTCTCTATTGCTGCCAGCGGCGGATACACCGGCACGCGATCAGAGACGAATCGAACTGCATCAGCCGGAATGCTTTCGAACTCGTACGTCGCGACGTCGATACCCTCGCAGAAGTGCGCGAGCGCCGCTTCATTCGAATAGTCCGCAACGATAAGCTCCGCGTAGCGGCCGGCCGGTGCGTGATCGTCGGGAGCAAGGAAGCGGAACTCGAAACCCAGATTTCTTCCGGCGGACGCGAGCATCTGCCCGAGCTGGCCAGCGCCGAGTACTCCTACCTTCACGTGCTGGCGGAAGGATCGGGTTGATCGAGCACTGCCTGGGTTTGTGTCTGCCGAAAAGTGTCCAGTGTCGTCGCGAGCTCAGCATCGTTCGTTGCGAGAATCGCAGTCGCAAGCAACGCGGCGTTGATCGCGCCGGCTTTTCCAATCGCGAGTGTTCCAACCGGCACGCCCGCCGGCATCTGCACGATCGACAGCAGCGAGTCCACTCCCTGAAGTGCTTTTGATTCGACCGGTACACCAAGCACGGGCAGCGTGGTCTTGGCCGAAACCATTCCGGGCAGATGCGCAGCTCCGCCGGCGCCGGCGATGATGACTTTCAATCCACGCTCGCGAGCGGTCGATGCGTACTCGAAAAGAAGATCAGGCGTCCGGTGAGCGGACACGACGCGCGTCTCATTCGGAACGCCGAGCGCATCGAGTGTCTCGACGGCGTGACGCATCGTCTCCCAATCCGACTTGGAGCCCATGATGACGCCGACCAGGGGATTCGACGACATCAAGCTTGCAGAGAAAGTGAATCGGCGGGCAGTGCAATCATCAACCCGAGCTCGTCGGCGACAATCATGGTTTCTTCGACGATCGCTGAATCAAGCCCGCCGGCGTCGATAAACTCGTTGTCGGCGACTGGTACGCCGAAGTCGAGGGCGAGCTGGCTGACGCGTACAAAACTTCTGCGATGATGTGGCGTGATTCCGTGCGAATCGAGTCCGCGAATATGCGCCTTTGTCGTGTAACCAGCGTTGCGTTCCCAGGTGTACCCTGGATAACGCAGGGCGAGACGGGCCATCAATCTGTCGCGAGTGACTTTCGCGATGATCGATGCGCACGCGATCGAATGACAACGCGCGTCGCCGTGAACTATCGCGGTATGTGCAACTGGAAGCGTCCGCATGGTCTTGCCGTCGATGATCACGTGATCGGGCTGCACGTGCAGGCGCCCCAGGGCACGACGCATCGCCAGCACACTTGCCTGATAGATGTTGAGCCGTTCGATCTCCCGGACAGACGCAGCGCCGAGTGCGAACGACAGCGCTCGTTCCTGAATTCTCGCGCAGAGCTTCACGCGTTCCGCGGGGGTGAGCATCTTCGAGTCATCGACGCCGCGAATTGCCTTCATGTCGGGAGGCATGATCACCGCGCAAGCCACAACTGGTCCGGCGAGCGGGCCCCGGCCGACTTCATCCACACCAGCCAAAAGGGGTCCCCGCTCTGCGCGAAGGTCCCTTTCGATGTGTGTCCAGCGCTTTAGGCGATACGGAGCGCGACCCTTCGGGACTTTGGAGTCATCGTCGCTGTTTTTTCCGGCAGTCCGCATGAAGAGCAAAACTATATCGCTCGGCGAAAGTTCGCTTCAGCGAGGAGTGAACGGTTTATGGACACAGAGACCACAGAGACCACAGAAAAGGCGGCCGTACAATCAATGTTGTACGGCCGCCTTTTCTGTGGTCTCTGTGGTCTCTGTGTCTAAAAGCCGTTCTTAGGCCTCTGCACCGGGAACGACGACGCGGACCTTGCGCTCCTTGATTCGCGTTGCCTTGCCCGTCAGATGACGGAGGTAGTACAGCTTCGCGCGACGCACGCGGCCACGACGGACGACGACTACTGTCGCGATCATCGGACTGTGGCTCGGGAAGATGCGCTCAACGCCAATGCCGCCCGAAATCTTGCGGACCGTGAAGGTCTCGCTGATTCCTGAGCCGCGACGAGCGAGGCAAACACCTTCGAACGCCTGGAGACGCTCCTTGTCACCTTCTTTAACGCGGACGTTGACGCGAACCGTGTCACCGGCGCGGAATGGTGGCAGATCGGTGCGGAGCCACTCTTTCTGAGTTTCGATAAATGGATGCATAAATACACTCGGGGCGAAGGTTCACAGCCCGGAACAGGGTCAGTTTTGGGGTAGCTTCCCAAATTAACCTTTCGAGGGTCGAAATGCCAACCGCCGCCACCCGGCCGAGGCCATGGTGGGTGATGCCCGCCGTTCGCAACTCCGCGAAACTCGAGCGCCTGAGTCATTCTGACTTTTCTCCGTTGGACTTGTTGTGTTCCATGAGCTTTCGGAATTGAGCCACCGCTTTGTCTGCGGGAACGCCAAGCTGGACAGTTGCGAGAGCTGCCGGTTGTAAAACGGCGGCGAGCTGCTCGAGGTTGGTTGTGTCGTGGCTTGTTTGCTTAGGCGCGACAACGAGCGGCAGGCCCGGCCGGCGGATAACCAGGCCCTCCTCTTCCAGGATTCCATAGGCCTTGCTGACGGTCATTGGATTGATCCCTAGACGGAGCGACAGCGCTCTCGTGGAGGGGATTTCATCACCGGTCGCGGCGCGGCCGGTTGCGATCTGGAACCGGATCTGATCGGCAACCTGCCGGTAGACCGGAACGCCGTTATTCGGGTCGACGAGGATCAGCACGGTGAATTAGTTCTATAATACACCCAGCTATTATTACACGGCCGGGTGTATTTGTCAACTAATACACCAATCTTCTCGCTGTGGGTTTGTCGTTTAGCCCGGCGTGGAGCGTTTGTCTGTCAGTCGTCGGCCTTCGGCCTCGCGCCATTTCGCAATCTTTGCGTGATCGCCCGATAGGAGGATTTCGGGTACGCCATATCCACGGAAATCAGGCGGACGGGTGTACGATGGCGCAGAAATGCCGCGATCGAAGAATGAATCCGAACGCGCAGAGTCGAGGTCCGACATCGCTCCAGGGATCAACCGCACCGTTGCGTCAATGATGGCCAGCGCTGCTGCTTCCCCGCCGGAGAGAACGAAATCGCCTAACGAGATCTCCTCGGTCGCGAGATGATCGGCAACGCGCTGATCGACGTCCTTGTAGTGACCGCACAGCAACGTGAGCTCGGAGCCTTGTGCGTAGCGAACCGCATCTGAGTGCCCGAAAAGTTTTCCGCGCGGTGACAAAAGAACAATCGGCGAAGTCGCTCCGATTGCCTCAACTGCCTCGAAGAACGGCCCCGGCTTCATCACCATTCCTGCTCCACCACCATAAGGCGCGTCGTCGACAGTCTTGTGCTTGTCGTGCGTGTAGTCGCGAAGATCGACGAGGTTGTACTCGACGCCGCCAGCCGCTTTCGCACGCGCAGGAATACTCAGCCCAAGCGGACCCGCGAAAAAATCCGGGAAGATCGTTACAACGTTGATCTTGAGCGGCATCGGCTAGTCGAACATTCCAACTTCCGATTTGACCACGACTATCCGCTCCGCTGTGTCGGTACGATCGATGACCTCAGGACGATACGGAACCAGCACACTTCCCTTCGACGTTTTTACATCGAGTGTCAGTCCCTGCGGCAATTCGTAGGTTGCCGTTACCTCGCCAACCGATTGACCGCTCGTCAGCTCGACCTTCATCCCGATGAGATCGTGGAGGTAAACCTCATCCTCATCGAGCGGATCGAGCTCCTCGAACGGAGCAAGCAGATATCGCCCGCGCAGCAGCTCGGCTTCGTTGCGATCGGCAACAGTGTCGAACTTGATCATCAGGCCACCCTTGAACGGTCTCGCCGCATCCACAACGAGCGTCTTCGCGCGATCCTTCACGTTTCCCGAAGCGTCACCCACAAAAACACGACGGCCGGACGCGAATACCGCGTCCGGCGCATCTGTCAGCGGCTCGACTACAACCTCGCCGCGGATTCCCTGTGCATTGCGGATCAGCCCAACGATCGCCAATGCATCGTCAGCCACTTATGCCTCGGTGCTGCCCGCTTCGTCGGCGTGAAGTGCTGCCTCTTCGGCTTCGGTACGCTCGGGAAGCGCGACTGCTGCCTGCTTGAGCTCGATGCCCAGGCGCTGTTCGTGACGACGCTTCAGGACACCCGCGCGGCGGAGAAGCGAACGAACCGTGTCGCTCGGCTGTGCGCCGACGCCGAGCCAGTAGTTGGCGCGCGCTTCGTCGATGTTGAGACCACCCTCTGCCTGACGCGGAGCATACTGGCCAATGATCTCGATGAACTTTCCGTCACGCGGACTCTGTGAGTCGGCAACGACAATACGGTACGCTGGTGACTTTTTCCGCCCGACTCGGCGGAGACGAATTCTTACCATCTGTAGTGCTCCGTGTAGCTGTGGTCTCGTGATTCTTCGGGCTCATCGCTCCGCCGGCGTTTCCGGCAAGCACCCGATCCTGCAAGGGCGGTGTTTTTACCGCCCTCCAAACATACCCGGCATGCCCGGCATTCCCAACCTCCCACCGCCACCCTGGGACATCTTTTTCATCATTTTCTGCATTTCGCGGAACTGGTCGAGAAGACGGTTGACGTCGCTGATCGTCCTGCCAGAGCCCTTCGCGATGCGCGAACGGCGGGTTCCGTTGATCAAAGACGGGTTCTTCCTCTCTTCTTCCGTCATGGAAAGGATCATCGCTTCGATGTGCTTAAGGCGCTTGGGATCGATCCTGGCCTGGCTGAGCGCCTTGGCGTTGACTCCGGGGAGCATCTTCAGGACGCCTTCCAGCGGTCCCATCTTCTCGATCTGCTTCATCGACTTGAGGAAGTCGGTCAAGTCCATTCCCTCTTTCTTGACCTTCTTTTGGAGCCGCTTTGCCTCAGTTTCATCGAACGCGGCCTGCGCCTTCTCGACGAGAGAGACGACGTCTCCCATCTGAAGGATTCGTCCGGCCATTCTGTCGGGATGAAACTCCTCGAGGGCGTCGAGTTTTTCGCCGACACCGATGTACTTGATCGGCTTCTTCAGGACACCGTAGATCGACAGCGCCGCCCCACCGCGTGCATCGCCGTCCATCTTGGTGAGAATCACGCCAGTGACGCCGAGGGCGTTGTCGAAGCCCTGAGCGATCTTCACGGCTTCCTGTCCCGTCATTCCATCCGCGACGAACAGGATCTCAGTCGGCCGAACGGCTTCCTTCAATCGGCGAAGCTCGTCCATCATGTCCTCGTCGATCTGCAGACGACCGGCGGTATCGACGATGACGACTCTATCGCGATCGCGCTTCGACTGCTCGATGCCGGCCTTTGCGATCTTCACGACGTCCTTCGTCGTGCGATCTGCGTATACCGGAATGTCGAGCTGACGCCCGAGCGTTTCGAGCTGATCGATAGCGGCCGGGCGGTAGACGTCTGCTGCAACGAGGCGGGTTGGGCGTCCTTCGCCCTTCAATTTCAGCGCGAGCTTTCCAGCGGTTGTCGTTTTTCCAGATCCCTGGAGGCCGACCATCATGATGACTGTCGGCGGGATGGAGCTGAGCTTCAGCCCCTCACGACGCTCGCCGAGCATGTTGGCGAGCTCTTCGTGTACGATCTTGATGAGCTGCTGGGCCGGCGAAACAGCGCTAAGCGCAGTGACGCCAACGGCTTTCTTCTCTACGCGCTCGAGGAACTCGCGGGTGAGCTGAAAATTGACGTCGGCCTCGAGGAGGACGCGCCGGACCTCGCGGAGCCCTTCCTTGATGTCGGATTCGCTGAGAGTTCCGCGTCCGCGCAGGCGGGCAAATGTGGCTTCGAGCTTTTCGCTGAGATCTTCGAACATAGCCTTTAAACTTAACCGGCCCCAGAAGCGCACCACTACTCGCGATTTGATACGCCGATTCCTGCCGTTACAAGCATGCGAGGCCACCTTAGGCCTGGCTAAGGTGGCCGGAGTCCGGCCCCGGGGATAACTTTGCGACCTGACATTTCCCTAACAAAGCCGCATTGAACCAGGAACTGGAAACTGCTCTTGCCTCCCGTTATCGCATAGTGCGCGAGCTGGGACGGGGCGGGATGGCGACGGTGTACCTGTCTGACGATTTGCGTCATGATCGACGCGTCGCGGTCAAAGTCCTCCACTCTGAGCTGAGCTCCTCGCTCGGGCCAGATCGCTTCCTGCGCGAGATCAAGCTCGCCGCACGACTGAATCACCCCCACATAGTGCCGCTCTACGACTCCGGCGAGGCGGGAGGCTTCCTCTATTACGTCATGCCCCTTGTCGAGGGCGAGTCGCTGCGCGACCGGCTTTTGCGCGATGGACAGATCTCCAAGGAAGAGGCACTTCAGATCGTTCGGGGAATCGCCAGCGCCCTCGATTATGCGCATCGCCAGAACATCGTGCATCGGGACATCAAGCCCGAGAACGTGATGCTTCAGGATGGCGAGGCGCTCGTCACTGATTTTGGAATTGCGAAGGCCGTCAGCGTTGCTTCCGGCGATACGCTGACTCAAACCGGAATGATGATCGGAACTCCTGCTTACGTGAGCCCGGAGCAGGCCGCCGGCGAAACGATGATCGACGGGAGAAGCGATCAGTACAGCCTTGCGTGTGTTCTTTACGAAATGCTCTCCGGACGAAAGCCTTTCACGGGAGCTAATGCGCAGGCGGTATTGAGCAAGAGATTTACCGAGCCGGTGCCGTCGATTCGCGAAGTGTACCGCGACGCGACGCTGGAAATCGACACAGCCCTGCAAAAGGCGCTGTCGAAGTCGAGTGACGAGCGTTACGCGACAACGGTTGAGTTTTCGCGCGCGCTTGTGGCATCACATCTTTCGACGCCTGATGGCACCCTGCTCACCTCAGCCGGTCCCGGAACCGCCAAGTCGATCGCAGTTCTTCCGTTCATCAGTCAAAGTGCCGACCCGGAGGGAGAGTATTTCGCAGACGGTGTGGCCGAAGAAATCATCAACGCCCTTTCCAAGATCAAGGCGCTGAAGGTTTCGTCGCGGACGTCGTCATTCTCCTTCAAGGGCAAGAACGAGGACATCAGGGAAATCGGGAGGAAGCTTCAGGTTGGCACTGTGCTCGAAGGGAGCGTTCGCAAAGCGGGCAAGAGGCTTCGCGTGACGGCTCAGCTCGTGAACGCAGCCGACAATTCTCAGCTGTGGGCCGAGCGTTACGACCGGGAGATGGAGGACGTGTTCGTAATTCAGGATGAGATCGCGTCGAGCATCGTCTCTGCGCTCCGCGTCGTGCTGACGCCAGAAGAAAAGAAGGCAATCGAGCAGGTTCCTACTGCCAACGTCGAGGCGTACGAGTTCTATCTGCGCGGTCGCCAGTTCTTTCATCAGCATCGACGTCGCGCCCTGGAGTTCGCGATGCAGATGTTCGAGCGCGCGGTCGAGCTCGATCCCGGCTATGCACTGGCACACGCTGGCCTGGCTGACTGCTGTTCGTTCATGTATCAGTACTATCACGCGGCACCCCAGCATCTGAAGCGGGCGGAAGCCGCAAGCAAGCGCGCATTGGAACTGGCTCCGCATCTCGCTGAAGCGCACGCGTCGCGAGGACTTGCAGTCTCGCTCACTGGCGAGTTTGTCGAAGCGGAAAAAGAATTTCAGGAAGCCATGCGTCTCGACCCGAAGTCGTTCGAGGCGGCGTACTTCTATGGAAGAGCCTGCAATGCGATTGGAAACGCGGCGGAGGGCGCGAAGTGGTTCGAGCGTGCAGTCGCCGTTCGTCCGGACGACTTCGCGGCGTATATGCTTCTCGCCAACTGCTACCAGGCTCTCGACCGGCACGACGACGCAACTCGGGTCATGCGCCGGGCCTACGACTCGGCGAGAAAGCATCTCGAGCTCAATCCTGACAACCCCCGCGCGCTTTACATGGGAGCCCTCGCACTTTCGGGCCTTGGGGAATCCGAGCGCGCACGCGAGTGGAATCGTCGCGCACTCAAGATGGAGCCTGATGATCCGTCGGTTCTGTACAACATCGCCTGCGTGTTCGCCAGAGAGCAGCTTGCTGCAGACGCGATCACAGCGTTGAGCAAAGCTGTTGACAATGGATTTGGGCACTGGCAATGGATCGAACATGACACCGACCTGGATACAATTCGCAGCGACCCGGCTTTTATTGAGCTGCTCTCTCGCAAACCATCAGCACCGGCAGCGGCATCTTGAGCATCGAACTGCATAAAGGCCTCGAATCGGCACTCGTCTCGCGCTACCACCTCGACCGCGAGCTGGGCCGCGGCGGAATGGCAACTGTCTACCTCGCCACGGATCTTCGTCACGACCGCAGGGTGGCGCTGAAGGTCCTGCATCCCGAGCTCAGCTCCGCGCTGGGGCCCGACAGGTTTCTGCGTGAGATCAAGCTCGTTGCACGGTTGAACCATCCTCACATCGTACCACTCTTCGACTCAGGCGACGCGGGGGGACATCTCTATTATGTGATGCCTGTCGTCGAGGGAGAGACGCTCCGCGACCGGCTTCTGCGTGAAGGTCAGATTCCCGTCGCCGAATCACTGCAGATCATTCGCGGTATAGCATCGGCGCTCGACTACGCGCACAGGCAGAACATCGTCCATCGCGACATCAAGCCGGAAAACGTGATGCTTCAGGATGGCGAAGCTCTCGTAATGGATTTCGGAATCGCGAAAGCCCTGAGCGCCGCGTCGCCGGATACGCTCACGCAAACCGGGATGGTGGTGGGTACTCCGGCGTATGTGAGCCCGGAACAGGCCGCCGGCGAGCCCGTGATCGACGGGCGAAGCGACCAATACAGCCTTGCATGCGTCCTGTACGAGATGGTGTCGGGCAGAAAACCCTTCCACGGTGCGACTGCGCAGCAGGTTTTGAGCAAGCGGTTCAGCGATCCCGTTCCATCCCTTCGCGCAGTGCACAACGACACAACTGAGGAAGTCGAGGTTGCCGTTACACGTGCTCTGTCCAGGGAAGCATCGGAAAGATTCGGCACGACGATGGATTTCGCGAAAGCGCTCGTTGCGACGCATCTGACTACTCCCGATGGGAGTCCGATTGCCGGCGGAGGCGCCAAGGAAGGCAAGTCGATCGCAGTGATGCCGTTCACCAACATGAGCTCCGATCCCGAAGGTGATTTCTTCGCTGACGGAATCGCCGACGAGATCATCACTGCCCTTTCAAAGATCAAGGCGCTCAAGGTTTCGTCGCGCACTTCGTCCTTCAGCTTCAAAGGGAAGAACGACGATATTCGTGAGATCGGCCGCCGCCTTCAGGTGGGAACGATTCTCGAGGGAAGCGTCCGCAAGGCCGGCAAGCGGCTTCGCTTGACGGCACAGCTCGTCAACGCCGCGAACAACGAGCAGCTCTGGGCCGAGCGCTTCGACCGTGAGCTCGAGGATGTATTTCAGATCCAGGACGAGATAGCGCAGAGCATCGTTGCGGCGCTGCGCGTCGTGTTGAGTGACGACGAGAAGCGCTCGCTCGAGCAGGCGCACAGCCCGAACGTTGAGGCCTACGGCTTTTACCTCCGCGGCCGCCAGTACTTCCACCAGCATCGTCGCAAGAATCACGAATACGCGAGACAGATGTTCGAGCGCGCCATCGAGCTCGATCCTAATTACGCCCTGGCTTACGCAGGCGTTGCTGACTGTTGTTCGTTTCTCTATCAGTATTTCGACGCATCGCCGGCAAATCTCAAGCGAGCCGACTCGGCGAGTCGCCGTGCACTCGAGCTTGCACCTGGCCTGGCCGAGGCGCACGCTTCGCGCGGGCTTGCCGTCTCGCTGGGAGAAAGGTTCGAAGAAGCTGACGCCGAGTTCGAGGTGGCAATGCAGCTCGATCCGAAGTCGTTCGAGGCCGCGTACTTCTATGCAAGGTCGTGCGTCGCGCAGGGTCGGAACGAAGACGCCGCAAAGTGGTTCCAGAGGGCGATTGCAGTGAGACCTGATGACTACGCATCACTTGCGTTGCTTGCGACGGTCTACCACTCGCTCGGCGAGCAGGAAAAGTCGATTCAAACATCGCGTCGCGCTTACGACACTGCCAGAAAGCACCTCGAGCTCACACCAGACGACCCGCGTGCGTTGTACATGGGCGCGATGTCGCTGACGACGCTAGGCGAGTCGGAGAAGGCGAGAGAGTGGAACCGTCGTGCCCTCGCGATGGATCCCGATGATCCGTCAGTCCTTTACAACATCGCGTGCGCATTTGCGATGGAAGATCAGACAGCGGAGGCGATTGAGGCGCTGACGAAGGCACTCGACAACGGATTCGGGCACTGGAAGTGGATCGAGCACGATGCTGATCTCGATTCATTGCGCGGCAAGCCGGAGTTCATTGAGCTCCTCAAGCGCAAGCCACAGGACACTGAGACGGGAGTCGCATAGGATGCACAAAGGCCTCGAAGACGCGCTCGCCTCCTCCTATCGGCTCGACAGGGAGCTCGGCCGCGGCGGCATGGCGACCGTGTATCTCGCTCATGATGTCCGTCACAACCGGCGCGTCGCGCTCAAGGTTCTGCATCCCGACATCAGCGGCTCAATCGGGCCGGACAGGTTTCTCCGCGAGATTCAACTCGCCGCGCAGTTGAATCACCCGCATATCGTTCCGCTGTTCGATTCCGGCGGAGCCGGAGGATTTCTTTATTACGTGATGCCTGTCGTCGAAGGCGAGACGCTTCGAGACAGGCTTTTGCGCGACGGGCAGATACCGCTCGAAGAATCGCTCAACCTCATCCGCGGGATTGCCTCGGCGCTCGACTATGCCCACCGCCAGAACATCGTCCACCGCGACATCAAGCCAGAGAACGTGATGCTCCAGGACGGCGAAGCAGTCGTCATGGATTTTGGAATCGGAAAGGCAGTGAGCATGGCGTCTGGCGACACGATAACGCAGACCGGCATGGTCGTCGGCACGCCAGCGTACGTGAGTCCCGAGCAGGCGGCCGGCGAAACGAAAATCGACGGACGAAGCGACCAGTACAGTCTCGCGTGCGTCCTGTTCGAGATGCTGTCGGGCAAGAAGCCTTTCTCCGGCCCCACCGCACAGTCGATCATCAGCAAGAGATTCAGCGATCCAGTCCCCTCACTTCGCTCCGTCTTCAACGGCGCGCCGGAAGAAGTGGAGAATGCCCTCCTCCGGGCACTTGCGCGCGACGCAGTAGACAGATTCGCGACAACGGTTGAATTCGCCAGAGCGCTGATCGCCACGAACATGTCGACCCCAGACGGAAGTCCGCTCGGCCAGGCCGGTTCGGCAAAGTCGATCGCGGTGCTTCCCTTCACCAACATGAGCGCAGATCCCGAAGGTGATTTCTTCGCCGACGGTATTGCCGACGAGATCATCACCGCTCTATCGAAGGTCAAGGCCCTGCGCGTCGTCTCGCGCACATCGTCCTTCACGTTCAAGGGAAAGAACGACGACATCCGCGAGATCGGACGAAAGCTCCAGGTGTCGACGATTCTCGAAGGAAGCATCAGAAAAGCGGGCAAGCGCCTTCGCCTCAACGCTCAGCTGGTCAGCACGAACGACAGCTCGCAACTCTGGGCCGAGCGTTACGATCGCGAGCTGGAGGACGTATTCGCGATTCAGGACGAAATTGCCGCGAGTATCGTCGCGGCGCTGCGCGTCGTCCTCACTGAAGACGAGAAGAAGGCAATCGAGCAGGTGCCGACGACCAACATCGACGCCTACGAGTATTACCTGCGTGGCCGCCAGTTCTTTCATCAGCACCGCCGCCGGTCCCACGAATTTGCGCGGCAGCTTTTCGAACGTGCCATCGAGCTCGATCCTGGTTATGCCCTTGCCCATGCCGGCGTCGCCGATTGCTGCTCGTTCCTCTATCAGTACTTCGACGCGTCGGAAGCAAATCTCAACAAGGCAATTTCAGCCAGTAAACGCGCGCTCGACCTTGCCCCCCAGCTTGCCGAACCGCACGCGTCTGCCGGGTTGGCTATCTCGCTGACTGGAAAGTTTGATGAGGCGCAAAGAGAGTTTGAGGAGGCAATGCGCCTCAACCCGAAGTCGTTTGAGGCCGCCTATTTCTATGCGCGCGCATGCATGGCGGTGGGAAAAAACGAGGAGGCGGCGCAATGGTACGAGCGCGCTGTCGCGGTACGCCCCGATGATTTCGCTGCAACGATGCTGCTTGGTGGATCCTACGCTGCAATAGGACGCCAGGAAGACTGCACCAAGGCAATGCGCCGCGCCTATGACGCTGCCAGAAAGCACCTTGAGCTGAATCCGGATAACCCGAGAGCGCTCTACATGGGAGCGGCCTGTCTCATCGATCTGGGTGAAAAAGAGAAAGCGCTCGACTGGACCCGGCGGGCCGAAGCAATGGAGCCGGATGACCCTTCGGTGCTCTACAATATCGCATGCGACTATGCGATGCTCGGCATGGCGAAAGAAGGTCTGGCGGCGCTGACCAAATCGATCAACAACGGATTTGGGCACTGGAAGTGGATCGAGAACGATTCGACTCTCGACGCCATCCGCGACGAGCCGGGGTTTCAGGAACTTCTCAAGAGGCGTCCGGTCTCCCAGAACCCTGTTTGACACAGAGACCACAGAGACCACAGAAAACTGCGGAGGTTTAACCGCCGCGGGCGCCGGGGGCGCCGAGAACGACATTCGAAGCTCCTGCTCACTCTGATCAGCCCCGGAGAGAACCCGTTTTTTCGGTTAAACATCGGAACTGCGCGAACTGCCGTGTCGTTCCGCGTTTCCAGCAGATACCCATAATTATTGGCATCTGAGTCGCCTGCGATGCCTGCCGGGGCTCGGAACCTGAGGATCCTCGGCGTTCTCGGCGCCCACGGCGGTTAAACCCCCCACTTTCTGCATCTCTGCATCAGAGTGGACTCGCGGCGAGGCTGAGGCACGCTTCTGGATAGCCCACCCGTGCAGCTCTCCTTAACTTCACTCGCATGGCCAAGACGCAGCGCAAAGACGACATTCTGACGTCAGAAATACCGCCCACCCTGCCCCTGATGGCGCTGCGGTCGACGATCGTCTACCCCCTCGGCACCATCGCGGTGCAGATGGGCGCTCCAGAAAACCTTGCGTTGCTTAAAGAGAACGCCGGCGCGGGACTGATCGTCGCCCTCGTCGTCGCCAGCGGCGATCACGACGAGCCCGTCGACATGAATCAGTTCGTCGGACGGGTCGGCGTCGCTGCTCGGGTCCACGAGAGAATCAACCTGCCGGGCGAGACAGTTCAGATCACCCTCCAGGGACTGCGCCGAATCACGATCGACGAGATGACGCAGACCGCTCCATACCCGATCGCTAAAGTCTCGTGCGCGAAGGAAGTGCCGCCTCAGCCCGATGAAGCGACCGAGCTCGTCTCACGCGTTGTGAACGCAGCCGAGACACTTGCCCAGCTCGTAGACAGAATTCCGGACGAAGTGCCGGCGATTCTCAAGATGAACGTTTCGGATCCAGGCCGTTTCGGCGACCTCGCCGCGACGAACATGAATTTCAAGATCTCCGACAAGGACGAGATAGTTCAACGGCTGGACATCGGGCAGCGACTGCGGTTCCTGCTGACGCGCCTCGAGCGGGAAGTCGCGCGGGCGCACGTCGTCGAAGACGTAAAACGGCAGACTGAAATCAAGATCGAGCAGCACCAGCGAGAGTTCTATCTCCGTCAGCAGCTCCGCGCGATTCAGGCAGAGCTCGGCGAAACAGATCCAGGCGATAAGGAAGCAATCGAGACTCTAAAGAAGATCGAAGAGACGAAGATGTCAGAGCGCGCCGCCCAGGAAGCGCGACGCGAGACCGAGCGGCTGCGCATGCTGTCTCCGGCATCGAGCGAGTACCAGGTAATTCGCACATATCTCGACTGGCTCCTTTCCCTGCCGTGGGAAAAGCGATCCGGCAAGGATGACATCGACCTCAAGACGGTCGAGCACGCCCTCGATTCACGCCACTACGGACTGAACGAGGCCAAGGAACGGATACTCGAATTTCTCGCGGTGAGAAAACTCCGTGGCAACGACCCGCACGGCCCCATTCTCTGCTTTGCCGGACCACCCGGTACCGGCAAGACTTCACTCGGCGAAGCGATCGCGACTTCAATCGGCCGCGAGTTCTATCGCATTTCCGTCGGTGGATTGCGCGATGAGGCGGAAATTCGCGGGCATCGCCGTACTTATGTTGGCGCACTGCCTGGTCTACTCATCCAGGCACTGCGGCGGGTGCAGGTAAGAGATCCCGTGTTCATGATCGACGAAATCGACAAGGTGAGCGGCGGCGGATCGTCGGGAGATCCGACGTCGGCAATGCTCGAGGTACTCGATCCGTCGCAGAACCAGAGTTTTGTCGACCATTACCTGAACGTGCCGTTCGATCTGTCGCAGATCCTGTTCATTTGCACGGCGAACAACATCTACGACATTCCCGCGCCACTTCGGGACAGGATGGAGATCATTCGAATCTCCGGCTATACGGTAGAGGAGAAAGTCGAGATCGCCTGGCGATACCTGTTGCCACGACTTCTTGAAGACCACGGCATCACCGACAAGGATGTCCAGTTCACGGACGAAGTTCTCGGATTCATCTCGAGCCGCTATTCGCGCGAGGCCGGGCTTCGCAACTTTGAGCGGGACATCGCTGCAATTCTCCGTCGACGCGCCCGCAAAAAGGCGGATGGCGAGCAGGGCGCATGGATCGTGGATAACGCGATGGTCATGGAAATCCTCGGTAACCCACGCTACACCCTCGAGTCGGCCGAGCAGGAGCCGGAGGTCGGCGTGGTCACCGGGCTCGCGTGGACGGCAAGCGGTGGGGACCTGATGCTGATCGAAGCACTGCGCATGAACGGGAACGGGAAGCTCACGGTCACCGGGCAGCTCGGAAGCGTGATGCGCGAGTCTGTTGATGCTGCGTACTCTTACGTGCGGTCTCGATCAGAGATGCTTGGAATAGCGAACGAGGACTTCCGCGACTCCGACCTGCACATCCATTTCCCGGCCGGCGCGATTCCGAAAGACGGGCCCAGTGCCGGAGCGGCGATCACACTCGCCATAGCGAGCGTGCTGAGCAGGCGTCCAATAAGACGCGACGCGGCCATCACGGGCGAAGTCACGCTGCGCGGAAGGGTCCTCGAGATAGGCGGAGTCAAGGAAAAAGTCCTCGCTGCCTATCGTGCCGGGCTGCGACACGTCGTGCTGCCATCGTCGAACGAAAAAGACCTGCGCGACATACCGGACGACGTCCGGGGCACTATGGCGTTTACATTCGTTTCTACAATGGACGAAGTGTTCCTGTTAATGCTCCTTCAGAAGCCGGAGACGGTTCTCGCCGACGCGGTCGCTCCCGCGCGGCCCGCGCCTGCTCGCCGAAAAGAAAAACCTTCCGACAGCGCGGAGCGTAGTGACGGTACGGTCTCAGTCAGCAAGGAGTAGCGTATCGTGGCGTTGAACATGGAAAATGTCTGGCTCCAGTTTGGAGTGCACGTATTCGTGGGCACCATGGCTGGAGGCCTGTCCGACACTGTCGCGGTCTGGATGCTCTTTAACCCGAAGCAAAAGAAATTCGGGTTTCAGGGAGCGATTCCAAAGAACCAGGCGCGTATGGCCAGGAGCCTTGGCCGCACTGTCGGGGAACGCCTGCTCACGCCCGGTGACCTGCAAAGCGAGCTCGGACGGCCCGAGCTTAGAGACGCGTTCGAGATCAAGCTCGGCGAAGTGATCGAGAGCATTATCGCGTCGCGCGAGCCGCTCATCGACAAGGTCCCGCCGGCAGTTGTATCAGCCATGGAAGGGGCGATGAGCTCCTACTTGCCTGTCGCGATGGGCAAGCTGGGCTCATTTCTCGGTCAGCCGACAACACGCATCAAGATGCGCAGCGCGCTTCACGGTCTCTTTAACCGCTTCGTCGACGACCTCAAGTTTCACGAGAAAGTCCTTGCCAAGCTGATGATGACGGAGCGGAAGTTCGAAGCGGCGCTCGACGCGATCGAGACTGACGGCGTCGATCAGCTCGTCACGCTCCTCGACGAGCCGGAAATCCGGGAAGAGATCACGAAGACAATCCATGACGCGCTGCTCGCGTATCTCCAGAAGCCCATTGCCGAGATCATCGGTGGAGTCGCGGCGACACAGGAGCCCGACGCCGGGAAGAAGCTCGCGCATTCAACCGCGCCGCTGATCTGGGAATGGATCCACGCCCAACTGCCGAGCCTCGTTCAGAGACTCGACGTTCAGGCGATGGTCGAGCGGAAGGTGATGGCGTTCAGCGTCGACCGTGTCGAGGAGATTCTTCGTTCGGTCATCGACAACGAGCTCAAGCTGATCATCATCACTGGCTATTGTCTCGGAGGACTGATCGGCATGGTGACCTTCGGCATCTCGAGACTGATCGGCTTGTAGGACCTACTGCTTCAGTGTCACCTTCGTGAGGTCCAGCACGTCGGTGCTCGAGCCGGCCGGCACATCGACGTAAAGCACGATGGCCTTTCCATTGACTTCGGCAGTGCTGACGCGAACTGAACGTCCCTTGCCTGTGTAATCACGCGTCGTAGAGCCTGCCGCAGCGCCGGAAGTCGCGTCGTAACGCTTCTTCATCACCGTGCCAAGCGCGTCGAAGAATTCGGATGCGTCGGTCTGTGAATCCCACGCGGTGACCCAGGCGATCCCCTGCCCGTTGGCGAAAATCTCGTACCGGTCTCCGTCCCACCCGGTTGCAGCACGGACTGATGTGTTCTGATCCTTCAGCCCCTCGAAGAGGAACAGCCGCGTCTCGAACTCTCCAAGGTTATTGATGTACGTTCCTGATGCGCCCTTGAGCGGCGGCAGCGTGATGTCCGTCGGCGTGTCGCGTTTCGTGAAGAACGCGCCAGGATGCAGAATCTGCTCGGTTGAAACCGGCATGTCACCATAGACTGGCTTACCTGGATTCCGTTCCTTGTAGTTCCGCACGAACTCGGCGCCACTAAGGTAGGGAAAAATCAGGGTTTCCTGAATCACGACCGGTGCGGCCGCAAAAATCGGCATCGACGCCTGGTTCTCACGAATCATGTCGCGCACTCTGTCCCAGCCACCGGGAAGATTCACGGCAACGTTTCCGCCGCCAAGCATCACGGCGATCTGCTCATATACCGCCTGTCCTTCAAAGACTGCCTGTCCGGCAGACTGGCGATCATTCTCTCCCTCTATCTTCTGCAGAGAGTCGAGGCTGATGTATTGATCCTGCAGAGCATGCACGAGCTCGTGCGTCACGGTGATCCCGACAGCTTCCTTCGGCGAACCGCTTACGATGTACAGAACTTTCGTGTGCGGATCGTAATAGCCGATGATCTGCTCGGAGAGAAGGTCGATGAGGAACTTCTGCATGTCGAGCGAGTCAGGAATCATCCCGAGACGCTTGTACGCGATGGTCTTTCCCGCGAGGTCCTTCGCGGCCTTTTGCTCGATGACCTGCCCTGTCACGAACTGCCTGACCTGCTCCTTTGATCGCGCTTCGACCCGCGGTGGGGTCTTGAACTTCAGGCCAACTGCGGCCTCGATCTTCGGAATGGCCTCGGCGACCTGCTTTCCGTAAGGGCCGGCGAATTCTGAGGCTTTGTCGTTGTTGCACGAGGTGGCGAGTCCGGCCGCAAGAAGGGTGGCCCCTACAAGCCACAATCCATGTTGGGCCTGTTCCCGCCAGCTACGCTGTAAGCGTGTCGATTCGCGTTCCATAAATAGTTCAGAGACCCGCTATGCGAGTGTATGACGTGATGAAAAGGTCGCCCCAAAACAAGGCAATCACTGCTGCAGGCGCAAGAAAAACACCGAACGGTATCAGCGGCGGTGAGAATTCTGTCTTTGAGGCACGCGCGCGCATCCACACAATCGGAAACACGATGCCGATGAAAACGACAGCTCCGACGAGAGCGCCGAGGAAGATCGTCATCAAGGCGCGGTTTGGGCCAACAGCGGCTCCGACTACAGCCATCAGTGTTACGTCCCCGAAACCCATCGCTTCCTTCTTCAGCGTGATCTCTCCAATCCACCCTGCAATCGCGACGGCGCCCGCGCCAACGCAGGCTCCGATGATGGCTTCGTATGGGCCAACGAACGGTCCGGTCTCGTTAACGAACAGGGAAATGAATGACGTAACGATGACCCAGACCAATCCGAACACGGTGAACCCGTCCGGAATCAGGTAGCTCTTGGCGTCCGTTATGGCGATGCCAAAAAGCACAGTCACGAACATTGCCACATTGGCAGCGGTGAACGTCAAGCCAAAGACCAGGAAGCTGCCGAGCCAGATAAGCCCGACGAGAATCTCGACGAGTGGATACTGAAACGAGATCGACGTTCCGCACCCGCGGCATTTTCCACGCAGGGCGAGCCAGCTGAAAATGGGAATGTTTTCGAGCGCGCCGATCTGATGCCCGCATTTGGGACATCTCGACCGCGGCCTTACGACCGACAGCCCTTCAGGCCAGCGCGATATGCACACGTTGAGGAACGACCCGAATACGGCTCCGATGACGAAGCTGTAGATCGCCCAGAGAGTGTCCATCATTTACTGAGTTGATAAAGAAGAATTCCCGTCGCCACGGCGACGTTCAGCGATTCCACGGACGCGCTGATCGGCAGCGACACCAATTGTGTCACCTGCTCACGAACAGAAGACGACAGTCCCGCCCCCTCGTTTCCAACGGCAAGGGCGAGCCGGGCCGGAGCGTCTGTCTCGCCAACCGGACTTCCGGCGGCGTCAGCTCCCCAAAAAGGAATGCCTCCCGATTTAAGAAACGCCTCGAGCTCCGCCAATTGCAGGTGGAGACAGTGGTGGTGAAAGTTCGCGCCCATCGAGCTGCGGACCACTTTGGCATTCCATAAGTCCACGGTTCCCGGCAGGGCGATTGTAGCATCTGCGCCGAGCGCAGCCGCCGTCCTGAGAATCGTGCCGACGTTTCCGGGATCCTGCACTGCATCGAGAACCAGCAGCCTGAGCGAGTCCCTTCCTGAAAAATCGTGGAGCTTTCGATCCGGAATCTCGGCGATTGCCAGCACGCCCTGGGGAGACTCAGTCTCCGCCGCGGATCTGAACTCGTGCTCGCTCACCGCGGCGACCTCAATCCCCTTATCGACGAGCATCTGTCGCAGAGCCAGTCCGCGCGGCGCGCCGTCGAGTTGAGGTGCAGTCAGCACGCCCTTGATCGACAGAGTGGACGCGAAAAGCTCTTCCACCGAGCGCACGCCCTCGGCCACGAAGAGTGATTGCTTTTCGCGTGATTTCCTGCGCCGCAGGTCCCTGGCAAGGGTCAGAAGTCGCAAGCTGACAGTGAGTTAGCGGATTGGAATAGGAATTGCCTTTTGAGCCCGCGTGCAATCTACCGTGAGAACTAACATGAGACGAATTATCGCGCCCGTCGCGCTGGCCGTATCCCTCACCGCATGTGGAGTTTCCCAGCAGCAGGAAGTCCAGATGGGGCAGGAATACTCACAGCAGATCAACGCTCAGCTGCCAATCGTCAGGGATCCGGAGGCAAACCGTTACATCAACGTGCTGGGCGACCAGATCGCCACCAAGACCAGCCGTGCCGACCTCGACTGGCACTTCTATATAGTTGACAGCAAGGAAGTCAACGCGTTTGCCGTCCCCGGTGGATACGTCTACGTGAACCGTGGACTCATCGAACGGACAGCCAATATGGATGAGCTCGCCGGTGTTCTCGGCCACGAGATTGGCCACGTTGTTCGTCGTCACAGCATCAAGCAGATGGAAAAGCAGCAGGGGGCGAACGTGGGCATCACCCTCGCCTGCGTTCTGACGAACATCTGTAACAGCCAGGCCGCAGGCGCTTTGATCAACGTCGGTGGCACGGCAGTCTTCGCGCGCTTCAGCCGCCAGGACGAAGCCGAGGCCGACCAGGAGGCGGTGGCAAACACGATTCGCGCGGGAATCAGCCCGAACGGAATCGTTACGATGTTTGAGAAGCTCATCGCCGAGCGCAGGTCGCGCCCAGGTGCTGTCGAAGGATTCTTCGCGACTCACCCGCTGGAGGAAGATCGCATAACTGCCGTCCGTGGGACGATCTCGTCGATTCCTGCGGCACAGTTGAGAGGTCTGTCCACGAACTCAGCGAACTACACAAGCTTTGTCAGACGCATAAGGTCGTTGCCGGCCCCGCGACAGTAATCAGCAGTCCCGCCGTAAGCGTTTGGCTCTTGGCGTTTGGCGTTTGGCGCAGCTGAGATGCGCCCGGGTTAGCCCGGGCGCATCTTTGTAATAATGAAGATCGCTCTTACGATTGCCGGCTCTGACTCCGGCGGCGGTGCCGGCATTCAAGCCGACCTAAAGACCTTCCATCAGTTCGGGATCTTCGGGACTTCGGTGATCACCGCGATCACCGCCCAGAACACTCTCGGAGTGACCGAGTGGGAAGCTGTAAGAGCCGACTTGGTGAGATCCCAGATCGACGCGGTCGCCTCAGATCTACGCCCGGAAGCTTTCAAGACCGGAATGCTCGGTACAGCAGACGTGATTCGGGTAGTCGCGGCGCAGATTCGAAAACATCGCCTTGAGCGCTTCGTCCTGGATCCGGTCATGGTTGCCACGTCAGGCGACCTCCTCATCGAGAGCGAGGCCGTTGCGGCAATCAAGTCAGAGCTGCTTCCCCTCACAGACCTGGTGACGCCCAACATTGACGAAGCCTCAGTTCTTGTCGGCTTCCCCGTTCTGGATGAGTCGGACATGCAGCGCGCTGCTCTCGCAATAGCAGCGATGGGGCCTAAAGCTGTGCTCGTAAAAGGCGGTCACATCCACGTGGATGACACCACAGCCGTGGACTACCTGTACGACGGATCGTTCGCGGTTTACCGGCACGAGCGACTTGCCACGCGAAACACGCACGGCACCGGCTGCACTCTCTCCGCGGCGATAACTGCTTTACTTGCGGATGGTTCTCCGCTTCGCGACGCGGTTCAACGGGCAACCGATTTTGTTCACGAAGCGATCGCCGCCGCACCCGGCCTTGGAGCTGGGAACGGCCCATTGAATCACTTCGTCGACGGAAGTCCTGCGACAAATTCGCGCACCAGGGCCTGAAAGCCGACGGCGGCTTTGGCGGTAACGTCGAGCACGTCGGAATGAAGGACAGGCGTCACGCCAATTCCCGAGGCAGCATTGGCGATGCAGCTCATGCCGGCAACGCGCATTCCCATCGCTCGCGCGACGATCACTTCGGGCACTGTCGACATGCCGACGGCGTCAGCGCCAAGCCCGGCGAGCATCCGGACTTCAGCCTTTGTCTCGAATGACGGTCCCGGCAGCCACGCGTAAATGCCCTCCTTCACCGGCAACCCAATCCTTTTTGCACACGCCTTGAGCAGATCGCGCAGCTCATCGTCGTACGGAGCCGTCATGTCAGGAAAACGGTCGTCGTTGATCTCAACCGGCCCCGTGAGCGGATTGACTCCCGTGAGGTTCAGGTGATCCTCGATGATCATCAAATCACCCGCAGTCAAATCCTTGCGGATTCCACCGGCCGCGTTCGATGCGAAATAGGTCCGCGCACCCAATGCATGCATCACACGTACTGGGAACGCCGCCAGCTGCGGAGAATGACCCTCGTACATGTGGAACCTGCCCGCCAGCGCAACGACTCGCTTGTCCGCCAACCCTCCGACAACAACAGACCCGGCATGACCAATGACTGTAGCGGTGGGAAAGCCCGGAATCTCGGCGAACGGGATGACGACCGCTTCCTTGATGTCACCTGCAAGGCCGCCCAGGCCAGACCCCAGGGTGATACCGAGCACGGGAGGCTCGCCGCCCGCTTTCGAGCGAATCACGTCTGCGGCGATCGAAGCCGCCTCTCTTCCATACTGTGGTTGCACGGTCATCCGACGTCCGCCGCGAGCTCTGCCATTTCTTCAGAAACCTCTTCGAGAAGCTGCACGCGCTCCTCCCATGGGAGGAAAGCGCTCTCGAACCCGTTGAGCGCGAGCGTACAGAGCTCGTCGAAGTTGAAATCGAGCTCCTTTGCTGCGTGAACGTACTCGTCTGTCAGAGTGGTGCCGCTCATCAGCCTGTTGTCAGTGTTGAGCGAGACGTTCATGCCGGCATTGAAGTAGTCGCGGAGCGGATGCGATTCGTACGATTTAGCCGCGTGCGTCTGGACGTTTGACGTAAGGCAGATTTCCAGCCCGATTCGGCGGTCGTTCACATATTGCGTCAGCTCGGGGTCTTCGATCAGGCGTGTGGCGTGTCCAAGTCGATGCGCCCCGCATGCGTGAACCGCATCACGCACTGACCTCGGCCCGTCGCCTTCGCCAGCGTGACACGTGCACGCCAGGTTATGTTTTCGCGCGAACGCGAACGCCTCGGCGTGCTTCGAAGCGGGATAACCTGATTCACCTCCCGCAAGGTCGAACGCCACGACACCCTTGTCCTTGTATGCGACTGCAAGCTTTGCAAGCTCGAGCGATGTCTCCGGAGGCAGCTGTCTCAGCGAGCAGACGATTGATCGTCCAATTATTCCGTGATCCCGCTCTGCGCGGGCGAGGCCGTTGATCTGCGCCTCGAGCGCTTGCCCAAGATCGAGCGGCCCCCGGCTGTTGAGGATTGGCGCGTTGCGCACTTCTATGTATCGAACGCCGTCCTTTGCCGCGTCTTCGCCAAGCTCGTAAGCAATTCTCTCAATCGCTTCGGCCGTCTGCATCACCGATACGGTGACTTCGAATCTCTTGAGATAATCCTCGAGAGATTTCGCGTCGCTGACGAGCATGTACTCTCGCAGCGAATCGGCCGAGTCCCGCGGCATCGCGACGTTGTATTCCCGGCCGAGCTCTATAAGCGTCTCTGGCCGAACAGAGCCGTCGAGATGACAGTGCAGCTCGGCCTTTGGCAGCAGTCTCAGTTGTTCAGATGTCAGCATCCACGATGATATCGAATTGCCCGACAAAGGTGAAGCGCGAAACTACCTTTGCGTTTTGAAGTCATTGCGCGATGAAGATCCTGTTTTCCGATGGAGGAGCGATCGGGGAGCGCAGCGTCTTCAGGTAATTGATCAACGCGTCCAGGTCGGTGATGCCGAGGGGCACCTGCTTCGATCCGGCGGGAGGTCCCATATTGCTGCCGCCCGAGGCGATGAAGTTGTTGGTCACAACCTCGTAAAAGGCGCTTTCATTCAGAGTCTTGCCCATCGGGAGTCGAAGGGATGTAATCCGCGAGCCTCTGCCGAGGTCGGGATTGTATCCAACTGAAATTCCGCTGACGTGAACCTGGAGCTCATCCATGTCCACTAGCTTCTCGAGGTACTCGCGGACCTGGGCGCCCGTCATTCGGATCCGGTACAGCGTGTTGGCAAAGGGTTGAATCTCGAACAGCTTGCCGTAGGTGATCTCCCCGGCAGGAAGGTTCGCCCGAATTCCGTGATTGTTCATTATCGCGATATCGCCTTTTCCGGCCCAGCGCTGCGCGTCGGCGACGAGATTGCCCAGCGGATACTGACTTCCTTTTCTCGTGAGCGGCACCTTGATCGTAGCGACTCGCCGGTTGGCGATTGGCGCGACGAGTTTCGAGGCCCTGTTCACGATTGAATCGACAGGCGCGAACGCCGTGAGCGAAGCAGTGGGAACAGATCGAACATCGGCGACTGCCGGACCAGATGGCTTGCCGTTGTCGTCGAGCGGAATGTCCACCACGTCGACTGCCTGACCTGCCGTCCGCGCCTGCACGATTGGGATTCCGTTGGCGCGAGTATTCAGCAGGCTGTGCGTATGCCCACTGACAATCACGTCGACTTTCTGTGTGATCTTGTTTGCAACGTCAAAAATATCACCGCTGCACGACTCGACTCCGTCCTTTGTATTGCAGAAGCCACCTTCGTGCGCAACAACTACGATGACGTCCGCTCCGCGAGATCGAAGATCCCTGGCGCGAGCGTCGATTACGGTCGCCGGGTCATCGAAACGGTATGGCCTCACAATCGCCGGCATTGTCGAAGTCTTCGTCTCCGGCGTGCTGATGCCGATGATGCCGACTTTGGTCTTCCCGCGCACGACAATCGTGTCTGCCCGAATCCATGGGACATCGCGACCGTCAGCGAATTTCAGGTTTGCGCTCAGGAAAGCAAAATTGGCCTGGCGAATGCGGGCCCGGAGCGTGTCAACGCCCCAGTCGAATTCGTGGTTGCCAAGCGCCGCCGCAGTGTAGCCGATCTTATTGTAGTACTCGACTACAGGGCGCCCATAGGAAAGGTTCGAGACGACCGTTCCCTGAAACAGGTCGCCGCCGTCGACGAGGATCGTCTCACAATTCGGCGCGCATTCGTTTCTCACTTTCTCGATCACCGCCGCAGCGTACGCAGCCCCGCCGCGGAGAACGCCGTTCGCATCGGCCCGCGGCTCGAGCGCTCCGTGCAAGTCGTTAGTCCCGATTATGCGAAGCCGCGGCGTTCCAGACGGAAGTGTCTGCGGCTGGCGCGGACCAGACGAAGTGCCGCCCGGATAGACAAGACTCCAGTTCTGATGAAAGTAGTCGGCCTGTCTGAGCTCCTTCCGGGCGCGAACCTCGTCAATCAGCAACTGACGAATCTCCTCCTGCTTGTCGTAGATAACAGGAGCGTCGCGCAGCATGGTGTAGCCGCCACCGCCCGTCTGGCGGTAGTTGTTGAGCGCCATCGTGAAGCTGTCGCCGTCGACGACGGGTTTGCCCTTGAAGATCAGCGACGTCACTCGCGACCCGATCGGCTTGGTCAGGTCGAGCGTGTAGTCAACGCCTGAGACGATGTCGAAGTTGTATCCCGGGATCTCTGGATTGGTAGCAGGTGCACCACCGCGCAAAGCTCCCGTATAGAAGCGACTGCTGAACTCCAGGTACTCGCGAAGCTGCTTGCCCGTGAGACGAACGGCGCGAAGCGTATTGTCGTACGGATACAGCTGGGCAATCTTCGCGACAGTAACGTTGCCGGCCGGGAGCGCGCCGTCGAGCGTGAACGCCGCCGTGGACGCGAGATCGGTGCCTGCTGCTTTCCTTTCGACATCCAGCAGGAAGTCGATGAGCGGCGTGTCCTTGAGACGGGCCGAGTCGCCGCGCCAGGCAGTCTTTGTGGTACCGATTACCATGTTGGCGTACGCCAGAGTCGCCTTATGGGTCGCAGCACTTGCTGCGAGAACTCCGGCCTCTTCAGGATGACGCGCGGCCTGGATCGTCTCGCCATGCGACGACGTCACCTTCCACGACCCGCTTGCCTTGCTAAGAATCAGATGAGCAGCGCCCAGACTCTGCGCCCAGTTCTTCGGCTGTACGAGCAGAGTCGAGCCAATGTGAAGGTCCTTCTGCTCCTTGTGTGAGTGTCCGTAGACAATGAGGTCGATTCCCGGAATCTCACTCGCAATCCTGCCGGCGACGTTTTCACTCGGCAATCCAGTGCTGGCTGTGTCGTAGCTCGACGGCTCGTTCAGGCCCGAGTGCACGGTGACAACGATGACATTCGCGCCCGAAGCGCGGACCTCATTCACCGCGGTGCGCACCGCAGGTACGATGTCGCCGAGCCTCAGTTTTCCTTTGACATGCTCGGCGTCCCAGACCATTACGCCCGGCGTAGTGGCTCCGACGATCCCGATCTTTGCGCCCGAGCGCTCGACTATCGTCCAGGACTTGAAGGCGTGCTTTCCGTCCATCTTATAGGTGTTCGCCGACAACATCGGGAAACGCGCCTGCGCAACCGCGCTCTCGAGATACGGCACGCCATAGTTGTACTCATGATTGCCGATGGCTGCCGCGTCGTACCTCATTGAATTCATCGCGGCGATAATCGGATTTGTCTTGAACTCCCTGTTCGCGATGTAGGCGAACGGATTCCCCTGAAGCAGATCACCAGCGTCGACCAGCAGAACGCGACCTGGATTCGCGGCTCTCACCGAGTCAACGATCGTCGCCTCGCGCGACAACCCCCTGATCGACTCGGCGGAATCGGCGTAGTAATCCCAGCCACGAATGCGACCGTGCACATCGGTTGTGCTCAGGACGATAAGATCGATCGAGCCGGAAGCAGGCGTCGAACCGGCGGAAGGTACAATGGGGGCGGAGCTGCACCCGGCAGCAAATAGCACTGCGGGCAGCCAGACAAAGCTGTTTTTCATCGTTGGTTAAGCTACCGATCAAGCAAAACCCGGGCGAGGCCCGCGGAACGGGCTCGCTCGGGCACGGCGAGCGAGGTTATTGTGGGTCATGACGAATGCACGCGACGACGACGCGCCACTTCTCGAAGGCCAGGTCCCGGCGCTGGACGGCGTGCGCGGGCTCGCGATCCTGATTGTCATGCTCGGCCACTTCGCTATCGGCTTCGAGACTGGCGGCGCCGCCGACACAGTGCTCAAGACGCTCATGCAGACGGGATGGGCAGGCGTCGACATCTTCTTCGTCCTTTCGGGCTTCCTGATCACCGGAATCCTGCTCGAGGCGAAAGGTGCCCCGCATTACTTCAGGAATTTTTACGCGCGACGAGTGCTCAGGATATTCCCTGTGTACTACGCGTTCCTGTTTCTCTTTTTTGTTGTCCTTCCGATCGTGAAGCCGCCCGCGCCAGGCGGGCCCTTCGACGGATGGAATGTGTCTCAGTGGTGGTTTTGGGCGTACCTGTCCAACCTCCAGATACTGTTTCCCGGGTGGCCGCGACCGGAACCGCTTTCACACTTCTGGTCACTCGCTGTTGAAGAACAGTTCTACCTGTTCTGGCCGGCCGTCGTCCTGCTCACGTCGCGCAAAGGTCTGGTCCGGACGTGCCTCGCCTTCATGATCGTCAGTGTGGCACTGCGCATCTGGCTTCAGACCACTGACATCAATCCCACGGCTGGTTATAGGATCACACCCGCGCGACTCGACACACTTGGCACTGGCGCATTGCTGGCCGTTCTCGTTCGCGATCCGGTATGGTGGCCGCGACTTCGACGGGCAGCACCGACCGCCATCATCGCGTGTCTCATCGGCCTCGTGATCGTTTCGATTCCAACGCGGTCCATGCTGCAGACTGGATTTCTGATTCAGGCCGTCGGATACACTTTGCTGGCGGTCATAGGGGCGTCACTGATCGTTTTCAGCATTGACGCCGTATCGGCAAAGAAACGCATTGTCGGATTTCTTCGGACGCCGTTCATGCGCTTCTTCGGCAAGTACAGCTACGCGATGTACATCTTTCATTTCCCGCTCGCGTGGTTCCTCGAGAATGCAGGACTGGGAGTGAACAGGTACCCCACTGTTGCCGGCTCACACATTCCGGGCGTCATCATTTTTTCGCTGCTGACAGCCGGTCTGACAACGATTGCGGCATTGATCAGCTGGAATGTGGTCGAGAAGAATTTCCTGCGTTTGAAGAAATATTTTCCGCGCGCGGACGAGGAGGTGCTCGCGGGGCGAACACCTGTTTCGAACGTAGCCTGATTTTCCCACATCACATTATTGCTCTTTCAACATTTCCTCTTGTCCGACTGAAGCGAGACCGCTAACTATACCTGCCCTCAGGTGATGTACCGGCCGGGGACAGCATTAACCCCTCTCGCTCCAACATCGGCTAATGCGCATCAGACGGACGCTCCTCGCTGTCACGGCGGTGGGGATACTCAGCCTGGTAACAAGCTGCAGGGATATCGTTGCGCCTACCCCGGTCGCAACGATATCCCTGTCTGGCTATGCGGCCGATCTTGTTCCGTCGGAGACCGTGCTCATCACGGCCACTCCCAAAGAAGCAGGCGGAACGGCGCTCACACGAACGTTGCTCTGGAGCTCTAGCGCGCCGGCAGTCGCGACTGTCGAGAACGGCCTCATTACCGGCCATGCGCTTGGAGTGGCTGTCGTTACTGTAGAGTCAGAGGGCGTGAGGGCGCAGGTTGCTGTAACAGTCGATGACGGTGGCATTATTACGCCGGGCGGAAACCACATCTACGCGCTCGGCGGCCAGGTCGAGCTGGCTATTCCGTCGGCAGCGGTAACTCAGTCGGCGAGAATCGTCATCTCCTCGCCGCAGCTCGCGGCGGCGAGCACCAGACTGATTCCCGGAAGCGCAGTCTCAATTCGCACTCCGACGCCGCTCACGCAGCCCGCGATGCTGACCATCAAGTACGACCCGACAAGAATTCTCGGATCGCCGGAATCGGGACTCGTCATTTATCAGGCAACATCTACCGACTGGCAGCCGGTCGCGGGCAGTTCGGTCGACCCGACGTCGAAAACCGTTCGTGCAAGAATTACGACGACCGGCGTTTACGGAATCTTTGCGCAGGCCAGGGTCGGTTCTGTCGCGGTAAGTCCGGCAACCCCGAGTTTCGAAGTCGGCGAGACCGGGGCGTTCTCAACTTTGCTCAAGGACGAGGACGGGGTGCAGCTTGCCGGGCGCGCCGTCGCGTGGTCCAGCTCCGCTCCCGAAATCCTTGAAATCGATGCAACAAGTGGCGCCGCGCAGGCGAAGTCCCCGGGACAGGCAACAGTCACAGCAACGGTAGAAGGAAAACTGGGGTCGACGCTGGTCTCGGTAACGACTGGAAGTCCGACAAAAATTTTGGTGGTGGCAGGTGACGGTCAGTCAGCCGACACGAGCAGCGCAGTCGCGATCGCTCCGTCAGTGAAAGTCACGGATGATTTTGGATTTGCTGTGTCGGGAGTAAGCGTCACATTCGCCGTCACTGCGGGCGGCGGCACAATCTCTCCGGCATCCGCTGCCACGGACGCGGCGGGAATCGCGACGGCAGACAGATGGACGCTGGGAAGAATTGCCGGCGCAAATTCCATAGCGGCGTCCCTACCGGGCGGAGCGTCCGTCGCGTTCAGCGCTACCGCGACTCAACCGCCACCGCCCGCACCACCTGCGGCTCCTCCGGCTCCGCCGTCCGCACCGCCCTCTCCCGCGGCGCCGCCTGCACCGGCGCTCGTTCCAACAACTATCATGATCATCGCAGGGGACGGACAATCGGCCCTTCCGCTGACCGCAGTCGCAATTAACCCGGCCGTCAAAGTCACTACGGCCACCGGCGTTCCGGTACCAGACATCACCGTCACGTTCAGCATTCGCAGCGGCGGTGGATCTGTCACCGGTGCGTCGGCAAAGACTGACTCGATGGGAATTGCCACTGCCGGAAAGTGGACGCTCGGAAGCGGCGGCGGAAATTCCCTCTTTGCCACCGCGACAGGCCTCTCAGGCAGTCCGCTGATTTTCATCGCCACCGCAACGACGCTAACCTCAAGCCCGCCACCAGCGCCAACGCCGCCGGCATCACCTGCGCCGACCCCACCTCCCGGCACACCTGCGGGACCGCCAGTCGCCATGGCCATCTACGCCGGCGATGCCCAGAACGCAGCCGCGGGTTCACCCACAATTGTCGCGCCTGCGGTCAAAGTGACGGACGCTGCAGGCGTCGGAGTTCCCGACGTTGTTGTCACTTTCAGCGTGCGTAGCGGAGGCGGCAGCGTTTCCGGCGAAAATGCCACGACCAACTCGCAAGGCATCGCCACTCTTGGACAGTGGAGGCTTGGCAGCGTCGGCGGTCAGTCTTTGTTCGCAACGCGGGCAGGCCTGACCGGAAGTCCTCTCGTCTTCACGGCGATGGCCACAGGTGCGGTGCGTATTGTGACTTTCGGCGACTCTAACACAGACGCCGGATGGGCTGGAACCAATCAGGCCCTCGTTGCCACGTCGTATATCTCGGTCGAAGGTCCACGAGCAGGGCCCAATGCGCACAACCCGACTCAGCTTGCCGGCAAGATCGAGGCGAAATGGCGTGCGGCCAGTTCTGTCTCGTTCGCAGCTGTGAACCACGGGATTTCCGGAACAGGTACGGGATCCGGTCGCACCGGAGCCGGCGCCCCAAATGCGCGAGAGATTGTCGATGGCGTCACCCGCTTCGCCGGTGAGGTGCTTGGTGCCGGGTACCCCTGGAGCGGCGGCGAGAGCGGCTCGAATTTTCCGAACGGCCCGGTGAGGAGAGTCGGCGCGTTTGTCCCGGGTCCCAATGATTTCGTGTACGTGTCGATGGGGACGAACGACTCGAACGGAGGGTGGGACGCGCAGCAAAGCGCAGCGAATCTAAACTGGATGATCGACCAGTGGGTGGCCACAGGTCACCAGCCGGACCACTTCATTCTGACGACGCTCGCGCCACGCCCCAACACAGGCGCCGCCATCGTTCTCCTGAATATTCAGATTCGTCAAATCATATCGACGCGCGGTGTTCGCCTCGTGGACATCGCACAACGCACGTCTGACGACAACGGCGTCACCTGGCGGAGCAAGGAAGACCACATCGGCGACGAGATTCACTTCAGCGAGGCGGTTCGCGACTGGGTTGCCCAGCAGGTTGTTGCGTACCTGCTGACTAAGGCGCCTCGCTAGGCCCCCCTGGCAGGGAACAAGCCAAACGGCTCCCCTTGAGAACTTCGCGCGTTGCGCGTTTTTTGTTGCCTCAACTCCAGAGCTGATCAATAAATGAAATTCTTCATCGTCCTTATGCTTTTCGGGGCGTTTCTCCGTTTTTATCGGCTTGATCATTACCCGCTGCCGATGCATCAGGACGAGCTCTCCGAGGCCTACGATGCCTACTCGATCGTAGAAACGGGGCGTGACCGCGCGGGTGACACAATGCCGTTTGTGGTGCGTGCCTCGGGGCCGGGGGATTACCGGCCGGCGCTCTATGTCTGGCTCACGACGATTCCGATGAAATTCACCGGTTTCTCGGTCACTGCCAGCCGGGTGCCTTCGGCAGTGCTTGGAGTTCTTTCGCTCGCGATTGTGTTCTTCTTCGCGACAGCTCTGATCGACAAGACTTTCGGCTCGATCGCTCTGACTTTCGCGGTCTTCAGCCCCTGGCACATGACTTACTCTCGACTCGCTCACTCCGGGGCGATGTTGCCGGCATTCTTCGTAATTCTTGTTTTGTGGCTTTGGCGGCGCGCAGCGGAACGAGAGTATCCGGCGAGCCATGTTTTGTCCATCGGCATTGCTCTGGGTTTGTCAGCGAGCGCCTACCAGTCAACGCGTTTGATTGGGCCAATGATGCTGGTCCTGATTGCCACGGACCTTGCACGTTTCTCCCCGCGCCGTAAGAAGTCTCTCGCGACCCTCGTCATCGCCGCAGGGATTGCGGCGCTGCCCCAGCTGTATGTGATGGTGACCGCACCGGAAAAGTTTTTTGCTCGCCTCGCGGGCACGGCTTCGGAATCGCGAGGCGCAGTATCGATCATGGCGAATCTCGTGGGCAATCTCGGCTTTGTTTTCAGCCCGAAAGTCCTGTTTTGGCCAAACATGGTCTCAACCGGTTACGTGGCCGTCCGTCTCATTCCGATCGAACTGCCGTTTTTCTATCTCGGACTTTTCACGCTGTACCGCCTTCAGCCCGCGCGAATCCCGCGCTTTCGTGCGTACGTCTACATAACATTCTTCATCGCGATTTTCCCCGCGCTCCTCACCGCACAAGCGTTTTCGATGCGAATCTCCGCAGTGCTGCTGCTCCTCCCGCTGTGGACGGCAGCCGGAGTGCTGTGGTCAGCGAGAAAACTCCGGGAAAGGGGTCTGAGATTCGAAGCGTTTTTTGGAGGATTGGGCGTCGCGGCCACCGCATGCTTCGCGTTTGTCGCATGGATGTACCTGTGGAGCGCTCGCGCAAACGGACAGCAGTCAAACAACGCGCTTGTGCAGGTTGGCGAGCGCCTCAAAACGCTCAATGTCCCATACAGGAAGGTTTTCGTCGTCGATTCCCCCTGGTATGCCGGGATGCACGTCGCGGCGTTTTCCGGTATGAAGCCGGTCGAATATCAGAGGACACATGTCGCCACCGTAGATGCCAGGGGTTGGGATTACCTCACCTCGGTGGGCAAATACCATTTTCTCAAACCGCGTGAGATGGCGGGTGTTGTGCGCGCATCGTGCAGCTCGCCTGAACGGGAGCTGATCGTGAGTCGAAACAAAGTCGACGGCATACTGCCGTTGGACAGTGTTGCCTGGGTCACGGAGAAATATTACTTCACCGAGCTTTCTCCCCGGTCGCACTGTCCGTAATCAGGGCGCCCGGACCCCCAGTACCTCCTGGGCGCGGTCTCGTCACCAAATCGTGACGCTGAGCGCGTTGACCGCCTCACCCGCGGTGGCGAACTTTAGAGCATATGGAACAAAACTCGACGGGCAGCGACGTCGTGCTCGTCGTCGACGATGAGCCGCACATTGTCGCGCTCGTTGCGTATCATCTGGCCAAGTCAGGGTATCGGGTTGTAACCGCGACTACCGGACCCGACGCACTGGATCGTGCGCGACGCGATCGGCCATCGCTCGTCATTCTGGACCTCATGCTCCCCGGCATGTCGGGATTCGAAGTCCTCCGGAAGCTGCGAGCAGATGGGAGCACCAGCGACGTCCCCGTGCTGATGCTGACGGCGCGACGCGACGAGCACGATCGCATCGAAGGCCTCTCGCTCGGTGCCGACGACTATCTTACCAAGCCGTTCAGCCCGCAGGAACTGGTGCTGCGCGTGAAGGCGATTCTTCGACGCGTTGGGCCGTCGTCATCAACACATAACGTTGTTTCGATTGGAAATATTTCCATCGACCGTTCCGCGCATCGCGTTACAGTCGATGACGCTGACGTCGACCTGACTCCAACCGAGTTCAAGCTGCTTCTGCTCCTCGCCGAGAGAAAAGGCAGAGTGCAGGCGAGGTCCCACCTGCTTCAGTCGGTGTGGGAAGCAGCACCCGACATTCAGACCCGCACCGTGGACATGCACGTCCAGCGACTACGCGCCAAGCTCGGCCCCGCCGGCGACCGGATCGAGACGGTCCGAGGATTTGGCTACCGGTTCAATGACGAGGCAAGATCCAGCGTGTGAAGCTGGCAACGCGCCTCCTCGTCTATTCCTTCCTGCTGATCTCGGTACTCGTTTTCGCAATCTCAGCAATTGTCGACAGCCGGCTCCGACAAAACATCACTGACGAGAACGCCGCAAACCTCGCGCGCGAAGCGCGCCTCGTGTCGGTCCAGTGGGTCGGCGGACGAAATCCCGACTCTCTCGCTGATGCCACAGGAAACGCGCTGGAGCGACGCGTGACCCTCATCGACTCGACCGGAGTCGTGGTAGGTGATTCGAAATTCAACGGCGACAGCCTTGCACATCTTCAGAATCACTCCAGTCGTCCGGAAGTGATTGACGCCCATCGGAGCGGCACCGGATTTTCACGCCGGCTCAGCCCGTCCCGCGGCGACGAGGAGTTGTACGTTGCCGTCCGCGCCGGCAACGGAATCGCGCGAGTATCAATCGGCACCGCTTCGGTTGACGCCATCTTCGACAGCGCGCGCCGCGACATCATCAGCGCCGGAATCATTGCGCTCGTCGGAGCCATGCTGATTGCGTTTCTGTTTGCACGCAATGTCTCCAAGCCGATCATCGAGCTCCGGGACGTTGCACACGCCATGGCTGATCGCGACTTTGAAGAGAGGCCTCTCACGAAGGCGCCGGGAGAAGTGGGCGACCTCGCGTATTCGCTGCACCGGCTTTCTTCGCAGCTCTCAGGCCTCGAGAAGGTCCGGCGCGATTTCGTCGCAAACGTCTCGCACGAGTTGCGAACGCCCCTGACCATCGTCGGCGGATTTGCCGAAACCCTCGCCGAGGACGATCCACCGGCGAACACAAGAAAAGAGTTCGCCGGAATGATTCTCGAGAACACCCGCCGGATGCAGAGAATCGTGGATGACCTGCTCGACCTGTCGCGAATCGAATCCGGCGGATGGATCCCGAAACCGACCGAGGTAGATGTTGCCGAAGTCATCGGTGAAGTCGTCAGCGCTCTTGAGCCATCGGCTTCGGCCAAAGGACTGGCAATCCGGACATACGTGCCCGCAAACGCGCAGCGTGCCTATGCAGACCGGACTGCCATTCGTCAGATTCTTGCGAACCTCGTCGAGAATGCGATTCGCCACACCACGCACGGAGCGGTCACTGTCTTCAGTGAGCCCGATCAAAAGGGGACGTGGGTTGGAGTGCGTGACACCGGCGAAGGCATTGCCCCGGATCACCTGTCTCGAATCTTCGAGAGATTCTATCGCGTCGACACAGGCCGGTCGCGTGAGCATGGAGGCACTGGCCTGGGCCTTTCTATAGTAAGGCACATGGCCGAGGCGCACCGTGGTCGAGTGAGAGCAACGAGCCGGCTCGGCGAGGGTACTGCGATAGCCGCATTCTTCCCGTTTCAGGGTCATCGACCCGCGAATTCCCAGTCCTGATTCCCGCGACGTTACAGCGTCGTTTCAAAACTGTCGCAGTTCCGAGACTTGATCCAGCGAACCTCTCCGCATGCCGGGCGGCAGGGTTTTTTGGCTGGCGCTCGATCCGATTGTAATCACCCTCGGAAACCACAGCGCCCATGCGACACTCGATACTTCGCGCCTTCGCGCTCGCCTCATTGATTCCCGCTGCCGCGTTTGCGCAGCTGCCGGGAACCGGCCGCATAGTAGGCCAAGTAATCAACTCGGAGACAGGCAAAGGCCTGCCCGATGTAGGTATTCAGATAACTGGTACGACTATCGGCGTATTGACCGGTGTCGACGGCCGTTTCACGATTGACCGGGTTCCGGCCGGCAGCGTTACGCTGCTCGCGCGGAGGATCGGTTACGCTCCCCGGCAAGTCACCGGAATTGTCGTGAAAGCCGGAGCGACGGTCGACCAAAGCGTTGCCCTTGGAGCAGCTTCGGTCCAGTTGTCAACGCAGGTAGTCACGGCTTCGTCAGAGCGTGGCACCGTCAGCGAAGCGCTCGACCAGCAGCGCACCGCTGTCGGCGTCGTCAACTCAATTACCGCAGAGCAGATCTCACGCAGCCCGGACGCAAGCGCATCCCAGGCTGTTCAGCGTGTCAGCGGCGTAACAGTGCAGGACGGCAAGTACGTCCTGGTTCGCGGACTGGGCGAGAGGTACACGACAAGCTCGATGAACGGTGCACGAATTCCGAGCCCCGAGCCGGAAAAGCGTGTTGTCCCACTCGACATGTTCCCTTCCGGCCTTCTGCAGTCAATCACGACGACCAAGACTTTCTCTCCTGACCTTCAGGGGGATTTCTCCGGCGCGCTGGTCAACATCAGGACGCGCGAATTCCCCGCCCATCGAAATTGGTCGTTCCAGCTTGGCGGTGGATACAAGTCGGGCGCGACGGGAGCGAGAATCATCGCGCCGAGCACTGCCGGCGGCGAAGCTTTGGGAATGGTCAGCACCACCAGAGCCCTCCCGTCGCTCGTTCGCTCGGTCGGCAACTTCCAGGGTCTGACCCTCAACCCTGGCGACAAGACTCTCCTGATCAGCCAGTTCCGTGACTCCTGGACACCGGGCACGAGCACCGCAACTCCGAACATGTCGGCCGCCGCCTCTTTCGGCGGAAACGAGCCGCTCCTTTTTGGACATCGTGTTGGGTATCTGATGTCAGGCTCATTCTCGTCGAGCACAGACTATCGCAGCGGTGACATTCGCGCGCTTGCCGATCGCGGCAACACGCCGGGTGACACACGTGAGATCGACCGTTTTGTCGGCGAGAAATCGAACAAGGGCGTTCTCTGGGGTGGTCTCGCCAGCCTCAGCACGATGCTCGGCGAAAGCTCACGCATTTTTCTCAACGGCATCTACAACCGCACTGCCGACAACTCGGCCATCGTCGAAAACGGTTCGTTCGAGAACGAAGGTATTCGCGCTCGCATCACACGCATGGAATACGTCGAGCGCGGCGTGAAGTCGCTTCAGCTTTCCGGAGAGCATCAAGTCAGCGCGCGCCAGCGACTCGAGTGGACGGGTACTGCGAGTGCTGTACGTCGCTTCGAGCCCGATCACTCCGAGTTCGTCCAGGCAATCGAACGAGACAGCCCCAACGGACCCGACGTTCTCAGATGGCAGAACTCCGGCAACGCCGGCGCAGTGCGAACTTTCTCCGACTTGAATGAAAATTCGCGCGAAGCGAGCGCCAGCTATCAGTTCGCTTTCGGTTCAGACCAGACGAATTCAATCAAGATTGGATCGCTCTTCCGCGGCACAGGCCGTGAGGCCGATACGCGAGCATACTCCATGAGCGCGAACGGAATATCGAACGCGGTCAGGGAGCTGCCGGCGGAGCAGATCTTCGACGGACGCTTTGCCGGCAGCACGGCTTTCGACATCGGACCCCTCGCTCAGGGGGGTTCGTACACGGCCCGCGACCGCTTGTCCGCCGCTTTCGCGATGACAGAGCTTTCCCTTTCCAGCCGCGTCCGCCTCGTCGGCGGCGCACGCTACGAGAGCGATCACCTGAGCGTCAACGCACTTTCGACGCTCGGCTCACCTGTCAGCACAAGGAAAATCTGGAACGACGTTCTTCCTTCACTGGCCTTGAACCTCAAGGTCACCGAAGCGCAGCAGCTTCGCCTGTCGCTGTCCAGGACGCTCGCCCGCCCGGAGTATCGGGAGCTTTCACCAATCAAGAGCCGCGACGTACTGAACGGGGATGATACTCAGGGTAACGAGGATCTTCAGAGAACAAACGTCACGAACGCCGACTTTCGCTGGGAGTGGTACGTCAATCCAGGCGAGGTGATGAGCGTCGCAGTGTTCGGAAAGAAGTTCAACCTGCCCATCGAACGAGTTTATCGCGCTGCAGGTTCAGGCACACGCACCGTGTTTTTCACAAATGCCGAAAGCGCGGAGAACTACGGTGTAGAGCTGGAGATGAGAAAGGATCTCTCTTTCATTGCGGAGTCGTTCAGGCCGTTCACAGTGTTCAGCAACGTCACGGCGATGAAGAGCACGATCCATCTCTTCAAGGATACGCAGGCAAGCGCGACGAACCTCAGCCGCGCAATGGTTGGACAGGCACCGTACGTGATCAATGCCGGGCTCTCTTATGCGTCGAAGAACGGGGCCTCGTCGGCCACGATGCTGTTCAACCGCGTCGGCGATCGCATCCAGGCTGCCGGCGACTCACCGCTGCCGGACGTCATCGAGAAAGCGCGCAACGTTGCCGATTTCTCCGTGCGCCTCGCGCTGATGAACAAGCTGACGGCACGTCTCGATGCGAAAAACCTTTTCGATTCGCCGTTCAACACGGTCCAGGGCACGGCCACCCGTGAGCTCTACCAAACAGGGCGCACGTTCCAGCTCGGATTTCAGGTAAGGCCGTAACCGCGCGTCGTGACTTCATCGTGACGCTCATGAGACACGAAAGCAATACCGGGTGATTCAATTGGGGTGACGGAGCAAAAGGCTTCGTCACCTCACTTGATAAAGAATCCAACCCACGCTCAGGGGAACAGCATGTCACCCACCAGCCGCAAGCTCGCTTTCGCGGTCACGTTTCTCGCCTTGTTCGCCGCCGGCTGCGATGACAGCACCGGACCGTCCGCACCTAACCCGATCCTTGGACTTTCATCACTCGCCAAGGGAGTCTCGTCGATACAGCTGACGTTCAACAGTGCTGCGGGTGATGACAGCTACGACATAGAGCGCGCCGAGGGGGCCGCCGGAACTTTCGCGGTTGTCACGACCCTGCCCGCTCCTTCAACACCAGGCCAACTCACGTACCTCGATACCAACCTCAAGGTGAATACGCTCTACCGGTACCACGTCATTACCAACAAGGACAGCAGGAAGAGCGTCGCGTCAGGTGAGTCGACAGTCACGACACTCGTCTTCGGCAACGCCTCGGCCGACATCACTACTGACATCACGGCAAATCGAACTCTCTTCGCCGACACAGCGTATACGCTGAAGGGATTCATCCACGTCGCGAACGGCGCAACGCTGACAATTCAGCCGGGGACGACGATCAAGGGCGACTTCAACACTCTTGGATCATCTCTGTGGATCTTACGCGGTGCAAAGATTCAGGCAGTTGGAACAGCCGAAGCGCCGATCGTCTTCACGTCATCCCGCGCCGTTGGTTCACGGCAGCCGGGAGACTGGGGGGGATTGTTGATCATCGGAAACGCAATCAACAACCGCAGCGGCACCGTCGAAGTCGAAGGATCGGGGACTGATGGAGCAGCAGTTGTGGGGGGAAAGAACTACCAGGCTCTGTATTCCGGGGGAACCGTCGCGACAGACAACTCCGGAACTCTGTCGTACGTCCGGGTTGAATTCGCCGGATTCGCCCCATCGCTCAATAACGAGCTGAACTCGTTCACGTTCGCCGCAGTTGGATCAGGCACGCGCGCCTCGTTCCTTCAGACCAACGGCGGACTCGATGATTCCTTCGAGTTCTTCGGTGGTGGATTCGACGCCGATCACCTCGTTGCCTACGAGACCGGTGACGACATGTACGACATGTCGGAGGGTTTCGTTGGCCGGCTTTCATTCCTCATCGGTTACAACTCGGTTCAGCTTACGCCGAGAACTGGCGCTGGTTTCCTTGCCAGCGACATCGAAGGAATTGAGAACGACGGCTGTAACGGCTCCGGCTGCGACAACGGCTTCAACCAGGCGCCGTTCACTGTTCCGCTCGTCACCAACTTCACGCTCGTCGGCTGCGGTGACGTGGCGTGCGTGGGTTCAGGCGGCGGCTTCGGCATGATGATTCGCCGCGGAGCGGGTGGGTACTACCTGAACGGAATCATCGCGCGCTGGCCGCGCGGTGGAGTTTCGCTGCGTGATGCGGAAACTTTCATTCGCGCCGGTTCGGCCGCTGTTCCCGATCTGGCTGCGTCTGACCTGCAGATCAGAAACAACTTCTTCGCGGAAACCGGCGGAATAGTGTTCCAGGCCGGTGGCGGCAGCACGACTCAGTCTTCGCTCGACATTGCAGGCAACAGCCTTACGAGCAGCGCGGCGACAACGGCTTCGTTGTTGACGACGCTTCCAGCAACCGGTACGGTCCCCTCAGGTATCGGCGCATTCGACTGGACACCTGCCGCCGGCTCAGCAGTCGCGACCGGGGGCATGGTGACGTTCACCGGGAAGATTGCAACCAGAGCCGGCACGGCCGTGACTGGAACAACGTACATGGGAGCGGCCGCTCCTGGCGGTACCAAGTGGTGGGCAGGTTGGACAACGTACGCAAGAAACTAGGCGATCGCGCAGCAGCCAATGCCTGGCGCTTAACGGCACCCGGCATTGGCGTCTCTGCGGTTGTGGGCCTCGTGGCTTTTGTGGCCTTCGTGGCCTGTTCGCCGGATCACCCGAAAGAACAGAAAAACGCGATGGATTCTGCTGCCGCCGATTCAATTGCGCGGGCCCGTCAGGATTCAATCAACAGAACGCTGCCGGGGTATGTGGTTGACTCAATTCTTCCCGTAGAGGAAGAGCTTCGTCGTTTCCGCGCCGCCATCGGGGGCGCCGCGGTTTCCGCTCTGGGCAGCGCGGCGCCGTCGCGTGATTCGCTGGTGAAGGCTTTCATGCACTCGCTTTCCATTTCGGATTCTGCAGCTCTACAGAGTATGCAGCTGAACGCTCGCGAATTTGCGTGGCTCGTTTATCCCGAGTCCCGCTACGCGAGGGCCCCGTACAGGCAGGCGCCGGCTCTCGTCTGGAATCAGGTCCAGAATCCGGCCGCATCGGGCTTCACTCGTCTCGTGCGTCGTCTTGGCAGCAGAAAGCTTCGGTACACAGGCTACGAATGCTCTCCCAGGCCTGACCGTGAGGGAAACAATGTGCTGTGGACGGGGTGCACGGTTCGTGTCGCTGAACCGAACGAAGCCGCGAGAACCCGCCGGCTTTTCGGCTCGATCATCGAGCGTGATGGACGCTTCAAGTTCGTAAGCTACGCCAACGATTTCTAATCGCACGCACTGCCCGGAGCATCGAGCGTTATTTTTCGGGTGACGATGACCGAAACAAAGAAGGCCTCGACTGGCGACAAGCCGCCCCGCAAGCGGGGGCGGACCCGCGCTCCGAAAGCAGACGTACGGATCGCTGCTATCGACATCGGCTCCAATTCCATTCGGCAAACCGTAGCCGACGTTTCACCAGATGGCGCAATTCGCGTCGTTGACGAAATGAAAGCGGCGCCGCGGCTCGGTGCCGGAATCACCAGGACCGGCAAGCTCAGCACGCATTCGATGGCTGCGGCTCTTGCCGCACTGAATCGAATGTCCGCCCTCGCGAAGCAGCTGGGCGCAAAGCGCAGGCGTGTCGTCGCGACGAGCGCTGTGCGCGAAGCGACGAATGGCCCCGAGTGGCTCGCGCTCGTCCGGAAGGAAGCCGGGATGCGGGTCAGCGTTCTCGAGGGCAGCGACGAGGCACGACTCAGCTTCCTGAGCGCCCTCGCGCATTTCGATCTCAAGTCGGGACGCGCAGTTGTAGTCGACATCGGCGGTGGGTCCCTCGAGCTGGCGTTGAGTGCCGACGGCCTCGTCGAGCGGCTGATCTCGCTTCCATTCGGGGCGATAAGAATGACCGAGAAATATTTCTCGAGAGGCATTACACCTGGCTCGATGGAGAAGCTTCGCGCCAAGGTAAGAAAGGCACTGAAAGCTGAAGTAGGCGGACGCGACTGGTCAGGCGCTCAGCTCATCGGTTCCGGCGGCACCTTCACGAATCTGGGCGGAATAGTTCTGGCGCGTCACGGAATTCAGACGGCGCGCACCGTTCATGGAACGCGTGTGGCCCGCGTAGAGCTCGAGCACATCGTCGACTCGCTCAGCGCGATGTCCCCGGCCGAGCGTCTCGCAGTTCCCGGCCTCAATGCGGGGCGAGCCGATATCATTACGGCCGGCCTCGCGGTGATCACCGAAGTCCTTGCGAGATTCGAAGCGAAGGAAATCGTCGTATCCGGATACGGAATCAGGGAAGGCATCCTGCTGGAGCTCGCGCATGTAACGCCCAAGCCAGCCGATCCGGGCGAAGCGCGTGAGCGTTCAGTGAAAGCGCTGGCTGAGCGTTCGCATTTTGAGGAGCCGCATGCCCGGCACGTGCAGAAGCTTGCACTCGGCCTTTTCGATTCTATCGGAGCGCGACTCGGCTGCGCGCCAGAGGAACGGCAGCTGCTCGCCGACGCGGCCTTGCTTCATGACATCGGCTATCACATCAACTACGACAAGCATCACAAGCATTCGTATCACCTGATTACCCATGCCGAGCTGCTTGGCATGACACCGGTGGAGCAGGTGGTGATTGCAAACATCGCGAGATACCACCGCGGTGCGGAACCAAAAAAGTCGCACAACAACTACGGTCCGTTGAGCTCAGCGTCCCGCGCTCGCGTAACCCGTCTCGCCGCACTGCTGAGAGTTGCGGACGGCTTCGACCGCGGACATGCAGGGGCAGTTGAAGAAATCCGCGTTCGGTGGCTCGATCGTGCAATCAGGCTTACGGCCGTCCCATCACCGAAAGCTGCGAGCATTCGGCTGGAGCTTTGGGGAGCGAGCAAGAAGTCGAAGCTTCTCGCGGACTACGCTGGAGTTCCAGTCGAGATCGTCGCGCCCGGCGGAGCGATCTTCACCCACGAAGACGACGGGACACCCGCCGACTAGGTCGTCGCAGCTCGCTCGGTGATGCCGGTTAGCCTGCCTGCCGGCGATTCTTCCGGGCTGATCATTCCCCAGCTGTCGTGCAGGAAGATCTCGTGCGTCGCTCGCGATTCTTCACCATTGTGCGGGACACGCTGGACATAGGAACCGTCCGGCTCGAGCTCCCAGGCCTGCCTGTTGTCGTGAAGCAGAGTTTCCAGGAGCGCATGCAGTCGCGGGTGCAGCGACTTGTCGTCCACCGGCGCGACTGCCTCGACGCGGCGGTCGAAGTTACGCGGCATCCAGTCGGCAGAGCCGAAATAGTATTCCTCTTCGCCGGCGTTTCCGAAATAATACAGGCGCGAATGCTCCAGGAAACGGCCGATCACGCTGATGACGCGGATGCGATCGCTCACGTCCTTGACGCCAGGTCGCAGGCAGCAGATACCGCGCACGATGAGATCGATCTCGACGCCCGCTTGCGACGCCTGGTAAAGTGCCTCGATCGTGTCACCGTCAACGAGCGCGTTCATCTTGGCGATGATGCGGCCGCCCTTCCCTTCACGCGCGTGGGCTGTCTCGCGATCGATCAGCTCACGGAAACGCTGGCGCATGTCTCCTGGTGCGACGAGAAGCTTTCTGTAGAGACGCTGACGTGAGAATCCGGTGAGCGCATTGAATAGATCACTGAGATCTGCGCCCATTGAGGGGCTGCACGTGAAGAGTCCGATGTCGGTGTATATGCGCGCCGTCTTGGAGTTGTAGTTGCCCGACCCGATATGCGCGTAGCGCCTGATGCCATCACCCTCGCGACGAACGACAAGTGTCGTCTTCGTGTGAGTCTTGAGACCGGCAAGCCCGTACGCGACGTGCACTCCAAAACTCTCGAGCGTGCGCGCAAACGTGATATTGTTCGCTTCGTCGAAGCGTGCCTGGAGCTCGATCAGGACTACGACCTGTTTTCCCCGCTCCGCCGCCTCGGTCAGCGCGCGGACGATCGCCGTGTCTCCCGTCGTGCGATAGAGGGTCATCTTGATTGCCAGCACGTTGTCGTCGAGCGCGGCCGCCGTGATGAACTGCTCGACGGATGCGGAAAACGAATCGAACGGGTGATGGACGAGAATGTCCTTTTCCCTGATCACGTCGAAGATCGACCGCGAGGTGTCCTTCAGCTCCTTTGGAACGACAGGCTGATATGGCGCGTCGCGAAGTTCGGGAATGTCCAGGTTTGCAAGCAGCATCAAGTCGCCCAGCTCGAGCAGAGGACCAGTCTCGACAAGCTCGATGTCGGGCAGCGACGGCAGGTCAGCGGCCTGGTCTTCTCTCAGCTCGTCGAGCAACAGAGTCTGAAGCTCGGGAGGAGTGCCCGTCTCGATTTCGACTCGCACGACTTCAGCGAAGCGACGCTGGAATACCTGCTCCTCGATCAGCGCCATCAGGTCTTCGGGCTCTTCCGAGTGCGTAAGCTCGAGGTCTGAATAGCGCGTTACCCGGAAAACATTCGAGCCCGCGACTTCCATTCCCGGGAACAGAGCGGAGAGATTCGCGCCGATGACCCGCTCGAGAGGAACGAACGTGTTTGGCGTACCAGTGGGGATAAAGCGCGGAATGCTCTTCGGAACTTTTACTCGCGCGAATTCTTCGACGCCGGTCTCGGGATTCCTGAGACGGACCGCAAGAGACAGCGACAGGTTCGAGATGTACGGGAACGGGTGGCTCGGATCGACAGCAAGCGGGGTCAGGACCGGAAAAATCTGCGACTCGAAGAACTCGTCTACAGTTTGCCACTGCTCCGACGACAGCTCGTCCATCGTCAGCAGCCGCACGCCATGCTCGGCCAACGCTGGAAGCAGCTCGTCGTGGAGACACGTTCGCCCGAGCCTTACCAGCTCTGCGACTCGCTCATGAACCTGGTCGAGTTGTTGCTGGGGCGTCATGCAGTCGGGCGACTGCGCCTGCATTGCCGCGGCGATCTGCCGCCTGATTCCGGCAACGCGAACCATGTAGAACTCGTCGAGGTTCGTCGAGAATATGGCGATGAACTTGAGGCGCTCGAGCAGCTTGTTGCGGCTGTCGAACGCCTCGTGCAGCACTCGGGCGTTGAACTCGAGCCAGCTCAGCTCGCGGTTTATGAAGAGCGAGGAATCAAACGTCACGTGCTGCTTACCGCGTGACTATTGCGCTCAACGCGTAGTACGACAGCGCAGCCATGATTCCCGATGCGGGGATTGTGATCAGCCATGCCCATACGATACGTCGGGCGAGGCCCCAGCGCACGGCTGACAGCCGATTTGTAGCGCCCACCCCGACGATCGAGCCCGTGATGGTGTGGGTGGTACTGACCGGGATGCCGAAATGAGTGGCAAGCGTGATCGCGAGCGCGCCGCCCGTTTCCGCGCAGAACCCGCCAACAGGCCGGAGTTTCGTGATGCGGGAGCCCATCGTATGAACGATTCTCCAGCCGCCGAACAGCGTGCCGAGCGAGATCGCCGTATACGCCGTCATCTCGACCCAGATCGGAACTGCGTCGGTCTGAAGGTAAAGGTGGCTGAAGATCCCTGTCTGAGTGGCCATCAGCGGCTTCACCGATATCAGGAGACTGACGATGATTCCCATAGTCTTCTGGGCATCGTTGCCTCCGTGCGCCAGCGACAGAGCAGCCGAGCTGATGAGCTGCGCTACTCGGAAAAATCTGTCTACCCGCGCGGGCGCCATGCGCTGGAACACCCAGTAGACGATGACCATCAACAGGAATCCGGACATCAACCCGACGAGCGGGGAGATGGCGATGAATGACAAAGTCTGAATCCACTTCGTTCCCCACTCGATCGCCGCCCATCCGCCACGCGCAATCGCGGCTCCGGCGTAGCCGCCGATAAGGGCATGCGATGAACTGGAGGGGATCCCGTAGAACCAGGTGATGAGGTTCCAGATAATCGCCCCGATCAAAGCGCCGAATACGACTTCAGGCGTGACGAAGTTCGAGTCGATCATGCCCTTGGAGACTGCCTTTGCAACAGCGGTCCCAACGGTGAACACGGCGGCAAAATTGAAGCACGCGGCCCACATCACTGCGGCGACCGGGCTCAACACCCGCGTTCCGACGATCGTCGCTATTGAATTCGCGGAATCGTGAAAGCCGTTGATGAAGTCGAAGATGAACGCGACAACGACAATCGCGATGACGTAGTAGACCACGAGGTTATGCGTTCTTCAGCGAGATACTCTGGAGCACATTGCCGACGTCTTCACACTGATCGATGGCGTCTTCGATCTTGTCGTACAGCTCCTTCCACTTGATGACTTCGATTGCGTCGGCAGTCGTCGAGAACAGGTCTTCCATAGCTTCATGATAAAGAGCATCTCCCTCTTCCTCGAGAAGCTTGAGCTGTCGGTTCCCTGCACTAACTGCCTTCGGATCCTTCATCGTCTTCACCGCGTCTTCGACACAGCGAGTTGCGCGGAGAAGCACCTCGGAGAGAATCACCCCGTGCTGGCGCGAGCTCTTGAGGTGGAAGATCGAGGCGCGCCGCGCGCAGCCGTCGATCAGGTCGACTACATCGTCGAGCTTTCCAGCCAGTGTATGAATGTCTTCACGATCGAATGGCGTGACGAACGTCCTGTTGATTCGATCGATCGTGTCGTGAGTAAGGTTGTCGGCCTCGTGCTCCAGCTTCTTGATGGATGCAACGTGCTGGTCGAGCTTTGCCGGATCCTTGAACACTTCATGAAGGAGTGCAGCCGAGCCGGACAGCTTGGAGGCAACCTGGGCAAAGATGTCGTAGAACTGCGCGTCGCGTGGAATGAGCTGCAAGCTTGCGCTCCGATTGATGTAGTGAGTGGGATTGTGATTTCCCTGCGATGAATTTATCGGGCCACAGGTTTCTCAGCCACCAAACCCCTGGCCAAACTTTCTTCAAGTGGGATCAGAGCTCCAGTCAGAAGCTCTATGTTTCGGCCTTCCATACGCCAATTTGGCAGACTTTCGCGGCTTACACATTGCCTTAACCCATGTGCTATTCCCAAGCACAACCAAATAAGAGGCTCATATGGCAGACAAAGTTATTGGCATTGACCTTGGCACCACCAACTCCGTCGTTGCTGTGATGGAAGGCGGTGACCCGGTCGTTATTCCCAACGCCGAGGGTGGCCGGACGACGCCTTCGGTCGTCGGATTCACCAAGGACGGCGAAAGACTCGTCGGCCAGATCGCAAAGCGCCAGGCAGTTACCAATCCCCAGAACACGGTCTTCTCCATCAAGCGCTTCATGGGCCGCAAGATGAACGAGGTCAAGGAAGAGTCCGGCCGCGTTCCGTACAAAGTCGCCTCCGGCGCTAACGACGTTGCGACAGTCGAAGTCCAGGGCAAGCGTTTCAGCGCCCCGGAAGTCTCGGCCATGATCCTTCAGAAGATGAAGCAGACCGCCGAAGACTACCTCGGCTACAAGGTCGAGAAGGCGGTCATCACTGTTCCCGCCTACTTCAACGATTCCCAGCGACAGGCCACGAAAGATGCGGGAAAGATCGCCGGCCTCGACGTGCTCCGGATCATCAACGAGCCGACGGCGGCAGCACTCGCATACGGTCTCGACAAGAAGAAGGACGAGAAAGTCGCAGTCTTCGATCTCGGTGGCGGTACGTACGACATCTCCGTGCTCGAGCTCTACGACGTCGAAGGCTCACGCCAGTTCGAGGTGAAGTCCACCAACGGTGACACGCACTTGGGCGGAGACGACTTCGACCAGCGCGTCATCGACTGGCTCGTAACCGAATTCAAGCGCGACCAGGCGATCGACCTCTCCAAGGATCCGATGGCGCTTCAGCGGCTCAAGGAAGCCGGCGAGAAGGCCAAGATGGAGCTGTCGACGACGCAGACGACGGACATCAATCTTCCATTCATCACCGCTGACCAGAGCGGCCCGAAGCACCTGAATTACCAGCTCACCAGAGCGAAGTTCGAGCAGCTCGTCGACGACCTCATTCAGCGCACGATTCCACCAATGGAGCAGGCGCTCAAGGACGCCGGAATCAAGCCGAATGAAATCGATGAGATTCTTCTCGTCGGTGGATCGACGCGTATTCCGAAGATCCAGGAGATCGTCAAGAAGTTCTTCGGCAAGGATCCGAACAAGGGCGTGAACCCGGACGAAGTCGTCGCCATTGGCGCGGCAGTTCAGGGTGCAGTTCTCACCGGCGAGCAGAAGGACGTTCTTCTCCTCGACGTTACGCCGCTGTCGCTCGGCATCGAGACACTTGGTGGGGTCACCACCGTGCTCATCCCGCGCAACACGACGATCCCGACCAAGAAGAGCGAGACGTTCTCGACGGCTGATGACAATCAGACAACCGTGGAGATCCACGTTCTTCAGGGTGAGCGCGAGCTCGCTACATATAACAAGACCATCGGCAAGTTCCAGCTCACGGGCATCCCGCCCGCACCGCGCGGACTTCCGCAGGTCGAGGTGACCTTCGACATCGACGCCAACGGCATCCTGCACGTGACGGCGAAGGACAAGGCGACCGGCAAGGAGCAGAAGATTCGCATCGAGGCATCGAGCGGACTCTCTGATTCCGAGATCGACCGCATGGTCAAGGACGCCGAGAAGAACGCGGCATCCGATAAGGAAGCGCGAGAGAACATCGATGCGCGCAACCGTCTCGACTCGATGACCTACGAAGTCGAGAAAAACGTGAAGGAGTGGGGCGAAAAGGTGAATCCGGACATCAAGACGCGCATCGACGCGTCAATCGAGCGGGCCCGCAAGGCGCTCCGCGGCGATGACATGGCCGAGATCCGCTCTGCGCAGGAGGAGCTGACGAAGGTGTTCAGCGAGGCCGGCCAGTCGTTCTACCAGCAACAGGCGGCTGAGACGGCCTCGGCCGAACAGCCCGCGGGTGACGCTTCGACTCCAACAGACGGTGCCCAGCCGCCGGCCGATGACGTAGTCGAGGCAGACTACGAAATCGTGGACGAAAAGAAGTAACTGACCCACATTGCACCGGCCGCAACCTACAGGGGGCGGCCGGTGTCTTATTTAGCAGGACTTTTTTCCAAAAGAGGGGTTTCAGCTTTTATGTCTTCACTTTCATCGCGTGCCCGGTGGGGAGTGGCGGTCGTAGTCGCCTTCCTCGGCGGGCTGATCATCGCATCCGGCGGACTCAATCTTTCGAAGCTCGGCTTTGCGCAGGGCAAACCGGACGCCGGCACGGTCGCGCCGCTGGCGCAAGCGAGCAACGCATTCGTATCGATCGCTGATCACGTGACTCCCGGTGTCGTCGCTATCTCAATGGCGAGCCGACCGACTGCCCGAACCAGACAGGCTCCGCAGGGACTTCCGCCCGGATTCGAGGATTTCTTCAACCAGCAGCAGGCGCCGCAGGTTGAGAGCGGTGCCGGTTCAGGATTTCTCGTCACGAAGGACGGCTATATCCTGACGAACAATCATGTCGTCACGATGAGTGATCGCACCACTGTCGCGGACCAGGTGAACGTAACGATGCTCGACAACCGCGTGTACAAGGCGCGCGTGATCGGCAACGATCCCACAACGGACATCGCCGTCATCAAGATCGAGGGCAACAACTTCCCCACTCTTCCACTCGGCGACGACAACAACAGCCGAGTCGGCGAGTGGGTCCTCGCGATTGGAAATCCGCTGGGCTTTGATTTCACTGTCACAGCGGGAATCATCAGCGCCAAGGGCCGCAGCCTTCCGGGACTTCTCAGTCGTCGTGGGGACAACAACTATTCGATCAGCGACCTGATTCAGACCGACGCCGCAATCAATCCGGGCAATTCGGGTGGACCGCTCGTCAATCAGCGCGGTGAAGTCATCGGAATCACGAGCGCCATCGCCAGTCCAACCGGCGTGAACGCGGGTTATGGCTTCGCGATTCCAATCACGCTCGCGAAGAAGGTGATGGACGACATCATCGCGCATGGAAGAGTTCGCGTCGGTGTGCTCGGAATTCAGATTCGCGAAGTGACGCCTGAAGACGCAGCCGTCGCGGGCATGAAGGAAATTCGCGGAGTGAAGGTTGACGGCTTCAACGCCGGCAGCGGTGCTGAGCGAGCGGGAATGCAGGCGGGTGACGTCATCATCACGGCTGATGGTAAGCCTGTCGAGCGCGTGAGCACACTTCAGCGAATCGTTCGCAATCACCAGCCTGGCGAGAATGTTCAGCTCGAGGTGATGCGCTACGGACAGAAGAAGAGCGTCACCGTCAAGCTGACGGAGCTCAATGCCGTTGCGAGAGTGTCGCCGGCATCGAACAATGCTCCGGCGAACAAGGCGCCGACCGGATTGGCAAGCAGTGAGCTTGGAGTTTCGCTTTCGGCGGTGCCGTCAGAGTTGGCCGCCAGCGCGTCGCTGGCCGCTAACCGGAGGGGCGTACTGGTGACCGACGTCGTTCCGCTCGGGCCTTCATATGGAAAGCTCGGAGACGGAAAGTCGGGACCGCAGGATGTGATCTTCGAAGTCCTTTATCCGGCGCCGAGGAAGGAGATAAGGTCGACGGCGGATCTTCAGGCGGTGCTGAGCAGGTTGAAGACGGGCGACTACATCAGTCTCAACGTTCATTCGCTGGCGGCTGGCGGCGGTGACCGTGTCGTGAATATCAGGGTCGGCGGCTAGGCAGGGTCGCCTTGAATCAAAGAATCCCCCGGTCGCGAGATCGGGGGATTTTTATTGAGAGGAGAGTTAACTTCAGGCCTCGCGGAAGTGGCGGAACTGGTAGACGCGCTGGACTTAGGATCCAGTGGAGCAATCCGTGGGGGTTCGAGTCCCCCCTTTCGCATAGAGGCACCATGGGCGTCGTCCGCGGCAGGCACAGCGACGGACGGCAGCGGACTTCGCTGCTGCCGCCGTCATTTCGGCAGGCTCCTAACGCAAGTCAGCCAGTCCGATCCGCCACTCCGCCCGGGGCGCATCCCAGCTCACCCTGTACGCTCCGGGGTAATAGCCGGAGGCCGCATTTTGCGAAGCGCGCGCAAGGGGCACGAGCTCGTTGGGACGGGTCAGCAGATATGCACGAGTCAGCATGGGCTCCAGAAAAATGAAGCGTCCGTTCCACGATCCTTCGATAAAAGTTCGCGTGAATGGACTTCCATGAAACTCGGCAGCATTCGTGTCGGTCCAATGCAGGCCCATTCGCGGAACCGCGTTGGCCGGGACGTCATTCACATATCCTGGGATGGCGAAGGCGGCCGAAGGCAGCGCGGCGGCTTTCGCTCCGAAATCGGGATCAGAGGGTACAATCGCGTTCTTCTCGGCTTCCGAAATCATGTAGAAGTGGGCGTCAAAATGCGGAAGCATGTACACCGGCGGGTGGCCCGCGGGGTTCCAGTTCAATCCGATGAGCTTGTACTGCGTCGGGTTGTTCGCTGGCAATGGCACCACCGATTCGTAACCGCCCATCACAGGCGCTGTCTGCAGATTGTCCAACGCAGCTTCACTGAGCACTAGCCCAAGCTCCGTCGGGACTCCGTTCCTTTGTACCAAATAAGACTTCACCGTACCATTCCCCAGGGCCACCGGCGTACCGAAGTCTGTCGTCTCATTGGCCCCCGTTGCATCCCCGGAACAGGATGCCAACATGGTTGGGACGGCGATCGCCCCCGCGAGAAAAAGCGTCCCGTACAACACTCGGATATTCCGTCTCCACATAGCTCCCTCCAAACGAAAGTGAATAGACGGACAAAGCGCTCATTGACACTGCCCCGCAGCCGTCCGCCATTGGACCTCATTGTGGCCCTTCATCTGGATACACGATGATCCTCGAGATCGGCTCACCGAGCGACGCGCGTATTTATGCACGAGTCGGTGATCAAGAGCGTGCGATTGAGAAGCTCCCCACGAATCATCGAACAGGATGCTGGAGATGAAATCGCCAGGGCGGGACGTGGTCAAAGGCGAGATTGAACCGCCATTTGCAGGAAGCTTGGCACTCGAATCATGCGTAACTGAACTATGCCTGGCATCACGATCGCCACGTCGTGTTGCAACCCTGGCGTCAGGGAAGGCGCTGCATAGAAAAGGTCCCCGATGCGGAGATCACTCCACCCGAGAGTCTCAGCCACGTTCCAGCTAGCACTCCCCCCTCAATTTTTCCGACGTGCCGCCGCGGTTGCGGTTCCGCGAAAAGGTCAAAATCTATTGCCCCCTCCGCCGGAGCCGATCCGGAAATCGTTCCAACGAATGCGCGGGTCTCACCCGTGGCAGCGTTCTTCGAGCTGCCCTCCAGCGAACCATCAAAGGTCGCGCTCGCGTTTTGCTGGATTGTGATAATCCCAATGATGGTGGCGCCCGTACTACCGCCCTCCACGGCGGAGTATTGCCACCGCCCGCGCAATGAAACTGACGGGACTTCGGTCACAGAAGGTTGCAGGCAGCCCGAAATCATCAGGGACCCGGACATGAACCACACCTTAAAGCTTCTTTTCATTTCTTATTTTGAAGGCGTCGGAGCACGCTTTTCTGCGGATTTTGGCTCCGCCATCCACATCCGCACTGGTCTCGGATCGAGACGAATTGTCACGGAAGCAGTGATCCCTGTGGTGACTGCGATTGTGGGTAGCTTCGTCTGGGGAACCAGGGGCTCGTCCACCGCCGAAACGTCCAAAGCAAGGGAGTAATTTCCGACGGGGAGCGCACCGAACGTCGCGACATTTGATCCGGTCATCGTTGCCTGCCACTCGCGCCCCATGGCGTCACGCGCAACAGCTCGAATTCCGCTGAGATCGACCTGTAGTTCCGCGGCATCACCCACCCTTGGCGCAACGATGAAATGAATTTCTGCAGTCAGAGCTGCACCCACCGGAATGTCCGCCGAAGCCGCTGGCTCCCGAACCCACCCGAGCGGCAAAGATGCCTCGTCCAGGACAACGTCAGCCCTTTTATCTCCGCCGAGTCGATATTTTCCGGCCGCATCCGAAACCGCCAGTTCTTTGCCACGCGTAAGGACCGCCCCTTCGACCCCGGGCTCACCCGCCTCACGTTTTCCGTTCCCGTTGATGTCGCGATAGACGTAGCCAGTCGTGCCTGGTGGCCTCACCATCGGAACGCGAGCGGAATGCTGGAAGCGGACAGCGAATGTCCACGGAGAATCACCGGATAACGTTGCGAATTGCGAGTTGCGCTCCGCGTAGAGTTTTATCCCCAGCGTTGACGTGACTGGGATCGATACGCCGCTACGCACGAGCATGGTGGCATTCCGGGAAAAACCCCGAAGCTGTTCTACCTCGATATCGCCAGTCGATCCCGAGCCAAATACAGTGGCCAGTGATTGGGTACCGCGAAGGGAGAGATTGCTCTGGCGCACCACTTCGCCGCCGACATTCCGGGTTTCATCCAATCGTCCCCGAATTTCAGCAGTTGTGTTGACGCCTCGCCAGGCGGCGCTCGCATTCCAGAGAATTTCTGGTGAGCGCCGGTTCGCCTCCCCCGCTGCTGCTGTCAGGGTCTTACGATCAAGCGTGCCGCCTGCGATTGATCCACTTAAATAGAATTCGCGAAAAACCGAATTCACTCCTGCGCTGAATTGGCGTTCCCCGCCGCCATAGCCGGTCGACATATCACGGGAGTCTTTCGTGGTAGCCCTTACCCCGCTCGAACGGGCTTCCACGGAGACCCTGGTTGTCGGATGGATCAAATATTCGGATCGGAGCGACCACCCGCTCGAACCAAGATTCGAAAATGCAATCGTCTCATCGGATGTTCGCCATGCGTTGGCAATCATGCTCATCCGGCGAGACAAGGCTCGCGAAACGTTGCCAACTATTTCGTCAGTAGCCCGGGCAAAAGCATCGCTCCCACCGGGTGCATGAGTAATGCGAACGCGGGCATCGGTTTCGGCGTCCGTTCTTGAAATTTCGGATGACCACCCGGTTCCCCCACCGCCATCGAAACGCCGACGCGCGAGCTCGGCCTGAAGCGTCGTAGTCGCTCCAAACGCCATCGATGCGCCAAGGCCCATTGCGTCGAGTTGGCGTCCCGACCGGTCTCCACCTCGCAGGTGGGACAACGACGACATTACGGTGATCCGACCAAGACCGACGTCGGCTCGAAGGCCAGCCATTGGCTGCGCCGCGCCCGCGCTCGGCGAAGCGATCGACATTGCTCCGAGGCCGACGAGATGCCAGCCCGGGCGATGCGCTTCAAGTGCCGCACCTCGACCGTAGGCATACAATCCCGTCAGGTCCGAGAAACTGCTGCTCGCCGCTCCAACTGCCAGGCGTCCGAACGGCGACGACAGAGCGACTGAAGGCGAAGAACTATAGGAACCGAGCCGTGAAAACGCCTGGCTGAATGGTCCCGAGGCGCCTTCTCCCACCGAGAGTGTAGCATCGATGCGCACCGAATCGAAGAGCGGGCCACGAATCGAAGCAGTGGTTAACGTGCTCCCGCTGTACGAACGATTGGCCGCGCGCGCTACTGCAATCGTGATTTCCGGCCCCACGGAGGAGTAGTTCGTCGTGGCGCCGTCGACCTCGAGCGTGATGGGGACGCTGCTTCGCAAGACGCCCTTGTCCAGGAGGTCGAGCCGCAGAAAGAACGAGCCGCTTCCAATGTTCCGCGGAATGTGCACGACTGCCTTGCGTCGTATGGAGCTGCCAGGCTCGATGGATGCTTCACCGGACGACGGCTTCAGGTTCCATTCCGCAGGGGCTGACACGACCACATCCACTGTTTCGGTCGCGTTGCCGGTATTTACAAGCTCGTAGGACAAAGTCGCCGGCGATCCTGTTCTTCCGTTGAGAGTAGCTTGGCTTAGACGAACTGACAGGCCGGTAACCAGTTGAACGTCAAACTCCACAGCGATCGATACGGTCGGCGATCCCGGAACGTCGATCCTGACGTCAGCGCCTGTTGCGACACCGAATCGCGCAGACGCGGGAATACCAATGATTGCGACAATGCTGGCCTTTCCGCTGAGCGCAGGAAGAGACCATCGGTGTTGACCGATGATCCGGAACCCTTCGCGCGGAATGACTTCGACACTTCCATTGCCGAACCGGGGGAGCTCCGCAGGAAGCGGGATGGTGACGATCTGAAACGTGCTGGGTGCGCCGGTTGCAACGATGCGTGCGCCGGTTGCAGCGTCCCCTCTTGCGTTGGCCAACCAGTTGCGAGCAGGAACTGTAGCCGATGAGGCCACGCGATCAGATCGCGCCTTGAGTGGCGACTGTGCTTCGGCTTCGACAGCCCCAAGCTTGTAAACGAAGACAATAGCCGATGCCGAGCGTGCGAATAAGTGCAGCCTCATTGGCCCGCCGAGACAATCGTGAAGACGAGTTGCCCCGTGTAGTCGGCAGGTTTTGCCGAAGTGAAACCGAGCAAAACGCGAAAGAACAAGGTATTGGTATAGGTGTGTCCGGCCTCAGCGCCCGGACTCGACCATGACTGCACCTGCACGTTGGTTGTCGTGACTGAGTTCCAGCTCGACTGGTCACTGCGGCGCCACTGGAGGTCGCCAACTGGTTTTCCGCTACCGAGAGTCGATGACGAGCTGCGGATCGAGATCGTCGTCTGTTGCGTCATCAGGACGACCTCGCCCGTGGTGGTGATCTGAAACGGCATCCCCCCTGTAGCATTCCTGCTGCCCGCAATAAAATCAGCCGCAGTCGGCGGCCCGAATGTGACTCCGCCGCCTGTGAACGAAAAAGAGACAATCGTGGTCTGCGCCGCCATAATGGATGGAACGAGAGCAATGATCGCGACCAGTAGAAACGTAACGATCGAGACAGGCCGGGCCCGCGCTATGCGTCGATCTGCAATCACTGTGTTATCTGGTGCTCATCTCGAGCTGGCCGGCGGCAATTTCCGACCCGCCAAAATCAATCAGCGCAAGCGCGATGTACTGCCCGGGACGAAGGCCCGCCGGAATCGCGACATCCAGACGCCTGACGGCGCCGGGAAGAATGGCGAACTCTGGAATCGATGCCTGCACTGCAACCGAGTTGTCGAGATTGCGAAACTCGATGCGTCCCTTTGCAGCGAGGTGAACCTGTCCGTCGTTGGCAAAGCGGATGGTAACATTCTTTTTATCGAAGGTCATGCCGGCAATCGATGCGTCCTTACGAAGGCTATCCGGAGTGACGTAAACTTTGACACCCGTGCGGAAAATGTATTGCAGACTGCTTTTTGAGGATTCGCTTTTCCTCGGAAGCTCCTGCACCATTACGATTTCCCAGCATTCCTTGGCCGTGCTGCCGGCCGCTTCCACTGGAATTCGCACCACCTGGGTGGCGCCTGGCTCGATCCGGAATGAAACAGGAAATACGTTGATCCTGTCCCGGCAGGATCCGGGGGTACTGCCAGACGGAGCAAACTGATTCTCGCCGTTTTCTTGGCGACTCCAGTCTTCCCGCGTCACGGTAGCCTGAGCCGGCTCCTTTCCCGTATTGCGAACTACAAAGCTGGACATCACGCGGGCTGTCGCAGATGGAGTTGAAAAAATTTCCAGGCGGTCGACTGTCAGCTGCGCGCCGAGCGGCAACGCGGACAGTGTGACAATTGCACAGGAAAGCGCGAGCATGACGCCTGCGCGCTTCCCGCGCTCGCGCCGGCCGTTCTGCGACCGGCGAAAGCGGGGTTCGGTCATGATTACGGAGCCGAAAGCGTAAACACTACGGGCAGGCTGTAGGCGCCCGGGCGGTTTCTTACGCTGGAATAATCGGACGAGTAGAGCGTCT
>DATLDF010000028.1:0-3843 GCA_035525975.1 Gemmatimonadaceae bacterium
AGAACTGTCAGGGCAGGAGCCTGTCTTATCGCGGCTTTATCGTTGTGACGTTGTCCGGTGCTTTTGGTGCGTTCGGTTTTACTCGCACGCTCTTAGCGGGAATTCCGACGTTGACGTGATACGGTCGCACGTCCTTCGTGGCCACGGCGGAAGCACCCACCATTCCTTCCTCGTTCACGTGGACGCCGGCGAGGACAGTCGCGTGGTAGGTGATTCTTACGCCGTCATCGAGATAAGTGACGGCGTTCGTCACGTCGCGCTGGTCGACGATGCTGTGAGTGTGACTGTAGATATTCGCGTAATCACTCACCGACACGCGGTTTCCCATGACAATGCCGCCGCGGTCGTCGAGAAGAACGTGCCGATGGACAACAACATCGTCGCCAACTTCCATGTTGTAGCCGAACGAAAACTCGACGTGCTGGAAGGCCTTGAAGTTCTTTCCGCAGCGCTTGAAGATCTTCGGAGCAAGGATTCTCCGGAGACGCACGCCGATCTCGACGTTTTGCCCTCCGATGACGGTCCGGTCGAACGAGTACCAGAGCCAGAGCAGGGGCTTCACCGGCCGAAACTTCTCGTCTTCGCAGTCCGCGTAGTATTCCGGCTCGAGCGTGATGTTACGCGGGTCGAGCGAAGCGAGAGCAAGGCGCGTCGCAGCGGGAAGCGACTCGTCCGCGACTGCGCTCTCCCAGTCAGCAGCATACTCCGGATACGTGATCTCGCAGAGTGCCTTTCGGCACAGCTCGTTGCGATCCGTCGCATCATCTGCGAGAGCAGACTCGATCGATGCGAGCCAGCCGTCCATCAGCTGCGCAATTGGACGATCGGGAATTTTTCTTAGTGGAAGGAATGCCATGGTCGTTTGAAGTGCGCCTGCCTGTGCGGCAGTCTAGTTGGTGCTTCGGAGCGCTCGCGCGCGCACCAGCGCCCGCTCCCGCTCGATTCTCTGCAGCAACAGCTCCCAGATGGAGCTCTGAAGTCCCTGAAAAGTAACTGTCAGCGGGTGATCGACGTCGATGTCGCCAGGGTATACGTAGACAGCGCTCTGAGTCTCGCGCTGACGGAGCCGCTGCTCGCCAAATCCTGTGCTCAGCGGGATCACGTCGATCGGCCGGAAGTCCTGGCCGCCACTGGTAATCGTCAAATCCATCGGACTGAAACGCGCGTTGTCCTCGAGACCGTAAAAAGACACATACCACAGGTCTGGCCGACGATTTCCTGAACGTCTTGTAATCGCGTCGATCGTCCTTCTGTTGCTTTCCTGCAGGTCCCGGAGGGCCCGGTATGAATCAGGAGTAAGAAGCCGAATGATGCTCTCGTTAAGGGGTATCGCCCTCACGATCAGCCCCTGTGGCTCGAGACGAATTGCGATGTCGTCCTGTCGCAGCGAGCCGTACCCCGCAGGAACGCCGGACACGGAAGCGCTGTCAACGACAGGCACAACCGCGGTAGATCCCGCCTGCGATGGCGGGCTGCAAGCGCCTGTGAGCGCGGAGAGAGCGACTACCGCAATCAGACCCTTCAGGTTGGCTCACCTCGCACGGCATCGAGAAGTCCTGCAAGCGCCTCTGCCAGCTCGTCACGGCCCTCGCCTGTCGACGAGCTGAATGGAATAGTCTGGTCGGGCTCGAGGGAAAGATTCTTTCTGATCGCCTCGACCCTCTCGGTCGCACCCGCGCGCGTGAGCTTGTCCGTCTTCGTCAGGACGACGATCGTGGGGAGCTCTACATCCGCGAGAAAATCGAGCATAGCCATATCATCTTCACTCGGGTCCCGCCTAATGTCCAGAAGGAGGACGACTCCGGCAAGGACCGTCGTCTTCTTCAGGTAACCTTCTATCAGCGGCTTCCAGTCGGCCTTTCTCTCCTTGGAGATCCTGGCATATCCGTAGCCCGGAAGATCGGCGAGGATGAACTGGTTGTTGACGTTGAAGAAGTTGATCTCGCGTGTGCGTCCAGGCGTCCGGCTGACGCGCGCAAACGCCTTGCGACGGACAAGGGTGTTCAGGAGGGAGGACTTGCCGACGTTCGATCTTCCCGCAAATGCGATTTCGGGAAGCGTTGGCTCCGGGCGCCAGCCTTCGGCGCCCGCCATTCCGCCCAGAAACTCCAGGCTCCGGATTACGAGCGGATCCGGGCCGGGAACTCTCGTCATCAGTGAGTCGTCAGACCGTCGGAAATTGCGTCGACGGCGGGTCGAGCTGGCCGCTGGCGCTTGGTCTCGACCTTCAGCGGCTCGTCACTGCGAAGGGCGATAGCAAGCACCTCGTCCATCGTCTTCACTGGATGGAATCGAACTGCTGCTCTCACCTCCTCCGGCAGCTCGTCGATATCACGCGTGTTTCCATGCGGCACGATCACATCCGAAACCTTGTTGCGGTGAGCTGCCACTGACTTCTCCTTCAATCCACCAATTGGCAGCACACGCCCGCGCAGCGTGATCTCGCCGGTCATCGCGACGTCGCCGCGAATCGGCTTGCCAGTCAGGGCACTGATGACTGCCGTCGCAATCGCAATTCCCGCGGACGGACCGTCCTTCGGAGTTGCGCCAGCGGGCATGTGAATGTGGATGTCCCTGTTCTTGTAGAAGTCCGCCTCGAGTCCCAGCTCCTTTGCGCGCGCTCTCGCGTAACTCAACGCCGCGCTCGCCGACTCCTTCATCACATCACCGAGTGTTCCGGTGAGCTGAACCTTTCCCCGTCCCTTCACGACACTCACTTCGATCTCGAGCACTTCTCCACCGACGCTCGTGTAAGCGAGTCCCGACGCAACGCCGACCTTGTCGTCCAGCGATGTATCGTCCGGATCAAACGGCGGAGTGCCGAGCAGTTCCTGAAGGTCAGCTGCGGTGACTACCTGCTTTACAGTCCCGGTGGGCTTCTCGGCCTGTCTGCGCGCCAGCTTGCGGGCCACGCGTGCCAGACGACGCTCGAGCTCACGCACACCTGCCTCACGCGTGTAACCACGCATGATCGCGGGAAGCGCATCCGGCTCCAGCGTCACATTCGCCGGATCCAATCCGTTCGCAACAAGCTGGCGCGGCAAAAGGTACTGCCTGCCGATCGCCATCTTCTCGTGATCGAGATAGCCGGCGAGTCGAATGATCTCCATTCGGTCGCGCAGAGCTTCCGGGATTCCGGCGAGACTGTTGGCTGTCGTGATGAACAACACCTGCGACAGGTCGTAGTCTACTTCGAGATAATTGTCGTTGAACGCCGTGTTCTGCTCCGGGTCAAGAACCTCGAGGAGCGCCGAAGCCGGATCTCCGCGATAATCCTGTCCGAGCTTATCCACTTCGTCCAGCAGAATTACGGGATTCACAACTTCAGCGCGACGCATCGCCTGAATGATTCTTCCGGGCATCGAGCCGATGTACGTGCGGCGATGTCCCCGGATCTCGGCCTCATCGCGCACGCCGCCAAGGGCCATGCGAATGAACTTGCGGCCAAGAGCACGCGCAATCGAGCGACCAAGTGATGTCTTGCCTACGCCTGGTGGACCAACGAGACAGAGAATCTGTCCTTCAATTTTTCCGACCAGCGACAGCACCGCGATAAAGTCGAGAATGCGGTCCTTCACTTCCTCCAGACCGTAGTGATCCTCGTCCAGAATCTGGCGGGCGTGCGTAACGTCGAGAATCTCGTCGGTACGCTCTTCCCACGGAAGATTCACGATCCAGTCAACGAAGTTGCGCGACACCGTAAATTCGGGAGACATCGGTGACATGCGGCGGATCTTTCTCAGCTCGCGGAGCGTTCGCGTTCTTACGATTTCTGGAAGCGCCTTTTTCGCGACGACCGATTCCAGGTCGCCGAAATCATCTCCATCTTCTTCCCCGAGCTCC